>JAKQEZ010000178.1 GCA_029558435.1 Bacteroidota bacterium
TAGCCTATTACGGAGATAGTGTTTTCAGAACCGAAGCAACACCTTCCATCTATGGTTTTCAATAAAATTGTAAGTTTTCCTCTTTGAAAAAAGACTTTTGAAAGTTACTTAGAGTTGAAGTAGATGTGTAGTTTAGTGAGAAAATAAGAAAAAGAGGCTGTCCATAAAAGACAGCCTCTTTGTATTTTTTATTGATAGGAAAATATTATAAAGTACCTCTCAATTCTTGTTCTCTTTCAATAGATTCAAACAAAGCTTTGAAGTTACCTGCACCAAAACCTCTTGCACCCATACGTTGGATGATTTCGTAGAATAACGTTGGACGGTCTTCTACTGGTTTAGTAAATATTTGCAACAAATAACCTTCGTCGTCAGCGTCAATCATAATTCCAAGGCTTTGTAATTTTTTAACGTCTTCTTGCAATTTATGGTTGAATTTTGCCAAACGATCTGGTGCCATGTCATAATATGCTTGTGGTGGAGCAGATAAGAACTCAACACCTCTTGCACGCATTTCTGTGACAGTTTTAACGATATCATCAGTTGCAACTGCAATGTGTTGAACGCCTTCACCTTCATAGAAGTCCAAATATTCTTCTATTTGTGATCTTTTCTTTCCTTCAGCAGGTTCGTTGATTGGGAACTTAATACGTCCGTTACCGTTTGCCATTACTTTAGACATCAAAGCAGAATATTCTGTAGTAATTTGTTTGTCATCAAACGATAAGAAGTTAACAAATCCCATTACATCTTCAAACCATTTTACCCAAACATTCATTTGGTTCCAACCTACGTTTCCAACCATGTGGTCAACATATTTTAAACCAACTGGAGCTGGATTGTAGGATGATTCCCATTTTTTATATCCTGGCAAGAACAAACCGTTGTAATTTTTTCTTTCTACAAAAATGAAAACTGTTTCACCATAAGCATAGATACCTGCACGAACAACTTCACCATTTTCGTCTTTTTCAACTACTGGTTCCATGAACGATTTTGCACCTCTTTTCACTGTTTCTTCATACGAATAACGTGCATCTTCAACCCATAAAGCAACAACTTTTACACCGTCTCCGTGTTTTTTAACGTGCTCACCAATTGGAGAATTAGAATTCAACGCTGTTGTTAAAACCAAACGAATTTTATCTTGTTTTAATACATACGAAGCGCGATCTCTTACACCTGTTTCCAAACCTGCATAAGCTTCAGACTGGAATCCAAATGCAGTTTTGTAATAATGCGCCGCTTGTTTTGCATTTCCAACATAGAACTCAACGTAATCTGTTCCCATGATTGGAAGGAAATCTTGCGCACCTTCAAAAATTTTCTCTAAACCAAACTCCGTTGATTTTAATTCTTTACTCATACTCTCAACTTTTATATTTTAAACACTCTTTCTTAATTATCTAACCACGTTTTGTAATACTCAGGATCGGCAATTTTAATCGCTTCTTCTGTTACCATCAATGGAGCAAATGTATCTACCATTACAGCGTATTCTTCCGTGTCTTTTTTACCTATACTTGCTTCGGCAGCGCCAGGTTGCGGACCATGTGTAAATCCTGCAGGATGCAATGTTATGTTACCTGCTTTTACGTGTGGGCGCGACATGAATTTTCCTTCCACATAATACAACAACTCATCCGAATCAATGTTGGAATGGTTGTATGGTGCCGGAATTGCCTGCGGATGGTAGTCGAACAAACGAGGAACGAACGAACAAATAACAGACGAAGCCGTTTCAAAATGCTGGTGAATAGTTGGTGGCATGTGAATTCTGCCTGTAATTGGTTCAAAATCTTTAATATTGAACGCATACGGGAAGTTGTAACCATCATATCCAATCACATCAAATGGATGAGCTGCAAAAACAACCTCAATTATTTCGTCATTTTTCTTTGTTTTCATCAAGAAATCACCCAATTCATCATGTGATTCTAACTCTTCAGGAAAACGGAAATCGCGTTCGCAAAATGGCGAATGTTCTAACAATTGTCCAAAATTATTTCTGTAACGTTTTGGCGTAAAAAACGGATCTTTTGATTCAACAATCAACAAACGGTTGTCGTCTGTATCAAATTCTATTTGGTAAATGGTGCCTCGTGGAATAATTAAATAATCGCCATAACCAAAGTCTAAATTCCCTAAAAATGTACGTAATTTACCTGAACCTTTGTGAATGAAAATTAATTCATCAGCTCCCGTGTTCTTGTAAAAATAATCCATTGTTTTGTTCGTCGGCGCTGCAAGCACAACATAAGTTGAACTATTAGCAAAAACTATCTTACGCGATTCTAAGAAGTCGGGTGTTGGTGGAACTTGAAAACCTTCTAATAAATATGGTTTTACGTTGTTCTTATCTACAATTTTTGGAGCAACTGAATAAGCTTTTCCATAACTTTTAATCATCGTTGGGCGATGAATGTGGTACATGTTGGTGTACACTCCAGCAAATCCTGCAGTACAAAATAACTCTTCATAGTATAAATTGCCATCGTCTTTTCGGAACTGAATGTGTCGTTTTGGTGGAATTTTCCCCAATTTGTGATATACAGGCATTTTTTAGATTTTTATAGTTTATTAGATTTCTTTTTATTTCAAAACAAATATAACTAAAAAAAAAGCGCTGATTCGTGAATGTGTAATTATTAACAAAGATTTTGGGTTTTGTGATAATATAAAAAAACAACTGCTAGAGCAATTATCAAATTTCTTAATATTTCTTAAGATTTATTGAACTCAATTATTTTTTGTAATTTAGCAGAAATGAACAACTTTATGAAATTTAAATTATTTATCGTAGGAGCTTTAGTATTAGCTTCATGTAGTCCTAAAACAACAGCAGACTCAAAAGAAAAATCGATGGAATTTCCAAATGCAAAAGTGGAAGAAGGATATGGATTGTATGCTCAACATTGTGTAAAATGCCACAAATGGAAAAAAGTGGATAATTTTACACGTGAACAGTGGGATAAAATTCTTCCTGCAATGGCAAAAAAAGCTAAAATTTCTGCTGAATTGGAAGCAACTATTAACGAGTATGTTAACTGGGAGTTAAGCAAAAAGTAATGAATTAAAGAAATGAAAAGAGGTAACTAAAGGATTGAAAGTTGCCTCTTTTTTTTATGAAATAGAGATGGATTTAAAAGAATTGGTAATTATTGATGCTTCTACCGTTTTGGCTGGACCATCAGTAGGGATGTTTTTTGCAGAATTAGGTGCCAAAGTTATAAAAGTAGAACACCCACTACATGGCGATGTTACTCGTAAATGGAAATTGCCTACAGAGGATAAAAACAGTTCTGTTTCTGCCTATTTTTCGGCTGTCAACTACAAAAAAGAATATCAAAAATTAGATTATACAGTTGAAGCAGATTATAATCAATTTTTAAAGTTAATTGAACAAGCCGATATTTTAATTACCAATTTTAAAAAAGGTGATGCTGAAAAATTTAACCTAACGGATGACGTGCTTTTTGCAAAAAATCCCCAACTCATTCACGGAAAAATTTCTGGTTTTGGCAAACATTCTGACAGGGTGGCTTATGACTTAATTGTGCAAGCAGAATCAGGTTTTATGAGTATGAATGGAACACCAGAAAGTGGTCCTGTTAAAATGCCCGTTGCTTTAATTGATGTGTTGACTGCTCACCAATTAAAAGAAGGTTTATTAGTAGCTTTAATTAACAGAATATCAACAAATAAAGGTTGTGTTGTTGAAGCTTCACTTTACGAATCAGCAGTGGCAAGTTTAATCAACCAAGCAACCAATTATTTGCACGAAAAATTCATACCGCAACGCATCGGAAGCTTGCATCCTAACATTGCACCTTATGGCGAAATTTTTAAGACAAAAGACCAACACTACATCACATTTGCCATTGGAAGCAACACACATTTTGAAAAGTTGTGTAGCTTTTTAAATTTGTCGGAGTTGATTAAAGACGCTCGTTTTTCTGACAATCAATCGCGAGTGATTAATCGTTTTTTACTAAAAGATATCTTGCAAGCTAAAATTGAACTTGTTGCTGCTGATGAAATTTTAGAAGCTATGCACCGATTGTTTGTCCCAGTTGGAAAAATCAAAGCATTGGATGAAGTGTTGAACGATAAAAACACCCAACATTTGGTGCTTGAAGAGCAAATTGATGGCGTGCCTACCAAACGGTTGAAATCAGTGGTTTTTCATTTGAATTAGATGGAAATTAGAGCGCCACAATCAGCCGAAGAATGGCAAGATTACTACGATTTGCGTTATCGGTTATTGCGCCAACCATGGAAACAACCCAAAGGAAGCGAACAAAATGAAGGAGATGTAATAGCGCAACATTTTGCTTTGTATGATCATAAAAAGTTAGTGGCTGTGGCACGTTTGGATGCAATGGAAAACCGTGTTTTTCAAGTTCGTTTCTTTGCTGTTGAGCAAACAGAGCAGAACAAGGGTTATGGTAAAAAATTGATGCACTCAATTGAACAAGTTGTGCTCCAACAACAAGGACAAAAAATAATTTTACAGGCGCGTGAAAATGCACTACCATTTTACAGCAAATTAGGCTATCAAACAGTGGAGAAAACCCACCTTTTGTTTGGTGAAATTCAACATTTCCTAATGGTTAAAACATTGAAATCCATTTAAGAATCTAGGCAAATAATTTGTTTGTAAAACACCATTTCTAGCGAAAACAAGGATAATAGTTCCACGTAAACGAAAAAGGAATGTCTCCAAATATCAAACAGCCTCTTCTCTATCTTTTTATGCTAGTTTTTCACTTCTGAAAAGAAACTTTCTAACTCTTTTAATGTTTCTGGGGTTGTTTGAATATCTCTAACAATATTTCCTTTTTCCAAGACAACAATTCTCTGACAAACTTCGGTTGTGTGACTTAAATCGTGACTAGAAATCAGCAAAGTTTGCTTCCCTTCATCGGCGATGGATTTAAAAATTGCTTTTAGACGGAATTGAGTTGTTGGATCCAAATTAGCAAAAGGTTCATCCAAAATAATTACTTCTGGATTGCCAATCATAGCGCCAATAACACCAATTTTCTTTTGATTTCCTTTGGAATAATCGCGAATGTATTTCTTTTGGTTCAATATTTCACCGTTAAAAAAATCTGCAAACTGACTTAAAAATGCGTCCACATCAGGTTTTGCAACACCTCTCAATTCGCCAATGAAATAGAAATATTCTTCGGATGTGAGGTATGTAATTAAAAAACTATCGTCTAAAAAAGCACTCGTAAAAGGTTTCCAATCCTCGCTTTTGTTGACTTGAACACCGTTGTTTACAATAATTCCTTTTGATGGCGAGATTAAATCCAACAGCAAACTAAAAAAGGTAGTTTTTCCAGCACCATTATTGCCCACCAAACCAAAACTCTGTCCTTTTTCGATGGTTAATTGCGGAATGTCTAACACACATTTTCCGTTATATTTTTTTTGAAGTTCGTTGACCTGTATCATACTCATCCTTTTTGTTTATATGCTTGAATTGTACTGTATTTCTCTTGTTTATAAACTTTTTCAATCAATGTAAAAAAGTAATTTCTAAAAACTAAGCCTAACAAACCAAATGCTGCCAGACCTAAAAATCCAACTGTTTCGCCTCCAAGTTGATGGAATCCATAAAACACAGCAATTGGTAATAATATTTTGGGGATAGTCAATAAAATGGATTGCACATTAAACGAGCTTTTATCTCCAAAAGGTTTTTTACCCGTTGTTAAATCAATAGGAGTTTTTACATAAGCTCCACTCAAGAGTACAATGTAGGCGTTGATGCCAATGTTGTAGATTCCACCAGCTAAAATTGCATAATAATACCGTGGCTCAATAAACCAATAAAAAACAGTAACTAACATAGAAAATGCTGTTGCAACAACAATGAGCCACCATTTGGAAGTCAAGTATTCTTTGTAGCGGATGTTTTGACTCATCATCAACGGATAATAAGCACTGTCCCAGCTTGGTACAAATCCACCGAATGTAAACAAAAAACCTCCAGGTACAAATACACCAATAAAAATCAACCAAAAAATGGAGTTTTCATACATTTCATTGGTCATAATCAGCAAGCCATAAAACAAAAAGAAAATACTTATGATGAGGGTATTTTTGGAGCGTTTATTTCTTAAAATTAAAAGGATATCGTTTTTAAGAAATGTGCCCATTAGCCCATATTTATTGAGCCATGAATAATCATTATTGCCAGCAACTGTTGTTTTGACTTGCACAGCATCATCTAAATAAAGTGCTTTGAAATAGTGATTAAAATTATAGCGGTATAAAAACACCAAAAGCGCAATAAAGGCAAGCGCTAACCACGGATAGAGGTACAAAGCACCAAAAAACGCACGTGAATACAATGTAATTGAAAAAATATGAAAATAATCCAATCCTACTAAAACAGCCAAAACGCCAATGGCTCCAATTAAAAAACGTTCTTTATTGTTGGCCAATAAGTTGATGTAATTATTGCAATAAGTAATGGCAAAAATTGCAACGTGCCATGCCAAAACATTTAGGATGGAATAGCCATTATAAACCATTGCCACCGAAAAAGGTAAAAAGAAAAAAGCAGGATAAATATTAAAAAAAGATAAAGCCGATTTACGCAATAAATAATGGGTAATTTTTCTTTTTGAAATTGGCAAAGCTAAAAATGGCTTCACCCACATAACGGGCGCTTTTTGAAGGAAATAGCGAAAAACCAAATCAAACAGCCACCAATAAATCAAAAATTGATTCACGCCTTGCAAGGGTTGTATTTTTTCTTCTGCAAAAGCATAATAGGCTGCTATCCCTAACAACAGAATCATCAGAGAATAAAATGCAGCAATAATTCCTAAAATTATTTTTAGTGCTAAATTGGTAGTAAAAGAAGCTGATCTAGTAAAAGATTTCCACTCCAACCGAAGAAACATGTTTATCATCAAGCGTTAGTTTGTTTTTCAAATATAAGCATTGAAATTTAACAACTAACAACTTAAAACGAAAAAACTAGTTGCTTGTCAGCTGAATTTTAGTTTCTGGAGTTTTATTCCAATCAAACAACTGGCGGTGAAACGGAAATTCTTCGGCCAATTCACCCGAATAGTAAAAATCAAATGCTACAGAACCAAACGTATGTTCTGTGTCGTTAATTTTAAAGTTGGAGCCACCTGCTTCTGGATTTTTCTTAGGTTTTGATTTCTGATAACCTAAATTAAACAACGATGCAAAAATTTCTGGTCGGTAACTAATTGGAAATCCTGCTCTCTCCCACTGCGCATTAATTTGACGCACATATAATGCAGCATATAAATAGGAATAATAATGGTTAGAAAATTGCACCAATCGTTGCAAACGAACGCTCATCGTATCATTAAGATTGTTGGTATAATTGGCCAAAGAATCATAATCCAATACATTTTCATATTCTTCGCCTAAATAAAACGGAGAATTTTTGTCTTTCAAATAATTTTCAATTTTTATGGCCGTACTTTCCTTAATTCCAGTAACACCAAAGGATAAATTGGTTTCTAAAGCCAATGTTTTTAATGGTGCAATGTATTCTTTAAAACGTTCTCTACGCGAATTAAACAAGCGTACTTGCTCACCTACCAAACAAGCTACAATCAAACGTGGAGATACACCCGAAACAACAGCTGCAGAATCAATCCATTTTTTATCTTTAACCAATGCTTCTTTAAAATATTTCCATTCTTGCACATTCATCCATTTAAACGCACTCAAGCCAGTTGATTGGGTATTGGAATTTAATTTTGCGTTTAATTCTCTACGTTCTTTTTGGTATTTTTTATTATCAACCAATTGAAGTTCAACGGCATCCAACATTTGAAGTGCAATTTTATCATCTTTTGATTTTTCATAAGCACTAAAAATATATTCGGCATTTACAGGGTAATAATCGTTCAATAAAATGATGCGATTCAAAATTTCATGGCGACGTTTAGAAACTGAAACACTGTCTACTTTAAATCCCTGGTTATATTTATCGTGCATGGATTGAAAATAACGGTTGTTTTTATCCACCATTCCACCTTCTTTTGTCCACTGAAATTTCATCGCCAAATAGGTCAACACCAAAAAGAAACCATAAGCAGCAAAGCCGTAAAGAGCAATTGTATAAGGAATTTTAAACCATTTACTTTTTAAAAAATTCATCGCACTTTTGTTAAAGAATTCGCAAAATTAATGAATAAAGAATTGTATTTCACATTCTTCAACTGTTTTATTTTATTTTGATTTTTTTTCTTAACTTTCGTTTTTATTATGAAACTAAATTTAATAGTATGAAGAAAACATTACTTTTAATAGGTGGGTTAGTTTTACTCAACTCAGCTGTTTTTTCTCAAATTTTTACCGATAATTTTGACAGCTATACTGCTGGTGATTTTTTGGTAAGTTCCAACCCTGTTGATTGGAGTACTTGGTCTGGTGGTGCTGGTGGAAGTACTGAAGATACAAAGATTTCTAGCACACAGGCAGCAAGTGCACCCAACTCGGTGTATTTTAGCTCTACGGCTGCAAATGGTGGTCCATCCGACATTATTTTGAAATTTGACGAAGTATATACTTCTGGTGTTTTCACACTGGAAGCCAACTATTTTGTTGAATCTGGTAAAGGAGCTTATTTTAACTTGCAGCAAGACCATACACCTGGAAACATTTGGGCGTTGGATTGTTATATGAACAATGCTGGAACAATCAAGTTCAAAGGAAACAACAATTCTGTAACGTTGTTAACCGGAACTTATCCAACCAATACTTGGTTTAATTTGAAATTAACTATTGATTTGACTAGCAATTTATGGGAGGTTTTTATTGATGGTACAAGCATCGGTTCGTTTTCAAATGCCATTTCATCGATTGGAATTTGGGATATCTATCCTGTAAATCCAACTGGTGAAGGAGGAAATAATCAAGCAGGATTTTACATTGATGATGTTAGTTATAGTCACACACCTGCTTCACTATTACCTTTAAATGCGGGTGTTTCTTACGTGGAGCAAGTTGAAGGATTGGTTGGTCAAACAGGAAGTGTAACTGCAAAAGTGCGTAACTTAGGTACAACTGCTATTACCTCTTTTGATTTAGAATACACCTATAATGGAAACACTGTAACAGAATCCATCACAAGTGTAAACATAGCAAGTTTGGCATTTCATAATTATACATTTACAGCACCAATCACTTTAATTGCTGGTAACAATCCATTAACTGTTAAGGTTAAAAATGTTAATGGTAATGCAAACGACGATGATGCTACTGATGATGCTAAAACAGTGAATTTGAATCCTGTTGTTCCAACTGCTGGAAAAATTGTTGTAGGTGAAGAAGGAACAGGTACATGGTGTGGATGGTGTCCACGCGGTGCTGTATTTATGGATATGATGGCAGATAAATACGATGGTTTCTGGGCTGGTATTGCCGTTCACAATGGAGACCCAATGGTAGATGCTGTTTATGATGCTGGTATGGCTACAAAAGTTTCTGGCTATCCAAGTGCTTTGGTTGACCGTGGAGCTACTATTGACCCATCACAAATGGAAACAGATTTTATTACACGTATTACTCAACCAATTAAAGCTGTTTTAACAAATGGAGCAACATTTAATAGCACAACACGCGAATTAAAAGTGAGTGTAAAATATGTGTTTAATGGAACTGTTCCTACATCGTGGAAAGTGGCTTGTGCATTAACAGAAGACGATGTAACTGGAAGTGGTAGCGGTTACAACCAAGCAAACTATTATACAGGAGGTGGTAGTGGTGTTATGGGTGGTTTTGAAACTTTACCTAACCCTGTACCAGCAGCACAAATGGTATACAACCACGTAGCTCGTAAAATTGAACCTTCATTTGCTGGTGGCTCAGGTTTATTACCTTCTGGTATAACAGCTGGAACTGAACATACGGTTTGTTTTACATTCATTTTACCAGCAACATGGGATGAAACTAAAATGCACATTGTTGGGATGTTGATTGAAAACAATGGTAAAATAAACAATGCAAGCTACTCTTCTGTTTCAGATGCAGTTACAGCAGGTTTATTTCCTTGTGGCTCAACAGCAGGAATTAGTGAAATAACTTCAGAAGAGGCTGGATTTGTACTTTATCCAAATCCTACAAACGATATGGCATTTATTGATTTGTTTGAATTAAACAACGAAACAATTCATTTGTCAATCACTGATTTATCAGGAAAAGTAATTTCTGAACGTTCGTATGAATTGAATGGCAACGTTAGTTTACCAATCAATACAACAACTTTTGCAGAAGGAACTTACATTGTAACATTGCAAAGAAATGGTTCTATCCAACAAAAGAAATTGATTGTTAGATAACTCAATTGATTTTAAAATTGAAAAGCCGATGAAGTTGATTCATCGGCTTTTTTATTGGTAATTCACATAAAAAAATAGTTGCCCTTTATTGAGCAACTATTTTTCTTTGTAGTATATGTAGGATTAGTATTCTAACACATCTTTATGGTCATAAGGTTCTGTTGTTAGTTTTTCAAAATCCAATGGTGGTTTGTTTAAACCAAATTTGTTTAAAATACTATCGAATGTTTGATAAACTACAGGAACTACAATCAATGTTAGGAACAACGAAGAAATCAATCCTCCGATAATTACCCAAGCCAAACCGTTTTTCCATTCAGAACCTGCACCCGATGCAATTGCAATTGGCAACATACCAATCACCATGGCAATGGTAGTCATCAAGATTGGACGCAAACGTGCATGGTTGGCCAAAATCAACGCTTCGTGGGTAGATTTTCCTTCAGATTTTAGATGGTTGGTGAAATCGACTAAGATAATCGCATTTTTTGCCACCAAACCAATCAACATAATCATACCAAGAATGGTAAAGATACTCAACAAGTTGTTGGTTAATGCCAATGCTAAAAACGCTCCGATAATTGCCAAAGGAATTGAGAACATTACCACAAGTGGGTGCACAAAACTGTCGTACAACATTACCATGATAAAATAAACCAACAATACGGAAACAGTTAAAGCGATTCCTAATGATCCAAAACCATCTTGTTGACGTTCCATATCACCACCCCATTTGTAATCAATCCCCAATGGTTTGTCCATTTTTGCCATTTTTGCTTCTAATTCTGCAGCAATAGTACTAACGGGCTTACCAACGGCTTGTGATTGTACTTTAACCGACGCAGTTTTGTCGCGTCTTTCCAATTTATTAGGTCCAGATTTCAATTCAACATTTGCAAATTGCGATAAATGAACGATTTGCCCCATGTTGTTTACAAACGATACATTTTTAACATCTTCAATGTTTTTACGGTTAAACGCATCTAAACGTATGTTGATATCGTATTCATACTCACCACGTCTAAATTTACCATCTGTATTTCCGTTGAATGAAGTTTGTAACGTTCCCCCAACAACTTGCATGCTCAAACCTAAAGCTGCCATTTTATCACGGTCAATTTCAATTGCAATTTCTGGAGTTCCAGCTTCGGATGAAACTTTTGCTTCGGCAACACCTGGAATGTTTCTCAAGGTGTCCAATACTTTATCTGCAAAAGCGTAAACCTCATTGATATCTGAACCAATAATAGCCATTTCAAGTGGAGCACTTTCAGCCATACCCATGATACTAATAGGCGCTGTTGTTACTTTTGCTCCCACCAAAATTTTAGACAACTCTTTTTTGTATTTAGCAGCCAAAATGTTGGTCGCATCTTCACGCTCATTTTTGTTAACCAATTTCATAGCAATCTCACCTTTGTAGAGCGTTTTGCTAATTCCCGACATACCGTCGGATGATTGACCAACTGTTGTAATCAACGTTTTAACCTCTGGTTTTTTCGACAAATGCTCTTCGGCTTTCATCAACATTTGGTTGGTTTGTTCCAACGATGCATCTTTTGGCAACTCTACTTGCACCAATAGCTCTCCTCTATCTCCTTGTGCAAAGAATTCAGCACCGATAAATCCACCAATTACCAATCCAAACGATGAAATTAACAAGGTAACAACAATCACTAATGTGGAAACTTTATGACGCAATGCCCATTCCAAAATTCGAGAAATCCAGTTGGTGAATTTTTTCAACCATCCTTCAAATGCTAAAATAATTTTACCACCTAAGTTTTTACCCGAAAAATGCTCCAAAGTTCCATAACGAGATGTTAACCATGGTACGATTGTAAACGATGTAAATAAACTGAGTAATACGGCAATTACAATGGTTAAACAGAATTCACGTAAAATATTAGCTACCATCCCCGTACTTAAACCAATTGGTAAGAATACCACCACAATTACTAAGGTAATGGAGATAACGGTAAATCCAATTTCACGCGTTCCATCTACAGAAGCTCTCACCCTATTTTTACCCATTTCCATGTGGCGATAAATATTTTCAATAACCACAATGGCGTCATCCACCAAGATTCCAACAACCAATGAAAGTGCTAATAATGACATTAAGTTAAGTGAGAATCCTAAGAAAAACATTCCAATAAAGGTTGCAATCAATGAAATTGGAATGGCAATCATAACGATTAACGCATTTCTTAAACTGTGTAAGAACAACAACATGATAGCTGCCACCAAAATAATAGCCATAATCAAGTCGTGAACAACTGCATCTGCAGATTCTAATGTGTACAAAGATGTATCGTTTGCAATTTGCATTTTAACGCCATACCCTTTGTATTCTTCTTCAATTTGCTTTAAAACTTTTTGTGTCTTTTCACTCACAGAAACAGCATTGGCATCCGATTGTTTTAATACTTGAAGTGCAATAGATTCTTTTCTATTTAAACGAGCAATCTTTTCAGCATCTTGTTGTGTTTCTTGTACATCGGCAATGTCTTTCAAACGTACTTGTCCGTTGCTTTGGTTGGATTGCACAATTACCAAGTTACCCAACTCTTCAATGGTTTTATATTTACCTTCCAAACGAATCAACATGCTTTGTTCTTGCGATTTCACACTACCCGTAGGGAAATCCATGTTAGAAGACAAAATAGCTTGCTGAACTTGCAAAATTGATAAGTTATACGTTTCCAATTTTTTAGCATCCAAATTCACTTGGAATTCACGTTCACGTCCTCCAATAGAAATAACACGCGCAACCCCTTCAATTCGTGCCAATAAAGGCTGAATACGTTTGTCAATCAAATCGTTAAATTCTACATCAGACATTTTATCAGAAGTTGCCGCAATCGAAACAATTGGCAAGTCGTCGAATGAGAATTTTTTAATTGACGGTGTTTTAATGGATTCTGGTAAATCTGACATAATAGCGTCAATGTTGCGCTGTGCATCGGTCATCGAGAAATTTACATCGGCATTATCTTGTAATTGAATAACAATCAATGATAAACTTTCAAACGATGTAGCTTCAATCTTTTTTACCTTTTCCATGGAAGCAACTGCCTCCTCAATTTTTTTGGTAACTGTATTTTCTACTTCAGAGGGAGATGCTCCGGGATAAACCGTTGCAACAGAGATTACACTTGGTGTAAACTTAGGTAATAATTCATAATTCAACAATGAATAGGATATCAATCCAAAGAGTGTTAATGCTGTAAACACAACAATAACAAGCGATGGACGCTTAATGGAGATGTCTGTAATTTTCATTTTCTAATCTTTTTTAAAAATTATTTAATGATTTCAATTTCAGAACCATCAATTAAGTTGATTTGACCAGTAGTAATAACGATATCACCTTCGTTTAATCCAGCAAGAATTTCCACTTGATCACCAAACACTGTTCCTGGCTCTACTTTTTTAGCTGTAGCAATGCCACTTTTTTCAACAACATAAATTTGTCCGCTGTTTACACCCCCTACAAAACATGAACGTGGAATGGCAATAATTGGTTGTTGTTCTCCAAATTCAAATGTTGCTGAAGCATACATTCCAGCCTTCAGCTTTCCTTTTTCACCAGAATTATCCAACTGAATTTCGATAGGATAATTTAAACTATTATCTGCTTTTGGTGCAATAAATGAAATTTTTCCTGTAAAATTCTCATCTTGAAAAACAGGGATTTTAATGTTTACTTTGTAACCTACTCCTAATTGAATAACTTGACGCTCGTTGGCTGCAACTTTTAATTTCAAACTAGAAATATCAACTATATTGAACAATTGAGAACCTGCACCTACAAACGAACCTACTTCAATCATACGGGTATTGATAATTCCAGAAATAGGTGCTTTAATAACAGCATCCGATACTCTTTTACGCGCTTGATTCAATTGAATTTCAGCGTTTTTAACCGCTAAATTGATTTCATCAACTTGTGATTGTGTAACACCACCCGATTTTAATGCCGCTGTTAAACGTGCTTGGTCACTTTTTAATTTCGCCAAAGCATCGCTTGCACGTTGTTCATCCAAACCAGAATAAACACTTTCAACACGAGCTAATACCTGACCTTTTGTTACTCTATCACCTTCTTTAGCTGACAATGAAATAATTTTTCCATTCACTTCAGAAACAACCACTAAATCTTGGTTAGCTGCTAATTTACCATTTACAGAAAAGTCAATATTTATAGCTTCTTTTTTAACTGTAAATACTTTCACGGGAATTTTTCCATTTCCAGTACTAACTACATCAACTTTTGATTGATTTTCTTTTTTATTGCTTGCTAATTTCATTGCAATTCCAACACCTAAAACTGCAATTACTAATATGTATATGATGGCTTTTTTCATTTTTGAAAACTTTTTATTTATTTAATAACGAACTGATTTCTCCTTTTGATTTAATTAACTCCAACTCTGCAACTTTGTATTGCAATAATGCTTCTGTATAGCTATTTTCTGCTGATCTTAATTCTGTTTCAGCATTAATTAAATCGGTCAAACTAGCCAAACCTAATTGGTAATTGCTTTGCGTCACATCAAAAACTTCTTTGGCCATTCTTTTGTTGGCTTCTTGTACTTCAATGGTGCGAATGCTATTATCAATCTGGATTTTCGCATTTTCATACGCCATTGTCAATGCGTTTGTTGTTTTTGTCATTTCTTCACGCAATTGTTTCAATTGAATCTCAGAAGACTTAACTCTTGAGTGTCTTGCCAATCCATCAAACAGAGGAACTGTAAGGTTTAAAGAAATAGAAGACATATCATAACTCAATGCTTTTTTGGAATACATGTTAAATTTGTTGCTTTGTGAATTATAGGTGTAATGTCCTGATAAATACAAGCTTGGGATGTAACCTGCTTTATGCACTTTCGTTTGCAATGACAACAATTCTGCTTGTTTATTCATCACCTTCATTGAAAGTAAATTTTCTGTATTCAATGGTTGATCTTTTGAAATGGCTCCTCCAAAATTCTCCATTTCAGATAATGCCGTTTCAGGAACCGTAATTTGTTCACTAATTGGCATCCCCATGTAATATTTCAACAAATTTGCCATTTGTGTAACCGCATTTTCCAACTCGATTTTTTGAGCAATCAAATTAGTTTTATTGACTTTCACACGGTCCAAATCAATTTTTTTTACCAATCCATTTTCCAATTGTGACGTCAAAATCTCTTCCAATTGCGTAACGCGCTCAATGTTAGCATCTAAAACTCCCATTTTTGCTCTTGTTACAACCAATTGATAGTAATTTGTAGCCACTTGTTGCAACACATTTTCTTCACTCAATTGTGCTGATAGCTCATAAAAACTAGCGCTACCTTTTGCCGCTTTTAAGCCTGCAAACACTTGTTGGTTATAAATTTGTTGACTAAGCGTAACTTGTGTCATTGCCGACCAATTTTGTCCTGCACGAATTGCGATAAATTCATCTGGACTCCCTCCCATCATCGCTTTTGGCAATACAAATTGTTGCACAATTGGGTTACCTGTGATTGAAGAATTCAGATTAATTTGTGGCATAGCAGAAGCCATTGATTCGGAAACTTTCGCTTTTCCATTCTCGACATCCAATCGAGCTTGTTTCATTACCTCGCTGTTTTCCAATGCATAATTGAGTGCATCTTGCAACGTAATAGTGCGCTGAGCAAACAAAGGTGAAACTGAAAACAGAGCAATGAATAATGTACTGTAAATTGTGTGTTTCATTTTTCCTAATAAAAAGTGGTGCAAATTTGATGATAATTAATCAATTAATAAGATAGTTTTTAGTTGAAACGGACAAAAAAAATGTTAAACCTATTATTACTATGTTCAATCGATAAAAAAAATGGAGTTCATCAACGAATGTCGTGTTTGTTTTATATTTTTACATAAAAAATAAATTATGTTGTTTATACATTGGGATGTAACTCCTGAAATTTTTTCTGGTCTAAAAACACCAAATTATTATGGACTTTTATTTGTAACCGGTTTAATACTTGGTTATTACACCATTCGTAAAATGTTCCGAAAAGAAGGTATAGCTGATGAAAAACTGGATAAATTAGTACTTTACGTAGTAATTGCGACCATTGTTGGTGCTCGTTTAGGCCACGTATTCTTTTATGATTGGTCGTATTACAGCCAACATCCTGGCGATATTATTAAAGTTTGGGAAGGCGGTTTGGCAAGTCACGGTGGTGCAATTGCACTGGTCATCGCTCTTATTTTATACAACAAATTAGTTTTGAAAAAAGATTACATGTGGATCTTTGACCGTATTTCTGCTCCTATTGCCATTGCAGGAACATTTATTCGTTTAGGAAATTTAATGAACAGTGAAATTGTGGGTCGACCATCAGATGTGCCTTGGGCTTTTGAGTTTGTACATTACATCAATGAAACAACGGGGCAGTTTGACCCTACTCCACGTCATCCAGCACAATTGTATGAAGCCATCATGTATCTTTCAATTTTTGGTATTTTAATGTTTTTATTTTGGAAAAAAGAAGCTTGGAAACAGCCAGGTTTAACTTTTGGCGTATTTCTAATTCTTTTGTTTGGTGGAAGATTTTTGGTTGAATTCTTCAAAGAAGGACAAACCGCTTATGACAATACGTTAACAATTAATACGGGCCAACAATTATCTATTCCATTTGTTATTGCTGGTATTATCATTTTAATTTGGTCGTATAAAAACAAGTCCAAAAACGCTCCAACTGCTTAAATTGTAGATAAAATGGCAAATAAAACCATCGATCGGATAAAACTTGCAAATTTTGGCAACTTAGAATTGTTGGCAAAACAAGTGGTAGAAGGTTTTATTACAGGACTTCACAAAAGCCCGTTTCATGGTTTTTCTGTTGAGTTTGCCGAACATTTATTATACAACAAAGGAGAGTCAACCCGTCATATTGATTGGAAGTTATATGGCAGAACAGAAAAATTATTTACCAAAAAATACGAAGAAGAAACCAATTTGCGCTGTCAAATTGTAATTGACTGTTCGGGTTCCATGTTTTACCCTAAAGATGTAGATTTTACAAAATATGAATATGCCACCTATGCGGCAGCTTCGTTGATTGAATTATTAAAGAAACAACGTGATGCCGTGGGAATTAGCTTGTTTTCTGACAAGTTAGAAGTACATACTCCAGCAAAATCAAGTGTTGCCCACCACCGTTATTTATATAGCGAACTTGAAAAATATTTGGTAGAATATTCAGAAAAACATCAAAAACAAAACGACACCGTTACAGCTATACATTCTGTGGCTGAATTGTGCCATAAACGTAGTTTGATTATTTTGTTTACCGATTTTTTAGATAATCCATCCAAAACGGATGAACTTTTTCATGCTTTGCAACACCTTAAACACAACAAACACGAAGTAATTGTTTTTCATGTAGTTGACAAAAAAACAGAAATAGAATTTAACTTTGAAAATCGCCCGTATACTTTAGTAGATATGGAAACTGGCGAAAAAATGAAGGTGCAACCTGCAGAATTAAAAGCTAACTATCAAGAAGCAATTAATCGCCATTTCAACGAGTTAAAAATGCGTATGATGAACCATAAGATTGATTTTGTGCAAGTAGATATCAACAAAGGTTATGACGCTGTTTTATTGCAATATTTGCTCAAACGTCAAAAAATGAATTAAAAAATCATGTTGTTATTCACCAATGTTTGATGAATTTCTTTAGAAACAGAATCTTTTACATTTTCTTTTACAATTCCTCTGAAATTACCCGCTGGTTCTTCAATAACTTCAACTGTTTTAAAAACATATTTATTGTTTTCCCATTTCAAAATGCAGTTGTAATACACGTCCGAACCTTCAATTTTATCAATAAAACGCAACAATAAATCGTCGTTTGTTCCAGCGTTTTTGCGTTTACCAATTACGTTTGCAATAAACCCATTCACCTTTATTAAAGCACCATTTTCACGTTCAAATACTAAAACTCTTCGCAATGGAACTCCTCCAACATTGGCTTTCACCAATAAAATAAAACCATCTTTCAACGGTTTATTATCGTTTAAGCTAAAGAATTTAAAATTTTCAGCCGTACAAGGAGTAACCAATTTCCCTGATTTATCCACTTGTGCATCACTACAAATATTAATTTCTTTTAGTAGCGAAACAACACTTGTATCTTCAAATTCTTTTGAATCAAACAACTCCTCAATACCTTGAAATTCATTGGATTGACTTTGTTTAATTACTGTATTTGTTTCATCGTTTTCTACTTCGGTTTTACAAGCTAACAAAGCAAGTAAAAGAACTGAAAAACCAATGTATTTAGTGATATGCATAAAAAATAGAATTTGATTCGTTCATTGCATTTATAAACGCATTTTTATCAATTGGTAACACGATGTTTTGATTTTCAAACCAATCCAACATAATTTCTGTGGGCATATTACCTGTTAAATCGTCTTTAGCCATTGGGCAACCACCAAAGCCTTTTATTGCTCCATCAAATCGTCTGCAACCAGCATTATAGGCCGCTGCCACCATTTTTGATGCATTTTCTTTGGTCGTGTGTAAGTGCGCTCCAAATTCTACTTTTGGTAATTCTGGAATCAATGCTTTGAATAAATAATCAACCGAAGCTTCTGTTGCACAGCCAATTGTGTCGCTCAACGCTTGAATGGTTAACCCAAAATCATTATATAACTTTTCGCTCCATTTAATTACGGTTTCTGCATCCCAATGTTCACCATACGGATTGCCAAATCCCATAGACAAATATACCACCACCTGTTTATTGTGTCTTTGAGCAATTGATTGAATTGTCTCTACACGGTGCAATGATTCTTCAATAGTGCTATTGGTGTTTCTTAATTGAAATTGTTCTGAAACAGAAAACGGATAACCCAAGTAAGTTACTTCATCAAATTGAACAGCATCCTCTGCTCCACGCTCGTTGGCAACAATGGTTAATAATTTTGATGCAGCATTTTGAAGGTCAATTTTTTTCAAAAGTTCTGCTGTATCCTTCATTTGAGGTATTGATTTTGGAGATACAAAACTACCAACATCAATTGTATCAAAATTGCATTTCAAAATACTGTTCACATAAGCTACTTTCAGGTCAGTAGGAATAAATTCCTTAATTCCCTGCATAGCATCACGCGGACATTCAATTAATTTCAAATCCATATTCTCAAAAATACAATTATTTTGTTTGTTTTAAAATGGCTTGGTTAATTTTCTTCACCAATCCTGGTCCTTCATAAATAAATCCTGTGTACAATTGTACCAACGAAGCACCAGCATTTAGTTTTTCAAGTGCATCTTCCGCACTGTGAATTCCTCCAACACCAATAATCGGGAACGCCTTATTGGATTTTTGTGACAAATAGCGTATAACCTCTGTTGAACGTTTGGTTAACGGTTTTCCAGACAAACCACCCGCACCAATTGCTTCTACTTCACTTGCATTTGTTTTTAAATTGGAGCGATCAATTGTAGTATTGGTTGCAATGACACCATCAATTTTTGTTTCTTGTACAATTTCAACAATATCATCCAATTGTTCATTAGTCAAATCAGGAGCAATTTTCAATAAAATTGGGCGCTGAATTGTTTTTGTTGCATTTTCATCTTTTAATGATTGCAATAATTTTTTCAAAGGTTCTTTTTCTTGCAACGCACGCAAGTTAGGCGTATTGGGTGAAGAAACATTGACCACAAAATAATCCACATAAGGATGCAAGGCATTGAAAGCAATTTTATAGTCATTATCTGCCTCTTCGTTGGGTGTCACTTTGTTTTTACCGATATTTCCACCAATCAACACATCCGTTTTTCTTTTTTTCAACTCACTTATGGCCGCTTCAACTCCTTCGTTATTAAAACCCATTCGGTTAATAATTGCTTCGTCTGGCTTTAAACGAAATAAACGTGGTTGTTCATTTCCTGGTTGACCTTTAGGAGTAACAGTTCCAATTTCAATGAATCCAAACCCACAATAAGCCAAGTCATTATACATGGTTGCATTTTTATCAAATCCGGCGGCTAAACCAACTGGGTTTTTGAATTTCAAACCAAACACTTCACGTTCCAATCGTTTATCGTTGACACAATAAAGTTTTGAAAACAGAAACTTACCTCCTGGAATTGATAAAACAAAATGTAAAAGTCCTGTTGTTAAATAGTGAACCTTTTCTGGTTGAAATAAAAATAAAATGGAGCGTAATAATTTGTACATAACAATAAATTCTAGACTACAAATGTACAAAAGCAAAATGAGGCAGCTATCGCCACCTCATTAAAATATTTAACATTGAATTAAAAAAGAGTTGATTTTAGAATTTATATCGACCTCCTCTCCAAGTGTGTTTATTTCTTTGACCTGCATAATCTTTATAAGTAATGTTTCTAGTTACAACAACATTAATATAAAAATAAGCATCTTTTTGTTTATCACCTCTTTGTTGTCCTGGAGCAAACCAAGTTGAATTTTCTACACTTGGGTTTGACAAATAAGCAGATGCTGCACCAACTTCAGAAGCTAAGATTGCTGGGTCGTAATACGTTGTTCCAACATCATCTATATAATCTGTAAATGTTTTAACATACGATGCTTCCACACCCATGCGCCACATTCTGTTCAAGCCAAAGCGGATACCAACTCCCATTGGAATTGCAAAAGTAACCGGTCCATAAGGCTTAGCTCCATCAGTAAGTCCTTGCCCTTCTGTTTTCAAAGGGCGTAAAGCAGTCCATTTTCCTTGGTACATTGCTTTAGGATTAAAATATGTTGCTGCAATTCCTCCAAAAATATAGAATTGGTCGTTTTTATCGCGCATTGATTTTAATCCTTTAATTTTATAACGAGCACCAAATTTTTCATTTGCCCATAAAATGATATCCAAACGTTGTGCTAATTCAACAAAAAACGATCTGAAATGTAAATTTCTTGAATTACGAATAATTTCGTTTGTTAAGGCATCATTTCCTCTCAACATCCCCATTGTTAATGTGGTAGTGGTTGCAAAATAAGGGTGGAAACGGTATCTAAAACCTAGCATCCCTCCCATATTTGTTGACGGAAAATCTAAATCGGCTAATGAATAGTCTTTACCAATTCTATCTTTCCCCCCTAAGTCGCCAAGAAATTGTGTAGCTCCTAATCCAAACAAAATTTCTTTTTTGTTGAGGGACCAATTTCGTTGGGTATTAAAATTGGTGTGTTGTGCTGATACATTACTTGTAAAAGCTATTGAAACTAACAGTGCAAGTGGGTAAGTAAATATTTTATTCATGTAATGTAGTTTAAGAATTTTCATTCTATATATCATAATTGGGTCAAAATTATACTATTTTTTTCAAATACACCAAAAAAAAAAGAATATTTTCAACATATAGATGTGTGTAAGACACTAAAACTTAATATTTAAGTCCATAGATACACAACGAATAGTACTATCATTATTACTATTTTGAGCAATAATATTGGTTACATAAATACGTTGATTTAAACCGATACTTTCCATTTCGTTTAGGACGTTTTGTGGAATTTTATTCCCATCAACCGTAATGGATTTATCACCAGCACGCGATGTATAGTACAAGCTAAATTGTTTCACTTTATAATCATTTGCTATAACAATTTCACTATTTTTAAAATTATCAAATGATAAATCGCCATTAAAAACACCAGAAATCGATGGAGCAATATTTTTGGAAACAGAAATTGGAGTTGAAACTTCTACAACTTTTTCTTCAACACTTTTAGATTTTGATAATTCAATTTCATTATTATTTATTGTGCTTTCTTGTTGTTGTTTTTGAAGTTTAGAAGTTTTCTCAACTACTTGTGCAACTTCCATCTGAGGTTGATACGACGCTTCGTTAACGGCTAAAACCACCTCTTTTTCAATTGGTTTTGTATTAGATACTACTAATTCATTTGAGTTAGTTTGTGCTAATTTACTTGAATCAGATGTTGTATTGTTAGCTGATACCAACATTCCAACTCCTATAATTGCAGCAACACTCGCTGTACCAATTGCTCCATAAAACCAACCCTTACTTGTAAGCGTTGGCGTGTTTGATGCTTTTAATTTAGTAAGAACTGAATCAAAATTTTGTTTTGACTCAATGTAGTCTTTCGTAAGTTTTTTGCGGTCCAGATTAATTTTAAAATTTCCCATCACTGTAGCTTGTTTAAATATATCTTTTTCAATTTCTCCAACGCTCTAAATGATTTCACTTTGGCGTTATTTTCAGTTATTTCTAATATTTCACCAATTTCTTTGAATGAACGTTTTTCAAAAAATCGAAGTTCTAACAATTGCATATCTTCCTCATTCAGCTTTGCAAGGCAGCTCATCAATTTTTTTCTATTGTGTTCACTCTCTTCATGGTCAAACTCATCAATAAATTCATTTACCTGCACCGTATCAATGTTGACTGTTCGGATTGCTTTTTTATCGCGAAAAGATTGATACAATTCACTTTTAGCAATGCGGTACAACCACGATGCAAATGGCACTCCTCTAAACTCATACTTATGAAGATTTTTTATAGCCTTCATAAAAACCTGTGAGGTAATATCAAATGCCATTTCCTCATCATCCATGCGCTGATAGATATAACGAAATATCTGCTCATGGTATTTTTTATACAACGGCGCGAAATGCTCAGGGTCAGCTTTTGCTCGTTGCACCCATTCCAACTCCTCTAGCATGCGAGCGTTGGTTTGGTGATACGCAGGGTTCACATTCATAATTTCTGGTTTTATTTCCTAGCTTAGCAGAGTAACTGGCTTGCAGACCAGTTGTTTATATAAGTCGATAGTTTTATTTTGGTTACACAAATTCTAACGCTAATTTATCAAAATTATTTTATGATTGTGTATTTAATGTGTTTGAATGAATATTTTTATTTATTCAATTATTTACAAAAAAGAAAAAACCCATACGTTTTGGTTCTCTGAAGCCCCAGAAAACACGATTAGGAAAATCTAGCATGTTCTGTAATCCGCTGTCGAAAAAAATCGAATCCGAAGATTGCGGCCCGCCATAGTACGCTGAAAGCTTTTCCTTATTGTAAAATTTTAAGCTTCAAAATATGAACGTATGGGCTCTCAAATAATTGAGATTCAGTCTCTGCTCTAACTCTTTTAGATGTACTGATACCGCTAATTTATATAAAACTATTTAATTTTCCAAATCTACAAGTGTTAAAAAACTAAAGGCTGAATCTTAATAATTAGTTTTACTGCTTGAATGGCAAATAATAACTTTTTCTATTTTTTCTTGTTCAGTTTTTTGTTTTCTGTTACTGGTGGTAAAAAGTTTGTTGATGTTACAACCTTTTGTCCTGTTTTATTTTCTAATGCAAGTCTTGCGTCTTTAGCAATTTTACCACCTTTTTTTCCTGCGATGGCGTTTTGTTTCACTCCTTTTGCTTTATCGACTTCGGCTATTTGTCGAGTGGAAAGTTCTGCCAATGCGGTGAAAATAAGTTCAGCTTCACTCATGTGATCGCGTAAATTTTGCTTTTTTAACCCTTTTAAATCTTTGTGCTTTTTAACTGTTAAACCTGTCCATTCTTGATGAATGATGTTGGTGATAAAAGCAAATTCATCTGAAGTAGCAACTCCGTTTTCTTTCCAATAATCTGTAAGTTTGTTTCTGGTTTCTTGCCCCGTCATTCGTTGCTGTATCCACTTTTCGCTTCTACCAAGTTTTTGCCAATTTTCTCTTGCTCTATCCAAACTTTGTTCGGGATCGGCAATTTCCTGCATACGTTCGTATCCTACTTTTGCTAACCATTGTTTAAACGGTTCCGCTTTGGGCGATGGAATTGATTGGATTATACGAAGTAAAACCTCTGTATCAGCAACATCAGTTTCTCGCATTTTTCCATCAGTTGCTTTCATTTTCATCTGTCGACAAATTGTCGACAGTTCAAGGTCTCCTTCTGTTTTTACACGCACTTTCATTTTAAACCAATAATCTCTTGGATTAGAACTGTTGGTTAAAACAGCGATAACATCAATAACCGAAAAGTACCATTTCTCCTGTTCTTCATCCCAATGGGTGCGAACTTGCTTTTGCTCAAATATTTTTATGACGTTTTCTTTGCTCATTCTTATAAACTCTGTAAGATACTAAAGATATAAAATAAATAATAAAATTGTCTGTTTTCACAAATTAATTCATAAATGAAAGATACAAGTATTAAATATGACGCTATCAAATATAATGCATCTGTTTATCATTAAAAGTTTAATTTTTTAATGACTTTTATTTGCACAACTTTTCTGCTAGTTGTTCCATACTATATTTTGTTAAGTCAGCATCTTAGGGGATAAATTATTAAGTACCCAATTAAATTTTTTCTGTAACAATTTCTATTTTTATGCGTTGTTTAATTAACATACAACTTTATTTATTATGAAAATCAATCCGTTGTCCTTTTGCAATTTAATTGTTTTTTTATTGCTGATTTTCATTAGTCAACCTACTCTATCTCAAAATATTCACATCAAAGGTTCTGTTATAGATACCAATTCTACAACTGGAATTGCCAATGCAAAAGCAATTTTAATTCGTCTGAAAGATTCGGTAATTGTTGCGCACCAAACAACGGATAAAGACGGACAATTTGAGTTTTCAAACATTACTGTAGATACTTTTCGAATGATCATTGAGCATTTTAAGTATGAAACACGTGATTTTTACTTTTTTGCCAATGAAAACAATTCCGAATTTAAGCTCAACAATATGGTTTTGTTTGAGCGCGGAAAGAAAATTGATGAAGTAACCATTTTTGCCTATAAAGACCCTGTTCATTTTAAAGGTGATACGTTGGTATATATTGCCGATTCATTCAAAACCCGCCCCAATGCTGTTGTGGAAGATTTGCTTAAAAAGCTACCTGGAATTACAGTTGAAAAAAATGGCACCATCAAAAGTCAAGGTAAAGACATTTCGAGGATTTATGTGGACGGCGATGAGTTTTTTGGCTCTGATGCTACCTTGGCAACCAAAAATTTAGCGGCTAACAGTGTGGAACGTGTGCAAGTGTATGAAACCCACCTACCCGACGCTTCTTCTACAGATGAAAAAGTTAAAGTTTTGAATTTAGAACTCAAAGATGCTGCTAAAAAAGGATATTTTGGCAAAGTGGCATTTGGTACTGATTTCATGAACTATTTTGAGGGACAAGCATTGTTCAATAAATTTAGCAAGGACCATAAAATTGCTGCTTTTTTCCTTTCCACCAATACAACACGTTCCACCTTGAGTTGGAGTGATGCAAATGAATACGGAGTTAAAAGTGGTGAACGTTATAATTACAATGCAGAAACCGATAGTTGGGAAGCAAATGATAATTTCATTTCCACCGACGATGGCTTTCCTCTTAGCTTTAAAACTGGTTTGTTTTATTCTGGGCAAGTAAACGAAAAACTAAAAATAACAGCCAATTATGCCTACAGTGATTTTAGAAAAAAAACATACAACACCAATAAAACACAGTATTTTTTAAGTGACACTTCTTATTCAAATAATTCGGAAAGCACTGCCAATCTTCGTTTTATGGGTCACGAAGCGAATCTACTTTTTAGCTATAAAATAGATTCTACTCAAACCATTAAAATTCACCCACAATTTACTTTTTCTAACCGCAATAACCTGCAAAATGATATATCAGGCTATTATAACAGCCAAGGAGCATCTACCCGAAATTCTACAAACATTAGTAATTCAAACAGTCAAGCAACCAACATTAAAGCGTTGATAGATTACACCAAAAAATTTAAGAAGGATAAGCGTGAGTTCCGCATTTTCAACAACTTTATTTACGATGTATCGGGCATTAAATCCAATCAACAATACAGTGACTATTTTACGCAAACCAATTTGTATGAGAATGAAATAGACCAACAATACAAATCCGATCGTTCTATAATTTCTAACATCCTATCAGCTTCCTACACCGAACCGTTGACTAAAAAATGGCGTATTGTATTTAATTATGAATTGTTTACCACTACCAATCAACAAATAAAAAACAATTACAACAATAACAATGGCAATTACGATCAATTAGATTCAATAACATCTGGTAATTTTAAAAGTATCAAATTGCAAAATAAATTGGGTGCGAGCTTGCATTATGACTTTAAAAAACATTCCGTAAAAATCGGATTTACAGCAAGAAACGTGTTGATAGACAATCAAAATTTGTTTGTTCATTCCGTCTTAAAGCAGAATAACACTACCGTTTTACCAAGTTTTATGTATAAGTTTAAAATCAGCAAAAACAGCGAGTTTAGAATAAATGCAAATGCCAATTCTTCGTTGCCTGATATTAATTTTTTACAACCTATAGCAAATAATGCCAATCCCAACAGCATTTTTATAGGAAACACCAATTTAAAACCTTCCTACACAGCTTCTTCTAATATTAGTTACAACATTTATAATCCTATGTCGGGAGGATATTTATGGACAGGAGTTAATTCATCTTATGGTTGGAATCAATTAATTTCTACCACTCAATTTGATGCCATCGGTCGAAGAATAACCAGTTATCTAAATGGTAATACGTTGAATTACCTGAGTGGTTATCTAAATGGCGGAATTCCATTAATTAAGCAAGTTTTATCGTTGGAGCCCGAAATTAGCTACGTTTACAACAATCGAATTAATTATGTCGATAATCTCAAAAATACACTTGTAGCCCATACCATTGAACCTTCAATAGGAATTAGCGCCTATTTAGATGTAGTTGACATTAGTTTTGGATTTGATTATGCCTACACATCTAACAAAAACAGCATTAGCTCAAATATGAATTTAGACAACCAAATGTTTGGTTTAAACGCTGACGTTGGAGTGTATTTAGATTTTGGAATGGAGATTACAACCGATTTTGAATACAAAAACTACCGTAATTTGAGCGATGGCTACAATGCAAAACCGTTTATTTGGAACGCTTCCATTAAACAAACATTGGGTAAAAACAAGTCGTGGGAGTTAAAACTACAAGTGTTTGATATTCTAAATCAAAACATAAAAATTCAACGTTCTGCTTCATCCAATATGATTATTGATTCCAGAACATCCATCATTTCGCGTTATTTTTTATTCACTTTGGGATATA
Source organism: Bacteroidota bacterium (assembly GCA_029558435.1). Next base: position 27,493 of record JAKQEZ010000178.1, read on the forward strand.
AATTTAACAGCACGTTTAAAAAGAATGCAACACCTAAAAACGAACAATAACATGAAAAAAGCAATTCTATTCAGTCTATTTCTAGCACCATTTTTTGTGTTTTGTCAACTACAAGAAGGAAAAATAATTTTTGAGCGCAAAACCAATTTGTTTAAAAAGTATACCGATAAAAGCACGCAATCCTACATCAAAGAGGAGAATAAATACCGTACTGAAAAATTTACGTTGTATTTTAATGATTCCATGTCTGTTTTTATTCCAGAAGAAAAATACGAACGCGATCGTCTTGAGTGGACCACCAACAACAATACTGTTATTAATTATTTGTGGAGAAACGAAACAAATACCATCTACAGTTTTAATGGAGCTTCTATTTATGTAAAAGATTCATTGATTCAACGCTCGTGGAAATTTACCGATAAATGGCGAACAATCTGCAACATTGAGTGTATGCAAGCGATGTATGAAGTGGATGATTCAACCCGTATTTATGCTTGGTTTACGTCCAAAATAACACCCGAAGTTGGACCAGAAAGTTTTTGTCAATTACCTGGAGCCATTTTAGGTTGAGCCTTAGAAGACGGAATGGTTACTTATTTTGCTACTTCTGTTGAGGAAACAAAATTGGATATGGAAGAAGTTTTGCCTAAGTTTAATTACAAAAAAGCAGCAACACGCAAAGAAATAATCGAAAAAGCAAGAAAAGATTTTAAGTTTGAAAAAGAGATAGATAGTTACTTTAAAACAATTTTGATGTGGTAATCTTTTATTAACACTATTTGCAATTCAAAAGTTACGAAATTCTTGAAATCTTCCACTAATAAAATTATTCTGACAAAATAATGAAGCGTTATCTTTCTAATTTTCAGTAAAGATTCCAAAATTGGTTATTATTATTTCCAAAAATTATTTTTTTAAAACTATTTTTTGTAGTATTTTCGTAGGAAAGTAATAAAATCATCAGTTATTATATGGAAAACTTGGTAGATGTAGATTTAAAAGGTGCACTGAAAAAGTATTTTGGATTTGACCAATTCAAAGGAAAGCAAGAATCTATTGTTACTAACTTATTGGAAGGAAAAAATACGTTTGTAATTATGCCAACGGGTGGTGGAAAATCGCTCTGTTATCAATTACCTGCATTAATTTCTGAGGGAACTGCAATTGTTGTTTCACCGTTAATTGCTTTGATGAAAAATCAAGTGGATGCAATAAGAAATGTGAGTGAAAACGAAGCTGTTGCCCATTTTTTAAATTCATCATTGACCAAAACAGAAATTACACAAGTTAAAGCTGATATTTCAAAAGGGGTTACAAAACTACTATACGTAGCACCAGAATCGTTGACCAAACAAGAAAATATTGATTTTTTAACTTCAGTCAATATTTCCTTTTTTGCGATTGATGAGGCACACTGTATTTCTGAATGGGGACACGATTTTCGCCCAGAATACAGAAGATTACGTGAGATTTTTGAATGTATTTCCAATGTTCCAATCATTGCTTTAACGGCAACAGCAACACCAAAAGTTCAATACGACATTCAAAAGAATTTGAACATGTTGGATGCGACTGTTTTCAAATCTTCGTTTAACCGTGATAATTTGTATTATGAAATCCGACCAAAACGCGATATTGAAAAGCAAATTATTAAATACATTCGTTCCAAAGAAGGAAAAAGTGGTATTATTTATTGCTTGAGTCGTAAAAAAGTGGAAGAATTAGCCGAGCTATTGCAAGTAAACGGTATTAATGCCCTTCCCTATCACGCTGGTTTAGATGCTAATACTCGTGCAAAACACCAAGACATGTTTTTGATGGAAGACGCCGATGTTATTGTTGCAACAATTGCCTTTGGTATGGGTATTGACAAACCAGATGTGCGTTTTGTAATTCACCACGATATTCCAAAATCTATTGAAAGTTATTACCAAGAAACTGGTCGCGCTGGTCGAGATGGCGGTGAAGGCGATTGCTTGGCATTTTACCAATACAAAGACATTGAAAAGTTAGAAAAATTTTTACAAGGAAAACCTGTTGCAGAACAAGAAATTGGCAAGCAATTGTTGTCCGAGATTGTATCTTATGCTGAAACATCTGTATGTCGCAGAAAGTTTATTTTGTATTATTTTGGTGAAGATTTCAACGAAAGTAATTGTAATTGCAATTGCGACAATTGTAAAAATCCAAAAGAACGATTTGAAGGGAAGGATTATGTGCTTGACTTATTAAACGTTATTAAAGAATTAGGCGAAGTACAAAAAGCTAAGCACATTTGTTCATTTATTACAGGTAAAGTTACATCGGACATTAAATCATACAAGCACGATGCACTTGAAAACTTTGGCATTGGAAAAGAAAAAGATGAACATTTCTGGAATGCTGTTATTCGTCAAACACTTGTTGGTGGCTTGATTTATAAAGAAATAGAATCGTATGGTGTAGTAAAACTTACTGATAAAGGAAAAGAATTCATTCAAAATCCTACTTCATTTAAGTTAATCAAAGAGCACGATTATTCAGATGAGGATTCAGAAGATATTATCAATAGTGGCAAAGGAGCTGTTTTAGATGAAGTACTTTATTCTCAACTTACGGATTTAAGAAAAACTATTTCTAAACAAAAGAATATTCCTCCATTTGTTATTTTCCAAGAACCTTCACTTCGTGATATGTGTTTTCAATATCCCATCACTATTGATGAATTGACGAATATTCAAGGGGTTGGCAATGGCAAAGCCGCGAAGTTTGGTGCTCCATTTGTGGCATTAATAAAAGCTTATGTTGAAGAAAATGATATTGAGCGCCCACAAGATTTGGTTGTTAAATCACTCATCAATAAAAGTGGTTTAAAAGTTCAGTTGATTCAAAACATTGACCGCAAGCTTCCACTCGAAGACATTGGTCGTTCACAAGGTAAAACAATTGATGAAATAATTGATGAGATTGAAGCTATTGTTGCTTCTGGAACACGTGTCAATATTGATTACTACATTGATGAAATTCTTGACCCAGAAAACCAAGAAGAAATTTACGATTATTTCAAAGAAGCAGAAACTGATGATTTGATTGAAGCTTACAATGAATTTGATGGTGATTATTCGGAAGAAGAATTACGCATTATGCGCATTAAATTTATGAGTGAAATGGCCAATTAATAGAAACTATTAAAACAAAAAAAAGAGGCAAATCGCCACGAATGGTCGGAAGAAATTCCGGCCATTTTTTATGTTTTAAAAAATAGCTTTGG
>JAKQEZ010000181.1 GCA_029558435.1 Bacteroidota bacterium
ACAAACAAAGTAACTTCAACCGATTTTGACGGAAAATATTCCATAATTGCCAATGAGAATGATGTTTTATTATTCTCTTATATTGGTTACAATACACAATCTATTATTGTTGGAAAAAAAACAACCATTAATATAGAATTAAAAGAAAATGCAATTACCACCAATGAAGTTGTAGTGATGGGATACTCACAAGAACGCGTTGTTTTTGATGATAAAGCACCAAAAGTAAAAAATAATATGATGCAAAATTTACAAGGTCAAGCTAACGGTTTGCAAATTGGAACAAGCTCTGGTGTTCCAGGAAATTCCAATGTTGTAATCAGAGGTGTTTCTTCGATAGATAAAAAACAAGAACCCATATACATAATTGATGGAAAACCCGCAAAAGCAGAAGATTTTAGAAAATTAAATCCCAAAGATATTGAAAAAGTGGTGGTTTTAAAAGACGAAAAATCAACTGCATTATACGGAAATCGTGGCAAAAATGGAGCCGTTACTATTATAACTAAAAATGGTCTGCCAATTGAGAAAAAGGATAAATTAATCAAAGAAATTGCGCCTTTCGATAATTCAATTCCATCTATTGAACCTAATCAAGAAGATTATGAATTGTTTGTTGAAAACCCATTTACCAGTCCAAAAAGTGAGCCTTTATCCACGTTTTCAATTGATGTTGACAATGCTTCCTATACCAATGTTCGTCGTTTTATTAACCAAGGGCAAACTGTTCCAAAAGATGCTGTTCGTGTGGAAGAAATGGTCAATTTTTTTAAATACAATTACGAAAAACCAACAGGAAATCATCCGTTTGCCATTGCTACTGAATACGGCGATTGTCCTTGGAACGAAAAACATAAATTGGTAAAAATTGGTTTACAAGGAAAAGAAATTCCAAATGATAAATTACCTAATTCTAATTTTGTTTTCTTGATTGATGTTTCGGGCTCTATGAATTCACAAAACAAATTGCCTTTACTGAAAGAATCAATGAAAGTTTTGGTCAATCAATTGCGTAAAAATGATAAAGTGGCCATCGTAGTTTATGCTGGAGCAGCTGGAATGGTTTTACCTCCAACATCTGGCGATGAAAAAGAAACTATCATAAAAGCATTAGATAAACTAAGCGCTGGCGGAAGTACGGCTGGTGGTGCTGGAATTGAATTGGCATACAAAATGGCAACCGAAAATTTCATCAAAGGTGGCAACAACCGAGTAATTTTGGCAACTGATGGCGATTTTAATGTGGGTGCTTCTTCCAATAAAGACATGGAAACCTTAATCGAAGAAAAAAGAAAATCGGGTGTGTTCTTGACGTGTTTGGGTTACGGAATGGGCAATTACAAAGACAGCAAAATGGAAGTTTTAGCCAATAAAGGCAACGGTAATTATGCATACATAGACAACATCCAAGAAGCGAATCGTTTCCTTGGAAAAGAATTTAAAGGAAGTATGTTTGCGATTGCTAAAGATGTAAAAATTCAAATTGAATTCAATCCAAAACATGTACAAAGTTACCGTTTAATTGGCTACGAAAACCGAAAATTGCGTCCAGAAGATTTTAAAAATGATGCTATTGATGCGGGTGAGTTAGGCAGCGGTCACACGGTTACAGCATTGTATGAAATCATCCCAACAGGCGTGGAAAGCAGTTTCAATCAAGATATTGCCGATTTGAAATATTCCGAAATTAAAATTGCGCCAAAAAACTATTCGGATGAATTGGCAACGATAAAATTCCGTTATAAAAAATCGGATAGCGAAAAAAGTATTGAAATGGTTGAAACAATTAAAAACAATGTACTTTCGTTAGCTAAAACATCTGAAGATTTCAAATTTAGTGCTGCTGTTGCTTGGTTCGGATTAAAATTACGCGATTCTAAATTGGTAAACAATAAATCTTCCAAAGACATCAAAGCCTTAGCATTACAAGGAAAATCAAAAGATGAAGATGGTTATCGCTCGGAGTTTATTCGATTAGTTGAAGCGGTTAATTAGTGAACAGTTGCAGTTGACAGTCACAGTTTAAAATAATAATTCATCCAGCAAGGTATAAAAGCCTTGTTGGATATTCTAAACGAAATTATGAAAAAATTCATCTTACTATTCGCTTTATTAAACTTTAGCTTTGG
>JAKQEZ010000195.1 GCA_029558435.1 Bacteroidota bacterium
AGAACACCGAACCGATAACACGGGTTTGGCAAAAGTGGCGGTTCAGTGCTCCGCAGACAAATTTGTGGTTAATCAAAGTTTGGTTCTCCGCATAAACATTTGTGGTGATAATCGCCACCTTCGCCAAGCCCGAAACCGTTACCTGCCATATTACCAGACCACAAACCAAGGCTGAACATCGAAAAAAAATTGATACCTTTGCACAAAATTTAACAAACTAACAGAATGAAATTATCGGGACAAGAGCTACATAATAAATTGGTAAACGAATACAAGATTATCGGAGAAAAAGGAATTATCAATTTTTCGCTCAAAGACCTGACTATTTCTATCGAAACTAAAGATACGGTTGGAAACCTTTTACAAGAATGGTTGAAAGCGTGGCTAATGAAAGAAACCGTTGAATTTGAAGAAAATCCAAATTCACAAGTATTTCCCGATTTCTATCTTGACAAACAGAACAAAAAATTAGGACTTCTCGAAGTAAAATCTTTCGATTGGGACAGGGGTCCGGGCTTTGACCTTGCCAACTTCGACTCGTATTGTAACTCTTTACTGACTTCCGCTTATCGTCTAAATTCCGACTATCTGATTTTTGCTTACCAAATGAAAGGTAGCGAACTGACAATTAAAGATGTTTGGATTAAAAAGATTTGGGAATTGGCTTGCCCAAGTAGCACTTATCCGCTGAAAGTTCAGGAAAAGAAAAGTGTTATTTACAACATTCGACCAGGAATTTGGTATTCCGATCGTTCAAAATTCAAACCTTTCAATTCTTTAGAAGAGTTTCTTGCTGCACTCAACGAAACTCGTTACCAATATCCGCAGACACGCCACACCAACGGACATTGGCTACAAAATGTTTTGAAAAATTATGAAGAACACACAGGTGTTAAACTGCAAGTTCGCTAACATAAACTTCGGCTAATTTATTGGCAACAAATTCCACCACGGGAACTGCAACCGTATTTCCTAATAAATCAAAAGCATCATATTCTTTGGTCGGAATTTCATACCATTCGGGATAGCCAAACAACCTTAAACCTTCACGAATAGTCAATCTACGCAAACCGTTTCCGTCTGGAACTGCTAAACGCGAAACATCCGTAGCAACCAAAGTAGGTGCAATATCTTTCGGGTCAAGAACTTTATTAACTTCAAAACTTAATTTTCCAGTTACAATATTGTAACCTTTCGGTTTGGTTTCGTCATATTCACGAGAAGTTGCAATGCCATTTTCTGTTTGAATTTTAACCAATTTTTTCGGATGTTCTAACTTTAAATATCCTTTTGAAGTTAAATCGTCTAACAAAGTTTTCAATTCCTTTTTTTGCAAGTCAATAAACGTATTGATTTGCTCTAAAGTCAAAGCCATTCCATCCATCCAATCAATTCCGATTTCTTCTGCCCATTGCTTTTTACGTCTTTGTTTGAACAATTGATTTAGAATTTCTGCTTGTTGCTTCGACACACTTCCTTTTATTTCAATATCCCAACTGTGAATATTGTTATCGCCACCTCGTTTGTCTTTTATGGATTTTCCGTATAAATCTTCCAAAGAAAAATGTGATAAAAGTTTATCAATAAAATCTGACTTCAAAGTCGGTAAACCTTTTTCCAAAACACTATCCAAGGCTTTAAATCTTGGTTCATTTCCGTTTAAATCAATTTTCTCATCTTTTGTTCCAACAATAAAAATTCGTTTACGAGATTGTGGCAATCCAAATTCCAAACTATCAAAAACTTTCCAACTTGTTTTATAACCCAAATCATTTTCGAGCGTGTGCAAAATGGTTTTTAATGTTCTACCAATTTCATCATTTTTATTTTCTAAATCGTGTTTCACCAAACCCTCTACGTTTTCAAGAATAAAACCATACGGCTTTTTCTCTCTCAAAATACGTTCGATTTCAAAAAACAAAGTTCCTCTTGTGTCCAAAAAACCTTGACGCTTTCCGCCTGCACTAAACGGCTGACAAGGGAAACCGCCCAATAAAAAGTCAAAATCAGGAATAAATTCGTTGCGGATTTCAAAAATATCACCCGCCAAAAATTCGTGACCAAAATTATGTTTCAGCGTTTTAACAGCATATGGTTTTATTTCAGAAGTCATCACACATTCGGTTTCCATTCCATTATCTTTAAATGCTTTTTCAAACCCTAAACGAATACCGCCAAGACCAGCGAATAAATCAATAAATTTTACAGTATTGTTTTTCATTTTTTGGAAGTTTTATAAGGTTCATTTGGTTCTGCAACCATCAATAATTGACTTTCATAATCTTCAATTTCAATTTTCTGACAACCAATAACGGTAAGACATTGCAACAAAAAAGTAGCACTAAAAGTACCTCGGCTAATTTTACTGTCGATACTTGCTTTGGTTTCTTCAACACCGATTTCATTGAGTAAACCAACTAAATCTGCATTGGTAAAGCCACGTTTGACCATTTCCGACTTTAGTAGTCGCTTTGCTTTATCATCCCAGTTTGACATAATCAAGAAGATTTATTTTGCAATATTCGATAATAATTATCATATTTGCAAATAAAACAACGAAAATAAAAAATACGGCAGGTAACAAGGTATTGCCAAAAGCGGGGCTGAACGGCTTCGTTTGGGCATTTGTGCAAGGTTCAACTTTCGTTCTTCGATTGAACTTTTGTGCTAAAAATCCCCGCCTTCGGCAATACCCGAACCGTTAGCTGTCAGGCTACGAGCGACACAAACAAAGATTGAACAATGGAGAGAATTTATTTTGACAAGCAAATTTTCAGTCATTTATTCAAAGGAGAGAAACCATTATATCAGAATTTCCTTAAAGACTTACTTGATAATAAAGACAGATTTCTATTCTGCTATTCTCACGGACATTTACTTGATTTGAAAAACGACAAAACAGATATAAAGTATAAAGAACTTGATTTTATAGAAAGTCTTGTTGGAGACAACTATCTATCCTATCACGCTTTAGACAAAAGAACTTCTTGTTATTTGGCAAGACCTAAAGAAGCATTTAAAGATGTTGATGTTGAAGACGAGCCTTTTTCATTTTCTTCAATATTTGAAGACTTAGATTTAAGTTATGCAACACCAGAACAAGCAGAGCAATTAAAAAATGCTACAAACATTCTGAAAAATCAAAAATTAGACTTTGGTTTTTTTCAAAACCAAGAAATCCCAAAAGAACTTAATGATACTATAGGAAAATTTTTGCCTGTTGGATTAAATCCAATGTCAATAATGGAATGGACTGAGCATTTTATGGGAATGCTAAAAACAATGGAAGAAGACAAAACAGCTTATAAAGGCTTGCGTAATGTGGTTGACAAAAATATAAACAATGGCAAGTTTACTGTTAAATATGATAGTATTGACTTCAACGATGACTTAAAAAATTCAGTTCTACAAAAAACCTTTATTGAATATGTCAACAATAATCTAAATCCAAACGGTGACAGAACCATAACTGATTATGATTTTTATATTCAAGCTTATTTCACACTTGACTTACTCGGAATTAGTAAGGAACCTTCTAAAAGTGTGAAGTTTAGAAATGTAATGAATGATGGATACCATAGTTATTATGGAGCTTTTTGTGATTATGTTATTTCTGACGACCAAGGTTTTCTGAAAAAAACAAAAGCACTTTATAAACTTTTAGGAATAGAAACTAAAGTTTACCACATAGAAGAATTTATCAGTTATTTTACTTTATTAAAGAATTCACTTGAAAAAGACAGTAATACTTTTTCCAAACTCTTAGTCAATGACATAAAAAACGGACTTGTTTTAGAGAATAAGAATTCTTTAAAGTATAATAGGCAGACGACAATTATAAAGCCTTTTCACACTTATTTAGGTTACTTCAACAGAATTGAAAGTATAAATGAAGACAGCCAAAGTTTTATTCTACTGCGTAGAAAGACTAAAAACTACTCTTATTTTAGTTTTTACAGAGAATATGAAGGAATCATCAATAATGCCTTTAAACTCTTTGGCTACGACAAAAATTTCAAGGGCGAATTTAATTGGGAAACTGAAATAAATGAAATTAATAAAGGAGTTTGGGACGGACGCTTTTGGGAGTTTGACAGCTTGACAATACTAATAGAGATTAACAAAGGAATTAATGAAATATGTTTACTGATTTCAACAAAAGATAACTGATGACAAAAGCCCGAACAGCTAACATCGGTTTTGCAAAAGCGGGGCTGAAGTGCAAAATTCAACATTTGTACTTCTATTGAAATTTTGTACATTGGCTGAACGGAAGTGCTTCGATTTCCCCGCCTTCGCAAAGCCGAAAACCGTTAGGCGATATTTTGAGCAACAGCATCCAAATCACTATTTAGCGTGGACATAATCAACAATTCAACATCGCCAATCACAAAAACAGACGGTCTGTGAGGTAGAGTTTGATTGACCAAGACGATTTCATTAACTCCTAACTTATCAACTATAAATATCAATTCGTTTATACGTTCAACATTAAAAGAACATATTCCAATTTGAAATAATTTATTGTAGTCAAATTCTTTTTTACCATTCGGAGTTTTTGATGTTTGCAAAGTTGTTCTTTCTCCTTCACACACAGGACACTCTCCTTCTAATTCATATCTTTTTCTACCATAATCAAATTCAAAATCAACCAATCCGCTACCGTAACAGGCGTTACACTCTTGTTCTATTTCGTCAAAACAATCAACCGTTGGGAATAATTGTAATTTGTCTTTAATTTCTTTAACAGATATAATTTTGTTCATATTAATTTCAAGTGGATAAACGTTTTTAATCATATCTTCTTGATTTTTAAAATCTCCGCAAACAGGCGTTGTTACTAAGGCATATCCATTTGTGGACATTGATTTACCTTTTGCGTTAAATGGCTCTGTCATCCATACTCGTATATCGTTTTTAGCTGAGATACGATTTAAGATTGATAGAAAAACATCGCCTAACATAGCATTGGCTTCATTGCCTTGACTTTCTATTGAACTTTTATGCATAATTTGAACTTTTATTTGTTAATTAAACTTTTGTGCTTTATTCAGCATCGGCAACGAACGCCAATGCTTTTTCCGTTGCCTGCCATGTTGCGCAAACTTTCAACAATTTCAAAGTCTTCGGCTGACTGTCCGCTGATGGTTTTTCAATGGGGCTGACACAGCTACATTTCAGCGACATAAAATTATTCATCTTCAGTACGGCGGACAATCATCCGGCGACTTAAAAAAAATGGTTAGACAGCATCTGCATAACAGTGACAAGCGACGGCTGACGCTTCCCTTGACACTACCTGTAACTTGCGGGTTCGTTCGGGTTGGACACTGACTTTGACTTGAAAGTCGTAATGACACAACTTTTATTTTGCAGCTACTTATTGTTTGACACTTTCATTCATTCAGGTATTGCAAGACCCAGCGCACAACAATATTCAGCAGCCATCGCTGCGACAAACAGTCTTGAACTCAAACTTTCATTACGGTGGACACAGCTCTTATGTTTGAGTTCGGTAAGACCCGACACACAGGAACATTTTTGGGCGACCATTTTTTTAATATAACCTGGTGCGGACAAACATTCTTAACAAAGGGCAACCTTATATTCATGCTGCTTTATCTTATCGCCGGACAAAACACGGCAGGCAACAAGGGGTTTTCTGCTATGCTGGCTGACGAACATATCCTCATCTTCCGGTTCGCTAATCAGCTTCAGTCCCGGCTGGACGAATAATTATCAGCTTTTGTGCATATCTTCATCTGCGGTTCGCTGCTGTACTTTTGTTCCGGGCTGGACGGAACACGGAATACCAGCACAGCAGAAAGCCCTGAACCGTTAGCGGGCATTGTAAGACGACCAACACAAACCAACATTCAGACAATAGAATAGACTTCTGACAATGGAACAGAACGACAAAGCAACAATTAAAATTAGTAGTAATGTTGCCACACCATTTGCACAAACTTACTTTCACGGGACAAGGGCGGATTTGAAAGTTGGAGAAGTAACAATTTGGCAAGGACATCCAGCCGAACAAGTAAAGACAATGAAAGAACATCTAAAGAAACCGAAAGAACAAGGTGTAAATTCATTGAATGACGAATAGAAATGATTAAAATGACCTTTCAATGCAAAGTAATAAGGAAATAGTATTGGAATTTATAAGTGCAACAAATCAAAAAGATTGGGATAAGGTTTTGACTTTAGTCCATAACGATTTTATAAGACATAGCTCATCTGAACCAAAAGAAATAAAAACTAATATCGGATTAGTTAAATTCCATCAAGCAGAATTAGAAACATTTCCCGACCTGAAAGAGACCGTAATTTTTACTATTGAAGAAGGTGAATTAGTTGCTGCGAGAATAAACTTTTCAGGGACACAATACGGACAACTTATAAATTTCCCACCGACTGGTAAAAAACTGAATGCGGATTTTAACTGCTTCTTTCGTGTAACGGATGGAAAGATAAAAGAAACTTGGGTTGAGTATGATAATTTAAATGGACTTATTCAACTTGGGCACTATAAGATAAGTTGAAGAACATGACAAACAAAGAACAACGACCCGCTAACATCGGCTTGGCAATATGGCGGCTGAAGTGCTTCTATGAAACATTGGTCCAAGGTTCAACAGCAGTAATTCTATTGAACTTTTGTGCTAAAATTCCCCGCCTTCGGCAATACCCGAACCGTTAGCTGTGATTTTATGGAACGACACGAATACTTCAACCTTTTTCACGACATAAGCACGGCTGACTACAATTTGCTGACCCAAAACCTGAAAACAAAGACTTTTAAGAAAGGCGACTTCATAGCCGTTTCGGGACAAATCCAGCGAGAACTTTATTTTGTAAAAAGCGGTGTGCAAATGTCTTACTTTGACACCGACTGCAAAATCCGGTATAATTGACCACTTGTATCCGGAGCAAATTGACCACCAGTAGTTGATGTCAAAATTGTGCTGCCAGTTTCAGTGTTTTAAAATTAATTAATCTTCGTTTTGTTCTACTGTTTTTTTACTCCATTTT
>JAKQEZ010000204.1 GCA_029558435.1 Bacteroidota bacterium
TCAGTACATCGGCGTATTCTGGTATAATGGGGAAATGATTGTAAATTCACGAGGTTCCTTTACATCAAAGTATGCGATTGAAGCACGTCGGATATTGGACGAGAAATATCCGATTTTTGAAAAGACGGCAAAAAATACCAAATACCTCACGACCTATACCTTTGAATTGATCGGATTTGAACAAATTGTCGTTTCATATCCAGAACCAGATTTAATTTTGACTGGCTGTTTTTACAAATCAAGATATGAAGGATGGAACGATGCTGATATATATGATATTTGTAAACGTCCATTTAACGATTGGTCGAAATTAGTCAAAAAATACAACGGACTTGATTGGCAAAATATCAAACAATTAAATTGGGAAAACAGTGAAGGATTTGTCGTCAAGTTTTCAAACGGAGACCGATGCAAAATTAAATTTGAAGAATACATCAAATTGCATCGGGCAATGACGAACCTTTCAACCACTGCAATTTGGGAAGCGTTGCGGGACAATCGTCCAATTTCAGAAATTTTGACAGATGTACCGGATGAGTTTTATGATAAAGTTCGACAATATGAGTCTGAACTGAACAGTCAATTCCAACAAATGGAAGAAACTTACACTACCATCTTCAATAATTTGAAGTCGTATAATTTCAAACGTGAAAATTTTGCGTTTCATGCTAAATTAGTCAAAAATTCGTCAATATTATTCGCAATGTTGGACGCAAAAGATTATTCGAAACTGATTTGGAATGCAATTAAGCCCAAATTTGAAAAACTTTAAAGTGAAAAGATTATGTGGATTTATAATCACGAGAAATGCGATCTTGAATGGGTTGAATGGAAAAATCCCAAGAAATCACTTCCGCCAAATGTTCATCAAATGAACAAGGACGAATCGGCGTTGCTTAGGAAATTGATGAGTGAAACGGGCATGAGTGAAGTCGACATTCGGAAGATCAAGAAATATCGCAAAATGTTGTCAGATGCGCAAAAATCGGGACAATCTGCCAAGAGATCATTGCAGGAAAAATACATCAAAGATTTGATGAAGCAAGTCACCAAAGAATTGGGGCTTGCCAAAGAGCATCCAAAAGTAATCGAACGATTTAAAGAACGTTTGGACGAAAGAAGAAATTCTGGGTATTATCCTTGTAGTTAAAACTCAAAAAAAAAAATGAACAAAGCAGTAATTCTTGGACAATTTGACCATTCAAAAATACGCAACTTGATTCTCAATTGCAAATCCCCAATGTTTATGACAGAATGCGACCTGACAATGGTGCATTGGCCGCTCATTGACGGAGAAATATCTCAATATTCACATCCCATTTCTGATGATGAAAAAGAATGGGTCATTTGTGTGGATGGTCATCAAGAAGAAATCTTAAAATTTTTGCAATAAAATGACCATCGCAGAAGTAGAATTGTTAAATGTAGGCGATACGATTACGACATATCACACTGGCGTGTTCAAGTTCGTTAAAGCAACACCATGTTTTGTGTCGGAAAGTAATTTTCCAATCACTGCGGCATTTCGTCAGTGTTATGGAAATGACAAAGAATGGAAAGTTGGCGATTTGTATCAATATCTTGTGTATTACACGCAAATTTGTGACGGTGAGTTCAAGCCTAAACGCGGCAAGGTCGAAAAATCGTGCAGTTCATTTTATTGTACGAAGGTTTCTGTGAATGATTTGATTGATCGAAAAATTGAAGAATTAAAATTACAAATTGATGAATATCAACGTTACAAAATTTGAAATAGAAATAGACGAATCTCAATTCAAAGAAGAAATCCGTCAAATTTGTGAATCTGTTTCGAGGTTCAATCGCTCACAAATAGGCGCAAAGTTTCCAGTATTCAAGCGCGAACTTGAATTAAAAATCACCGAACTGCAATT
>JAKQEZ010000213.1 GCA_029558435.1 Bacteroidota bacterium
TGCGCTTTATTTTTCACGCAGTGCTGTTCCCAACGATTACCATTTTAAAGGCGATTCCAAAACATTTTATCCTTTTCTAAAACACATTGGGATGTATGCTTTTCGTCGCAAAACATTGTTGGAAGTAATTGCATTGCAACCTTCTAAATTGGAGCAAGTAGAATCGTTGGAGCAATTGCGCTGGTTGTATTATGGCTACAAAATTCGTGTGGTACACACAACAATAGAAACTCCCAACATCGACGTTCCAGAAGACGTTGAAAAAGTTTTGAAGTTGGTGGAGTAGGATGGTATGTCTCATTGTAAAAAACAGATAACTAAACATGAAATTCGGCAAAACAATAAAAATATTCCTAATTGACGGTGACCCAAACGGACGAATGAGTTGTGAACTTTCCAATTGGTCTGGAAAAGCTTATAAAATTCCAAGAATTAAAGTTAAAGATTGCTCTGACCGAGAAGACTTAATAATAAGTACAGGTGTTTATTTGCTATTCGGCAAAGACAATGACGGAAAGGATCAAGTTTATATTGGAGAAGCCGAGACCATTCTAAAAAGACTAAATCAACAATTGACATCCAAAGACTTTTGGAACGAAACTATTGTATTCATAAGCAAGGACGACAATCTGAATAAAGCACATGTAAAGTACTTGGAAAACAGACTTCATGAAATAGCAAAATCAGCAAACAGATATAAAGTTGACAATTCTATCGTGCCGACACAGTCTTCAATTTCTGAATCAGACAGAGCAGAAATGGAAGAATTCATTGAGTATATAAAACTTCTAGTAAACACATTAGGACACAAGGTATTTGAAGAGAAAAGAGAATTTAAACCTAAACAGAAACAGGCAACATTCTTTATCAAAGCAACACGTGGAGCAGATGGACAAGGAGAACCGACATCGGACGGATTTGTAGTTTTCAAAGGCTCCAAAGCTGCTGCGACTATTGTAAATTCAATGACTTCAAACTTTATCACTTACAGGCAAAAACTCATAGACGAAGGCGTACTTGTTGACAAGGGAGAATTTTTTGAATTCACAGACGATTATATTTTTAGCAGTCCATCGACAGCAGCGGTAATGGTAATGGGACGAAATGCTAACGGGTTGACTGAATGGAAAACTAAAGACGGCAAGACATTAAAGGACTTTGAAACGAATGAGAAAACAACAAAGCCATAGCACACGTTTTGCGTCATAAGTGATGACGTGCTTACATTCAAGTTCTGTTTTCCATTTGTGCTTTTGTGATGGGTTGACAGCTTTGTACTTCAAAAACTCTCACGAATATAAAGCGGGGGAACGGTATTTGCACAAAAATAGTTTGATTTATTGTTTAGTGGCTACTTCTATTACACTTATCACCTCCCTTAATCCCTCCTCAAGGAGGGAAACACGAACGTTCTTAAAACAACGAACAATCTATAACCAATCAAAAGGATTAAAAACCTCCCTCCTTGAGGAGGGAAAGAGGGAGGTGACCAAGAATATTTTTATTGCTTTTTTAATTTTAGGCAGTGAATAGCATGTAAAATTTGTGTAGTTACATCATCCAATTGGTTTAAAACAGCTCCTTCACTAAACCGAAGAAAAGTATAGCCCAGTTGTTGTAATTTTTGTTGACGATAGATGTCGTATTTGGCATTATGATAATGTGAATTTCCATCAATTTCAATGATGAGTCCAATTGTTGGAGCAAAAAAATCGACGATAAATTGATCTA
>JAKQEZ010000539.1 GCA_029558435.1 Bacteroidota bacterium
CTTCGACAATTTCATTGTTTGATTCCTTTAAAAAATTGCGCAAGTGCATTTGTAGATCATTTATGTCTTTTATGGTAATGTCGCTTTTGTCAGATACTTCGTTGCGAATGACTTGAACGTATGAATCTCCGGTACGAATTGGAATGAACAATTTAAGCCAGCCGTCTATATCTTCGGTGGCAAGTATGTTGCTGTCAATAAACCTGTCAATTTCATCAAATGGCAAATTTCCGACATTGACATAAAACACCAATATTCCATATCTTTGCTCCATAATTATCTTTCGTATTTAAATAATCCCAAAATTTGATTGACTGGCGAAAACGCGCCAGTGATTTTATACTGATTTCCGTTCTTCCACTTAAAAACAAATCCTTCCATTGGGGCAATTGATCGGATTCCGCCCAATTGCATTAACCTTTTAATATTCTTCATATATTTGTCTTGTAATTTGGGTTCGGATGTTGCGATTTGATCTGCTACATCTTCCAATCGCGCAATTATTTCGTTGGTCGAACCTTTTGTATTTGCCTTCAAAATTTCACTTCCCATCTTCTGTAAACAAATTTGCAATTCGTCAGTATTTTTTATCGATGCGTCCAGCACTGCATCTGCCAATTGAACAATAGTATTCAAGTATTTTTCGGCATTTGCGATTGGGTTCAATTGGATCGTCGGGGTTGGTCGGATAATATCTGTCCATTTGACATTTTCCAGCGGAGTATGAACAAATATTTTAAATTCTCGACCATTATCAATGACATTGATATTTTGCGGATCGCAAATTTCCACGTTCAATACAACATCATTTAATGAGTTGGCAATCATCCACGTTTTCATTTCATCAAATGCTTGACCAAAAGTTGACTTGATTTGGGGCAATTCAAACTTATTGACTAATTGTTCTTTGGTCAGCGTGTCATCTTTACCTCGACGGGCAAAAACCTTTCCATCAACAGCAATAAATTTGCAATTTTGGCCGTCTATTTTAACGCTGGCTGCGATTTCTTTTGGGTTGGTACACAATGTTCCCATCATGTCTAAAAGTTCGCTGTACGTCAAATTTTCGTCTTCATACGGGTGCATGATGTGACGAGTATAGTTTTGAGTGGATTCAACTGCATAAAATGGCGTACTTGATTTGAAATCTGTTTTTCGCATTATCGTTTTTGGAACCAAGTCAATCTCTCGGTTCTTGGTGTCAAACTTTATCACAAATGGCATATTAACATCACTTTCCATATCTTTGAATACGCCTTCTGCACCAGACGACAACTTTGATAATTT
>JAKQEZ010000542.1 GCA_029558435.1 Bacteroidota bacterium
TTTCTCGCTATGAATCGTTGTATTTCGACTCACCAGATTTTGAATTATACAATCTTCATCATCGTGGCAAAACAAATCGTTATAAATTCAGAGTTAGAAAGTATGTAGAGTCAGATCTTTCTTTTTTTGAAATTAAATTTAAAAATAATAAGGGAAGAACTAAAAAAACACGAATTAAAGCAGACACCATTGATCCTCACTTTTTAGAAAGTAGTTCCAATTGGAAAATAGCAGATTTAGAGGAAAAAATTTGGGTTAATTACTCTCGAATTACACTCGTGAATCTTCAATTAGCAGAACGTGTTACAATAGATTTAAACCTTGAATTTATTCATGAAGGAAAAAGAGTTTCCTTAGAAAATTATGTTATCGTAGAAGTAAAACAAGGTAAAAACTCACAATCTCCATTTACTCAGCTAATGCATGAAAACCATGTGCGAGAAGGTTCGGTAAGTAAATATTGTTTGGGCATTATGCATTTATATCCAAATGTTAGATCGAATAACTTCAAACACTTTAAAAATAAACTAAAAAAAATATTAATCTCTTAAATCAAACTAAATGAACTCATTACTTTTAGACAGTAAAGCAATTGAATTTATAATTCGTTTTTGCATCGATATTTTCTCAATATTTGTGTTAATTCGTATCGTCTATTTCTCCAAAAATCGTAAAAGTGAATTTTTCTTTACGTTTATAACCTTCAATATTCTCATATTTCTAATTGCCTCTATTTTGAACAAAGTAGATATGAATATGGGAGCTGCCTTTGGATTATTCGCTGTTTTCTCCATGTTGAGATACCGCACAGAAGGTTTGTCAATGAAAGATATGACTTATCTTTTCTTGGTTATTGGAATGGGGTTGATAACAGCCGTACTAGTTGGTGAATGGTGGGTAATACTTTCATTAAATCTTGTACTAATAGGCATCACTTATATATTAGAAAGCAATATTTTTATTCGTAAAGAACTTTCGCAAGCAATTCAATATGAAAATATTGAACTTATACATCCTAGTAGAAGAGCTGAGTTGATTGCTGATTTAGAAGAACGCACTGGTTTTACAATTAATCATGTAACTATTTCTGAAATCAACTTTTTGAGAGATACAGCGATGGTAACAGTTTATTATTATGAATAAGTTAATTCAACTTTTTATCCTATTATTACCTTTTGGTACAATTGCGCAGTGGAACGACTTTGGAATAAGAAATCGTATTACTGTTGAAAAACGAATTTCTCCACGATGGTTAGTTTCACTATCTGAAACATTTACGTTTAATGAAAATGTTACGCATTTAAGTAAGCACTACACGCATCTTACTGCCAGATATAATGTAACAAATTTCTTTTCTATAAGTGCTATCTATCGATTTGAACAAAAATTTAATTATGATGAAACGATAGATTTAAGGCATAAATTTCAAACAGATTTCAATTTTAAGTTTAAATTAAAAAACTTGGGTATCGATTTTCAAGAGCGTTTGCAATTGAGATACAAAAACATTAATCGTGAAGAAAATTGGAATATTCCTCAATTTTATTTTCGTCCAAGTGTTACCCTCGATTATGATTTACACTTAAAAGTAAGTCCGTTTATTTCGGCAGAACTATTTATCAATCAGCAAGGATATGTTGATAATCTTCGTTTTCAAGCTGGATTGGATTATGAATTTGATAAACATCACTCTCTAAAGTTGTATTACATGATTAATAAAGAAGTGCAAGTTAAAAATCCATTAACATTTTATGTTTTGGGCACAACCTATAAATATAAATTTTAGAAAAGTAAACAAAATATAAGCTAAAGATAGAATCAAAAATAAACAATGATTTTTTCTAGATGGAAGAAAGTAGTGCTATCTTTACCAAAAACACCTACAATTTAATTCTTAGAATTATAGAAGTTAATTCTAATTATGTACTTTTTTAGTGTTGATGTTAAATATCAAGTTGTTGAATTTATTAAACCGAAAAGTTCTCTTGTAGGTTTTGTTTAAATAATTAAATGTAAATGCGAAATAACATATTCAATACGGTATTACTATTTTTCATTTCTTTTATTGGTTTTTCTCAAATGAATATCAATGGAGCAATTGTAGATACTAATATTGTTTTGCCTGTTTATGGAGCAAAAGCATATTTAATTAGAGTAAGCGATTCTGTAATTGTTTCCTATCAAAATACTAAAGAAGATGGGGTGTTTCATTTTGATGTTCCCATAGATAATTATCAACTTTTTCTTTCGCATCCTAAATATAATGATAAACAATTTCTATTGGTTGGAACATCCGAAAAACGCGATTTTAATTTAGGAGAAATCAATTTGCCCGATAAAAGCATGCAATTGGAAGGAGTAACCATAGTTGCCTACAAAGATCCTGTTTACTATAATGGAGATACGTTGGTTTTTATTGCCGACTCATTTGCAACTAAGGATAATGCTGTTGTTGAAGATTTATTAAAAAAACTACCTGGAGTCACGGTTAACGATGATGGAAGTATCACTTCTAATGGTCGGACAGTTGATAAAGTGTACGTTGATGGCGATGAGTTTTTTGGTTCAGACCCCACTACTGCAACAAAAAATTTAGCTGCAAAAAGTATTGATAGAGTACAGGTATATGAAGTTGACCCTGAAGATGGTTCTGTTTCGGATGATAAAATACAAGTGTTGGATTTACGTTTGAAAGAGGATGCCAAAAAAGGATGGTTTGGAAAAGTTAATGCCGCCACAGATTTTTATCAATTTGGAGAAGGGCAGTTACTTTTTAATCGATTTAATAACAAACAAAAGATTTTTGCATTTGGAATTGGTTCTAACACCTTAAATTCTGCTATTAGTTCTAAAGATGCTCAAGCAACAGGTGTTAGTGGTAGTGTTGCTCGAAACACAAATAATAGCGGTTATCCAACTACTTTTAAAGCAGGTGTTTTATTTAGTGATCAAGTTTCAGAAAAATTGAAATTTAGCGGAGATTACTCGTTTTCAGATTCACGAGTTAAAAAAGAAAACGAAAGTGCAACACAGTATTTATTAAGCGATACAACGTATTATTCTCAATTACAATCGAACCAAAACAATCACAGTCAAAATCACAATTTATCGTTGGATTTTAACATTAAACTCGATTCAACTTCTGGTTTGACCATAAAGCCTGATTTTTCCATAAACTTCAGCAATAATTCGAATGATAAAATAACCAATTATTTAAACGAAGAAAGTGATTCTGTACGTCGTGCATTGAATAATTCTATCTCAAAATCAAGTGGTTATAGCATAAGTAATATGCTTTCTTACCGAAAAGATTTTAAAAAGAAAGGTCGCCATTTAAACCTTCGCGATAACATTTCATACGCACAAACTAATGAAAAAAGCAACTTGGATTACTACGATTTATTTTTTGCAAACGACTCTACAGCTAATGAAATTCAACAACAGAAAGACAATAAAACAATAATTTTTGCAAATACATTGAGTGCGAGTTATTCAGAACCTCTTTCTACCCAATGGAAGTTGATTTTTGATTACGAATTATACAACAATAACAACGCAAAAAATCAATATTCGTATAATTACGATGGTGTTGATTATACTCTGGTAGATTCATCAACAACGAGTGTGTTTCGAACAAACAAACTGCAAAATAAGTTAGGAGTTTCTGCTAATTTTAGAGATAAGAAGAACAACCTGTCGTTTGGTGTTCATGGAAGAAACTTATTGGTGGATAATAGAAATTTATTCAACCAGCAAGCAATACATCAAAATTTTACAACAGCTCTTCCTTATTTGCGCTACCGATTAAAAATTTCGCAAAACTCCAATTTTAGCGCAAGGATTAATACGAATTCATCGTTGCCTACTATCGACATGGTTTCACCTGTCACAGACAATACAAATCCCAATAGTATTTTGGTGGGGAATGAAAACTTGAAACCTAATTACGATTTTAGCACAAACATTTCATACATGCTTTATAAACCGATTTCATCTATTTCTTTTTCGGTAGGCATCGGTGCATCCTATACGTTTAATGATTTTGCAAAATCGGTAGACTATGACAGTCTTGGAAGAAGTGTTGCTCATTATGAAAATATCAATACGTTCAATAATTGGTCAGCAAATACGCAATTATCAATTCCATTATTTAAAAAAATAGTGACAATTAATCCACGATTTACTTATACCAATTCTCAACAAAATAATATTGTAGAAAATACTTTAAACAAAACAATTACAAACAATTTTATGCCAGAACTGCGCTTGATTGTTTTTACTAATTTTTTAGAGTTTAATACCTCACTAAGTCTTACGCAACAATTGGGGAAAAATTCAAATGATGCAAGTTTGAATATCAACAACTCGATATGGAATTTTAAAAATAATTTGAAAGTAAATTTACCTTGGAAATTGGATGTGGAACTAGTTGGGAATTATTATAATTATCAAAACCTTTCTCAAACCTATAGTTCAAAATTTTTCATTTTAAATGCTTCGATTACTAAACGAATTGGGAAATATGACCAATGGTCAATTGGCGTTGAAGGATACGATTTGCTCAATAATAATACGCAAGTTGAACGCACCATTACCTTAAACACAATTGTTGATTCTAGAACTAATATTATTGCACGATATTTCTTGTTTAGAGTAACCTATACATTTAATAGCACTTTGCAATCAAAACAGAAACAAAAAGATGAAAGCTTTAAATAGTTGGTTCGTTGTTTTAGGAGTATTATTCCAGTTCAATTCGTTTAAATTCGGACAAATTCGTTATGGAACAATCCACTATGATGTGAAAATTAATTTAAGCAAACGTTTTTCGCAAAACAGCAATGCAGGTCCTGGTGGAGGAAGAGGAGGTTTCGCTGGTGGTGACAAAAAAAATGAAAGCAACAACTATTTGAACGAAAAAGCAACGCTTTATTTCAACGATTCGACAAGTGTTTTTTTAATTCAACCTTTTGATGATGTTAAAGATGAAAATAAAACTTTTTTAACAACAACAAAAATGGATTTTAGCAATCAAACCATTTCAACGTCCATTAATATTTTGGGAAGTCAATTTTATGTTCGTGATACGATTCCTCAACGCGTATGGAAATTTACTGGTAAAAATAGAGATATAGCAGGTGTTAAATGTAAACAAGCAACAACCAAACTAGCTGATGGCACTAAAATATATGCCTGGTTTGATACATCGGTGCTTCCTGCTGTTGGTCCAGAAAGTTATACAAATCTTCCTGGAGCTATACTTGGATTGGCTTATGAAGATGGTTCAATTACCTATTTTGCATCAACAATTTCAACCTCTTTTCCAGAAGAAATTGCCACAGCATTTCCCAATCTGAATCCTAGAAAAGTCTATTCAAGAGAGGATTTTATAAAAGAATTTTCTTCGAAATACGATAAAAATGATCGCTTGTATCAGTTAATCCAGGATTTAATTCATTTTTTCTGATAACATTTTATCTCCTAGATGTAAACCAAACTTTGTTGGATTTTTTGATTACAAAAAAAGCGGTATTGTCTATCACAGTACCGCTTTTTTTATGCTTTTAAAAGAATCTAAAACCCTCCTTTTCTCTCAGGTTGTTTGATTTCTGGCCACGTTTGACGTTCTCCTGTTTTGGGGTCAACAGGCAATAACATGCGCTCACGTGAAGCTTTTTCGTTGTCTTCTGATGCCATGTAGGCTAAAATTGCAGTGAGAACAACATTGTTTTTCATATCATCAAACACAATTTTGTCATACGTATCCAAATTGGTGTGCCATGTATAGTTGCCATAACTCCAACTCAATGAATTGAGGTTAAATGAAGGAACTCCAGCTGCAATAAACGAAGCATAATCTGTTCCACCTCTTCCAGGCTCGCCAGGGAAATAAGTATCTACTTTTTGAATGGTGTCGGGCACCGCTTTTAACCAACGCGACAAATAGTCGTAGGCATTGATAAATCCAGACCCGTTAATACTTTGAATGCGCCCTGTTCCATTGTCTTGATTAAATGCCACTTGGATGTTTTGCACAATTTCTGGATGGTCAACCACAAAAGCACGTGAGCCGTTCAATCCTTGCTCTTCGCTTCCCCAGTGTCCAACAATAATGGTGCGTTTAGGGTTGGGATACAATTTTTTCAATACACGCATCACTTCCATCATCAATACCGTACCTGTTCCGTTGTCTGTTGCACCTGTTCCACCATCCCACGAGTCAAAATGAGCAGACAGCAACACATATTCGTTTGGAAATTCACTGCCTTTTATTTGTGCAATGGTGTTAAATGTTGGCGCAATTCCCAAATCTTTGGATTCTGCAACTATTTTGATGATAGGTTTATCACCGTGTTCAACCATACGATAAAGCATTGAATAATCCTCCAAATGCATGTCAACAGTTGGAACTTTTTTGGTTTTAGCTCCAAAAACTTTTTGTGCACCAAATCCGTTCGACCAATAGGAATCAACAATGGCAACAGCACCATTTTTTTCAAGCGCTTCTGGCAACGTGCGTTTGGTATAGCCTGTTTTCTTCAAATTGGCTTCCCACGCTTGCTTTTGAGCTTCGCGTTCGGTTTTCATTTTATCAAACGATGCTGTAGTTGCCCATTCTTTCCAATCGTGGTCGGGGCGACCAGTAGGTTGCAACATTCCAATCATCACAATTTTACCTTTAACACTTGGCAACCATTTTTGAAAAGCAATGGAATCTGAAACCGTTGGAATGACAATAACTTCGGCTGTTACACCTTTGGATGATGTGCCCGGACTCCACGCCAATTGGGTGCCCATCAATGTTTGAACGCGCGGCGATACCATGTCAATATGCGTAATTCCACGTTCCCACGCTTTCCATTCACCGTATTTTTGATTTTCGGCAGGAATTCCCCAATTGGTATATTTTGCCACAGCCCAATCGTGTGCTTTTTTCATTTGTGGGGTTCCTACCAAACGCGGACCAATGTCGTCCATTAATTCGTGTGAAAGTTGCTCAATTTGTGAGTTTTTATAAACTTCATCCATAATTTTCTGCGCCATTTGTTCGTTCTTCTGAGCAAAGAAAAACAACGGACAAGCAAGCATAATGGAGGTGAGTATCTGTTTTTTCATGTTTGTAAATTTTATACTTCCAACAAATATAAAAAAAATGGGATACTTTTTTAACAAAGCTCCCATTTCGAAATAAGGTTATAGAGTTATTATTCGATAACGATTTTTTGAGTAGCTACTAATTTCTCAGCAGCGTAAATGTTCAACAAATAAACACCCGATTTCACGTCGCTTACGTTTAATTGGTTCAATGCTGTTGCTTCAAATTGTTTGATGACTTTGCCTGCCAAGTCGGTAATAATTGCAGTTGTTGCAGTTGTGTTTTTTGCTTGAATGCTGATTACATCTTTTGCAGGATTTGGGAAAATAGAAAACTGATTGTCTTCTACTGTTGCAACACTAGCTTCTGAAATTTGTCCGGCTTTAATCGTTGCATTTGCAGTTGCGTTATAAGCATAATCTTTGTAAATGAAATCAGTTCCATTCCACATTACACGAATCCATCCGTAGTGAATAGATGTGCCATAAGCAATTTTCACCCCAATGTAGCTATCAACATTTAATGGGAAAATTGTACCAGCACCCCAAGCATCCATAGAAGCATCACCGTAGCCAATAAAATTACCACTTGCACCAATAACTGTGTTAACGGTTAAGGGTTTCACTTCATCCCATCCAGCAGCAGCCGTTCCGTCCATCCACATGTTGGTTCCAGCTGCATTTGTTGCAGAATAGTCAAACATGCTTCCATCTGTCGAAAATTCAGCGGTTCCGTCATTGTTAAAGTCGAAATCACCATTTGTTGGCAAACCATCTGGAGTGATGTCTCTGTAAACAATTTGTGCGTTTGCATTAAACACAGCCACTGTTAAAGCAGCAAAAAGGAGAGTTTTTACATTTTTCATATTGTTGAATATTTTTAAATTAAGTATCCAAAAGACGAGGCAAAAACGATTTAGTTGCTTTAAATTTTAAAAAATAATAAGAAATTGTTAAAAATACAACATTTTTAAGGCCATAAGTAAATGAAAATCAAAATGAAAAATGGTTAATAACAATCCATTTTTAGTTGCCCATTTTTTTGGAATTTGTTCAAAGGTTGTTGTGCAAATTGACGTGCTGCACCATCGAGTTCTTCCAAAACACTTTGTTGCATGGCAAGCGTTCCACAAATGTAAATGATGCTGCCATTTTTTAGTTGTTCAACCAAAATTTTGCCATCCCGTTTGATTAAATCGCCAACATACACTTTAGGATTCTGTTCACGCGATAAAGCAATATTGGTAGTTACATTTTCAACATTTGCAGCTTGCACATATTTTTCATACAAAGCATACGATTGCTGTGTGCGTCCGCCCCAATAAAGCGCCACTTTTTGGTGTTTTGTGTTTTCGTGTAACATGCCTAAAAATGGTCCCATTCCAGTTCCGTTTCCAATAAAAATAGCCGGTTTTGAAGTGTTGAAATGAAACGATGGATTGCTTTCTACAGCTGCGTTGAGCACATCGTTTTCTTGGAGTGAATAAAGGTAATTAGAACATACACCTTTGCTATCCAAACGCACACTGATGATTAATTCTGAATCATTTAATTTTCCTATGGAGTAGTTGCGTTTGAAAGGATCGTTTGGTGGATAGACCGCCAATAAATCTCCTGAATGAAATTTGATTTTTTTCTGTGTTTTTAATAGGAGGTTAAATGTGGTATTGCCATCAACTGTTACGTGTTCTTTTTTCACAACCGTAAAGGCGTGAGTGGGAAGTTGTTTGACCGCATAATTGACAGGAAGTGTCAATGCAATTGAACTTGCCTTTTGCCAATCCAGTGCCCAAGTTTTTAGTGAATGATACGATTGGTTGTGAATTTTTACCAATGGTAGGATGGCTTTGGCTTGTGGATAGTGTGCCAATTCTTTTTCAACCTGTAGTGCATAATTGCAAAAATCAGGGTAGGCCAACGAACCAAAACCAACAATGGAGTAGGAAAATGCTTGTTGGAGCGGTTGTTCTTTCCATTTTTGAAGAAATTTTGTTGCACCTGCTGGAGCATCTCCTGTTCCATAAGTAGAAGTGAGGATGATGAGGTGCTGAATTTGCGTAGCAGGTTGATAGTTATTCATTGCTGCAAGGTGCACCTTTTTACCTTCGTGCAAAAGCTGTTCGTATATTAATTTTGCAAAATTGCGAGTATTTCCTGTTTCACTGCCATACAACAATAAAATTTCGCTTTCACCTAAGGCATATTTGTTTTTGAAATTCCCCTTCATTTTTAGCAAGGTAATTTTGAATCCAGAATAGATGAAATACAAAATGCTGATGGAGCAAAGTCCTAAAATGATTGACCAAACGCTATTTTTTCTTCCTGTGTGCCAATCCAAACTTAAGGTTGCTAATTGTGTTGCTGTGGGGATGTTTTCTTGGTCTAAAATTTTATAGGTAAACTGGTCAACCGCCAAGGTTTTTTCTTTGGTAAAAATGGTGTAATATTCCATTGGGTCTTCAAACAATGGAAACTCGATGCGTTGAATGTCGCCAATTTTGTGGTGTGCAAAAGAATAAGTGCCCAATTTTTCTTTGGGATGTTCAAAATCTACCTCAAGGCGTTGTGGTTCAATAGTTTTCACAACCTCAAAACGTTTTAAAAACAAATAACCGCCCGTAAGCGCAATGACAATGATGGGAATAAATGCCAATCGACCAAAAACAATGTGGTAAAACTGTACGTTGAGGTTTTTTTCTACTTTATCGTAAAATGCTTTGAACGATTTGGTGCGTTGAAATACAAGTATAGTCCCAGAAATGGTAATAAAAAACAACAAAACGGCTGTTATTCCTTCTAAAAAACGACCTGTTGTGTCTAAAAACAACGAACGGTGAAAAGTTGTCATCCAACTATAAAAAGCTGATTGTTCGCTAATTTTCCCTGAAGTTTTTCCCGTTGTTGGGTTGAATTGCACAATTTTTTGTTCACCATCGGCTGTAAAAACATCGGCAACAAAAAAGCCATTTTTATCTTTTTCGATGCTGGTAATTTCCGAATAGTGGGATTTTAATTTTTCAATGGTGTGTTGAATTGTTGTGTTGTTCCACGAATTATCAAAAGTTGTACGGTTGTTGTTTTGAACAGGTTCTACGGCTAAAAAAGCACCACTAATGGATGCTGCAAGTAAAACAACAGATGCAACAATGGCTAAAATTAGGTGACTCCATCTCCAAAACGAACGTACCATAAACAATTAATTACTTGGAATTAAACGAACAACACTCACGTATTCTTTCCCATTGATGTTTTTGTTGATATTGCCTGTATTGAGTTCAAATTCAACGTCATTGGATACGTATTTTTGGTCTTCTACCCCTGATTCTACACGGATTTTGTATTTTTTATTGAGGGCATAGGAAGGAACTTTTATCAAAACAACTCTGCGCTGACTTCCTGCAATGGATGCACCGGTAATACCATCAATTTTTTCTTTAGCTGCCGAATGAAAATCCCACCATTTGGTCATTTCATCGTACCATTTTTTATCTTTCCCAAGTACGCTAAGGGTTCTGTCGTAATTTCCATCCGGTTTTATAAGTGAAACAACCACCATTGCTTTTTCGCCTTTGTAACTCACCATTTGAATTAAGCATTTGTATTTGATATCGCCTTCGCTAGAGATAAACGACAATCCAATACTTACAAATAAAATGAAAACACTGATTTTGCTATAATTTAAAAAACGTTTCATGCACTTATGTTTTGATTATTTGAGTAAACTTTTCTTGTAAAAGTTACAAAAATAATGAATTTATGGATGTTTTTATCCAATTATTGCGCCAAAAAATACTAAATACAATAAAAGAAATTAATCAATTGCAAAGCTCCAATTCCAATTAAAACAGGCATGATGTAATCGGTTACTAACAAGCGTCGTTTTATGGAATATACAGCACTCAACCCCGAAATGATGAAAGTAAGGGAAACATACCAAAGGGGAGGATTGAACAAACAACCAAGTGTCATGGCAGCGGGTACCAACCATTCTAATTTTAGCACGTTTTTATCACGATCATAGCTCAGCAAAACAAAAAAGGTAGAAAGCAATAACCATTGGATAATGCGCACAACATCAAACAGCAAGGTGTTGTACAATTGTTGTTGTTGGGTTGGATTGAGGAAAATTTCCCAAAAAAATGGATGTGCAGCGATAGAAAATAAAGAATAACCAAAGAGCAACCAATGAAAACGGTCTATTGATTTTCTGTTTTCTACAAAAGCACTAGCAATCATTACAAAAACAAACAATTCTGAATAGGTTACAGGCACCAAAAAATAATGGTGTTGAAACAAATTAAAAACACCAAATAATAAGTAGGTTAAAACTACAACTTGGATGGTTTTAATGGTGGTAGCCATTATTTTTTAGAAAGTGCTTCGTGAATGTAATCAAATGTAGAAAGGATTACTGGTTCGCCATCCACTACTGCTATGTCATGTTCAAAATGGGCACTTGGTTTTCCATCAGCCGTTACAATGGTCCATTCATCTTCTAGAACCACCACTTTTTCTGTCCCAACATTAATCATTGGTTCAATGGCAATGGTGAGTCCGTTTTGAATTTTCTTACCATGTCCGCGACGTCCGTAGTTTGGAACTTGAGGATCTTCGTGCATTTTTTTACCTAATCCGTGTCCTACCAAATCACGTACAACGCCATAGCCGTGTTTTTCAGCATGTGTTTGAATGGCCCAGCCAATATCGTCGATGCGGTTACCTACTTTTGCTTGTGCAATACCGAGGTACAAACATTCTTCGGTTACTTTTAACAATTGTTTTTTCTCATCCGATACTTCGCCAATTGCAAATGTATAGGCATGATCGCCATAATATCCTTTGTAAAGCGCACCACAATCTACCGAAACGATGTCGCCTTCTTGAATTTTAATATCGGTTGGAAGTCCGTGCACCACTTGTTCATTGATAGACACCAACAAAGTACTAGGGCAACCATACAATCCTTTAAAACCAGGGATTGCATTTTGAGATTTGATGTATTCTTCGGCCATTTGATCCAATTCCAAACCTGTAATTCCAGGGCGTATCATTTCGGCTACTTTTCCTAATGTTCTACTCACAATTTGAGCAGCTTCGCGCATGATTGCGATTTCATCGGATGTTTTGTAAATAATCATATCTCTACGTAAAAATTTCATTTGTGGGTGCAAAAATACAAAAAAGACGGCACAATTGATTCAATTCTATTATTTCACTTCTTGCATTAATTTGCGCACCAATGGCGAAATAGCAATCAACACAATGCCTGCAATCAAGGCATAAATGGCCAATTGCAAATATCCATCGGTGTAGGTCATTAATTTTTGAGTTGGTGAATCGTTAACCCCTGCCTCTGCCATGTTGGCTCCCAAAAGTCCGGCCACATATTGACCATAAGCACTTGCCAAAAACCACATACCCATCATCACACCTTGCAAACGAAGGGGCGATAACTTGGTCATAATGGACAAACCAATAGGAGAGAGACATAACTCACCAAAAGTTATAATCAAATAGGCTACTGTAAACACATCTAGACTTGCAATTCCTGCTGCTACTTGGAAGAAACGAGTGGCATAAAAAGTATAAAATGCGGCTGCTAGGAAAACAAAGCCCAATCCAAATTTTACAACAGTATTGGGTTCTAATTTTTTCTTTGCCAATGCTATCCAAATTAAACCAACTATTGGCGCAAAAATGATTACAAACAAAGAATTGGCTGAGTTGTTCACGCCGTTGGGATCCAAGTGTAAACCGCCTAAAATTTTATCGTCCAAGTTATTAGCAGCAAAAATACTCAATGAGCCTCCGCTTTGCTCAAAAAATGCCCAAAACAGGATGGAAAATAGGATGAAAACAAGTGCTGCAATCAATTTTTTACGTTCCGCTGATGAATGTTTAGCCATTTCGTAGAACAAATATATCAAGGTGAGCGGACCAACGATGTACATGAATAGATCGGTATATTCGGGTTTGGAAACCATTGAAAGAATAACGGGAATTGCCAAAATTGATCCAGCATAGGTAGCATATTCCATCCATTTCTTTTTGGAAGGTACTGCCATTTTTCCAGTTTTTTCGTTTTTTTCTAAAAGGGGCGACAATCCGATGGGGCCCAAGTGTTTTTTGACAAATAATAAGTTGATTAAACTAATTGTCATCACCACGGCTGCCAATCCAAATGCAACGTTCCAGCGGTAACCTTCGGGAATAAAGCTTCCAAACAATTGTCCTTTTCCTATGGAAATACAAGCATATCCACCCAACAATGCTCCAATGTTGATGCCCGAATAGAACAACGAAAATCCAGCATCTCTGCGTTCATCTCCATTTTTATACAACGAGCCTACCATGGTTGAAATATTGGGTTTAAAAAAACCAGTTCCGATGACTGTAAAACTAATTCCCAAGAAAAAAGTAAACTCAGAAATGGCATCTTTGTGGATGGAAAGAATTAAACTTCCCGTAATCATAAGCAAGGCGCCCCAAACCAATGATTTTCGAAATCCTAAGATTTTATCGGCAAACAAACCTCCAATGAAAGTGAAGGCATATACAAAAGCTTGTGTGGCTCCATATTGCAGGTTGGCCTGTGTTTCTGTCATTTTGCTACCATCGGCAAGAATTAACTCGGTAATCATGAAGTAGGTGAGTACGCCGCGCATACCATAAAAACAAAAACGTTCCCACATTTCGGAGAAAAAAAGTCCCCAAATTTGTTTTGGATATTTGCCTTCAAAATTTTGAATTTGTTCTAATTCGCGTGCCATTGCAGCCGCATCAATGGATTGTTCAGTAGTGTTGCTCATTTTTATAGTTTTTATCTTGCATTGTTTACAAGCGACTTTAAATGTAATTATTCTGTTTAAAAAAATGTACTATCCAGAATATTTTTTAGTTATTGATGCGTAAAATATCCTTTTTAGGCATAAAAAAACATCCTAACAAAACTGCTAGGATGTTTCTATAAGATGGAGGGTGTGTGGTTTATTTCACACCGTGCATTAATTTTCCAATAAATTTATTGAGCGAGATAAGTAACAATCCACAAATCATTACAAATATTGCAATGAAGGTGAAGATTTGTCCAGCACCCATTGTTTCCACAACTGAAGCCAAATAACCTCCAATAAAGTTAGCAACAGAAGAAGATAACATCCAAACAGCCATCAAGATAGAAGCTAATTTTGGCGGTGCTAATTTTGTTACCACAGAAAGTCCAACTGGCGATAAACACAACTCACCAATGGTGTGCAATAAATAAGTCATAATCAACCACATCAAAGCAGCTTTATTGGCTTCGTCTTCAATGTTTCCGTTTGCAGCTCTTTCGCCAACAGCTCCAAGCATGAATAAGAATCCTAACCCTAAGATGATCATTCCCACACCCATTTTTACAGGAGTAGATAAGCGTTTTCCTAATTTAGAATTCCAGAAAATAGCAAACAATGGTGCCAATGCCACAATAAAAATTGGATTCACTGATTGAAACCAAGAAGTAGGGATTTCAAAACCACCAATTGAACGGTCGATAAACTTATCGGTATAAAGTGAAAGCGATGAACCAGCTTGTTCAAAACCAGCCCAGAAAAACACGGCAAATGCAAATAAGATGAAGATAACAGAAATACGTTGTTTCTCTTGCTCTTTGTTCAGAACTTCACCCGTTTCAGGGTTTACAGATACGTTTGAGTCAATTTCAACTTCTGTTAACGTTCTGTCAACTACTTCACTGTCCAATGTTTCAATGTCTAATGAAGAGCTATCGGTAATATTAGCGGGTTTAACTTTCTTTTTAGATGAAATTGGTTTTTTACCTAAATCACCTAAATATTTTTGTCCAAGTGTGTTAAAAATTAACTGACCAATCAACATACCAACACCAGAAGCTAAGAATCCATAACGGTATCCGTAAGAAATCGTTCCGTCTGCATTTTCTGTCATGAATAAGTTGTCTGTAAAATAACCAATGATGAACGGTGCAATTAAAGCTCCAAGGTTAATTCCCATATAGAAAATTGAGAATGCCGAGTCTCTTCTGCTATCGCCATCTTTGTACAATCCACCAACCAATGTAGAAATGTTTGGTTTGAAGAAACCGTTACCAATAATTAAAAGGAACAAACCAAGGTAAAGCCCCGTCATATTTGTAAATGCAAATAATGTAAATTGCCCTATCATCATGGTGATACCACCAATTGTAATCGACAAGCGTTTACCTAAATATTTATCGGCTAACCAACCACCAATTAACGGCGTGAAGTAAACTAAACCTGTAAAATATCCGTACAACAACGTTGCACTTTGCGGATCCATTGCCAACCCTCCTTCAAATAATTTTTTCGTTAAATAAAGAATTAGAATGGCGCGCATTCCGTAATAACTGAAACGTTCCCACATCTCAGTGAAAAACAAAAGATATAAACCTTTTGGATGTCCTTTTTCTACTGTTGTACTCATTTTTAAGTTTTAAAATTGAAAGTCGTGAAGTTAACAATTTTTAGAAAAAAAATACTTTTCCACTACTTTTTTTAAAAAGTAACGAATAAAAATTACAAGGTGTTTAAATTAAATAACTGACAATTAATTATCTAACTCCGTGTAATAATTTTTTCAATACTGGATGCAACAACATAATGATAATTGCTACCACCAACGGAATGGCCGTAAACAATAAGAAAAAGTGACTTAATGAATACGATTCTTTGATGGCTTCTACTTGTCCGCCCAATACTGCTGCTAATTTTTGTGCAATGGCAATGGCCAAGTACCAAATTCCATACATAAACGCTAACATGCGCACCGGCACCAATTTACTTACATACGAAAGTCCAACCGGAGAAATAAACAACTCCCCAATGGTATGGAATAAATAGGTGAGCACCAACCAAACCATTGAAATTTTCACTCCTTCGGAAATGCCCCACGAACCAATGGCAAGCACCAAAAATCCGATGGCAACGAAAATTAATCCAAAACCATATTTGAAAGCAACAGCTGGATTGTGTTTAGAATCCCAAATTTTTGAGATAGAAGAGGCTAAAAGAATGATGAAAAATGAATTGAGCGTTGAGAACCAAGAAACGGTAATTTCAGAAGCCTCTGCTGTAAATTCTTTGTACAACATGGTTAACACCGCCATCCAAATCAAGGCAAAACAAACGAATAAAATAACGTTTGAAACACTGATTTTATCCCAAGTGACGCGTGCCAATTTGATAAGAACCCATGAAATAATGGAAAGCGGAACAACAGCCAACAATGCATTTACGATATTAAATGTTGTTAAGGCACTGCCCACTAGAGTACGGTCAACATAATCGCGGGCAACAATTACCAATGAAGAAGCACCTTGCTCAAAACTCATGAAGAAAAATAGAAGTGAACCTGCCAAAATGATGATGGCAAACATTCTATCGCGCACTACTTTTCCATAGCGCATAATACGACTCACCAATAAATAGAAAAACAATATCAACGTTGCAATAATGACTACAAACTGACCTCTAAAAACTCCTCCATTACCTGTGGAAATATCTAAAAACTTGAACATATCCATGTCTGGAATATTTTTAGAAATAGGGTCGTTGAAGGCATATAATAATCCTAAAACAGATACAATGCTGATTAAAATAATATCCAATTTTTTGAATGGATTTCTGATTTTTTCATCGGGATGCTTGTAATTATCTTCGTTGTCATCTTCCGAAGTTTGTTTTTTTACGTCGCCAATTGTTCCAAACAATGGTTTTGCCAACCAAAATTGGATGGTTCCCAACAACATAAAAATACCGGCCAATCCAAAACCATAATGCCAACCAAAGCGCTCTGCAAAGTAACCGCACAACATCATTCCAAAGAAAGCACCTGCGTTTACACCCATGTAAAAAATGGTATATCCACCGTCTTTCTTTTCGGGTGTGTTTTTATACATTTCACCAATAATTGAAGGCATATTAGGTTTAAAGAATCCAGTCCCTAATACCAAACAAGCCAATCCTATAAAAAACGTAGCATTGCTTTCAATGGCCATGCTGGCATGTCCAATGGTCATGATGATAGCACCAATGATAACCGATTTCCACGAGCCAAGTACTTTATCTGCCAAAACACCACCAAAAACTGGAGTGATGTAAAGTAACATTACATAAGTCCCATACAAGGCAGATGCCGATTCTACTGTCCAACCCAATCCAGATCTTGCATCACCTGCAATAACAGCAGCGGTGAGGTATTGGATTAACAAAACACGCATTCCGTAGAATGAAAAACGCTCCCACATCTCGGTGAAAAACAAAACGAATAATCCGCTTGGGTGACCCAAAACTTGAGGTTGAACGAAGTCAAGAGATTTGCTATTGCTCATTGGTTTTTATTGATTTTTGTGTAATTAAAATCTCCGAAAATACAGTTTTTTTTCAATAAATGACCAGTTTTTGAGCAATAGCAACTTAAAAATCCTTTAGGATTGCTTAATTACATTGCTTTTTAGCACCACTTCTCCGTTGAGTATGATGTATGTTTTTCCCAAGAATACAAATGTTTTTCCTTCTGACATGTCTACTAAATTATTCAAATCTTTTTCCATGGTGTGTAATGATCCACCGGTTTTATGCGCCAAGTTGATGTATTGCACATTTACGCCAAATTCAACACCACAAAGTATCACGCGCACTGGGATTTTTATTTTTGAGATGAGCTCAAAGTCGCGTAAATCGGCATAATTATCAGCAATGAATATGATTTCTTTGGAATAAGGAAATTTTTCTTGCGCTTCCAAAATTGCTTCAATACCGTTTTCTTCTGCATCGCCACT
This sequence comes from Bacteroidota bacterium, assembly GCA_029558435.1. Next base: position 17,912 of record JAKQEZ010000542.1, read on the forward strand.
GCAACCTTTAGAAACAGCTTCTAATAACAGTGCGTGGTATTCTTCATAAAGATTGGTACTTTTGTTATAAATGCCACCCGTTTGTCCTATCACTTTTTTGTGGTTGGGTTTGCCATCGCCATCGTTAAAAAACACAATGTTGCAATTTTCTTTGCGGTTCATTTTCAATAAAAACCAAAAAGCAGTTTGCGAAATGTAAGGATACATGCTACAAGTAACATCGGCAACTATGGTAGGGTGTTTCCACTGTTTGTTGCGTGTAAAAGCGGCTAATACGGTTGAATCTTTAAATGATTTTAAATCTTTTGGCGTTACTTTGTAATTTCCATCCTTGGGTAAATTTTGGTATTCCAATTGTTCTTGTTGACTCAACGCTGCATTTTGAGGTGCCACGTAGTAAATTACAACACCATGAAACAGTAATTTGGCTTCGCTTTCATTGTTGCACGACATCTGTCGGACCATTTGCCAAGAAATTAAACTGTCTTTTACCAAATCTGGTCGAATTTCTAATGCTTTTTGGATACGCCCGCGGTTCAATTCTTTCAAATCCATTGTTTTGGGATAATCCGTGAAAACTAAATCAATGCGGACTATATCTGCACTTTTTAGTTCGGTTTTGTTCATAACCGATAGCACCGAAGATTCTCCAAACGACATGTTGATAACTGCCGATTTAAGATAGGAATTGGCAATTTTGTAAACTGCGGTTTTTTTCTCCGGTTGATTTAAAATGTCGTCGATAGTACGAACTTTACTTTGTGCCAACAAACATCCGTTTGCCAACAGCGCAATTGATAGAAATAAGGGTTTCATGATTCGAGAGTTTACTAAATATAACGCTAATAGCACCTAGTGTTACAAAAAAATGTGAAACAAAATTAATTGTTAAAATCTTAAAATGAAGACGTTGCTAATAAACAGTGATAGGATGGTCGCATTATTTTCTTGAAAAAAATTTATTTTAAAAATTAAACAAGAAGGACGTTTTTCTTAATTTTAAAGGCAAGATAAAAGCACAAATGTTCATCGATATCCACAGCCATCAAGCAACGCAAAAATTTCACACAGTGATTAATGCGGATTTAAATCCAACAGATAATTGGTGTTCGTATGGTGTGCATCCGTGGTATGTGGAACAAACTACTGTTACTTCATTGCAAAAGTTAGAACAGTTGATACAACAACCCAACTGTGTGGCTGTAGGTGAATGTGGTTTGGATAAAATTTGCAATACAGCGTGGGATAAGCAAATGCATTGGTTTGAGCAACAAATTCAACTTTCCGAAAAACACCAAAAACCGTTGCTTATTCATTGTGTGAAAGCCATTCAAGAAATAATTGTCCTAAAACGCCAATACCAACCACAACAACCGTGGATTTTTCATGGTTTTAGAAAAACAACTACTTTACAACAAGTATTGAACGAAGGTTTTTATGTTAGCATTGGAGCTGCGGTTATGTCCGACGAAAAATTGCAATCAATAGTTCCAGAAATACCCATTAATCGGTTGTTTTTAGAAACCGACGATCAACCAATTTCAATTGTTTCAATTTATGAAAAGGTGGCGCAAATTAGAGGAGTTTCGGTTGAAGAATTGGAACAACAACTACTAGAAAACTACCAACGAGTTTTTGAAAAAACTAAAATCTAACTATTTTTGAAAAAAAAAACAAAGTGGGAGATTGGTTAGAACGTTCTGAATTATTGTTGGGCAAGGAAGCCCTTGAAAAAATTAAAAAATCACATGTTTTAGTGGTCGGATTGGGCGGTGTAGGCTCGTTTGCAGCCGAATTTATTTGCCGTTCGGGAGTTGGAAAAATGACCATTATTGACGGAGATGTTTTTGATGTCACCAATAAAAATCGTCAGTTGATGGCCATGGATTCTACCATTGGTAAAAACAAAGCGGTTGTTTTGGGCGAAAAACTCAAAGACATCAATGCTGATTTAGATTTAACAATCATTTCAGAATTTGTTGTACCCGAGCGTGTATGGGAAATTTTGGAAGAAACCAAACCCGATTTTGTGATGGATTGCATTGACTCTGTAAGTCCAAAAATTGAATGGATTGCCGCTTGTTTGCGCATGAAAATCAGAATTATTACGCATTTAGGAGCAGGCGGAAAAATGGATCCATTTGCTGTGAAAATAGCAAGATTAACTGCTACTTATAATTGTAAATTAGCAGCTCATCTTAAAGATAGATTGCGACGACGAGGAATTGATACCAAGCGCGTAAGAGCCGTTTTTTCAAGTGAATTGCAACGAAAAGATGCTTTAAAAATGACCGATGGAAGTAACTTTAAAAAGTCATTTTACGGAACATCTTCCTACACGCCAGCATTGTTTGGATTGATGGGAGCAGCAGAAGTGATTAAATACTTGAGCGGTCAAGAAAAATTTTAATCGATATCAAAACGTTTCAAATCGGATTTAAGATTATCTAAAACCGTAGTTCCGTCCACCACTTTAAACCATTCGTAAAATAGTTGTTCGCTTATTTCTGGATGATCTTCTGGGTTTTCGGTAATCATGCTTAATTCATTCAAAAATATTTTTTTGTAATGACTTTTAATCACGTGCTCCGACTCTATAAAATCTTCTTCGATTAGATAAACGGTTGGCTCCACTTCATCCGATTCATTAAAATAAATTTCTTCTTCAAAATTGTTGGCCCAATCAAAAAAAGGTTTTTTAGGCGATACAATTAAAAATCCACGGTTTACAATTTTCATCTTTTTACTATTTAGTGAGGGTGGGTGCAATTATTCCTTCTTTCTCATCAACGTAATTGGTCCATGCAACGTTGCCGAATTTACTTTGCATTAAAATGAAATTCCATTTACTTTCTTTATCCAAAAGGTAGATTTTCTTCCATTTTTTTAATTCGTTCAAGCTAGCATCCAACGTGTGTAATTGAATAATACAGGTATCGTTTTGCAAAATAAGTAGATTGGTTTTTTGAATGTTTGTTTTTTTGCCAATTTCCACCATCGAACAACGTTTTCCAAAGCAATTCATCCAATTTAAAAAAGCATTCATGGATTTGGTAGAATCTTTAAAACTCCAACGCAAATAAGTAATGGGTTTTCCGCTCAACCAATAATCAAATTTTTCTACTTGTTTGGGGGCAAAACGTTCGGGAATGGTTAATTCATCGTTCAACGAAACTGAGTCCCAATGAATGGAATTTTCTTTTAATAATTCAAGGTTCAACGAAGTTGTAAACTGTTGTTTTTGTTCGGTTTCAACTTTTTTTGGTTGTTTATCAGCAGTTGCTTTGGGCATTATTTCTTCCAAATCCACCGGTTGGTCGTTGGGTGAAGAGCAAGCAACAAGTGCCAAAAAGAAGAAGCTATACAACCAAATTTTCATTGCTATATATTTTTTACAAAGTTGAATAAATTGCTTGGTTTTTACAAGTCCAAACCATAAATGTATTTGTCGTCTCTAAAATAAATATCGCGGAGCAACACCACTTCTTTTTCAGGAGTGATGACAACTGTGTGGTATTCAATAAAGATTGGTATTCTATTCTTAATTGGAATTTTGTGGTGTTTCAAAGGCAACAACATTAAACTATCCAAACTGTCAGCGGTTACAGGGTTTTCGTCGAGTTCTAAAACAATTTTTGCTAATTCCAACGGGTTTTCTGTACGTATGCATCCGTGCGAGTAGGTTTTTGCAATTTTTTTGAAATAATTTTTAGAAGGGGTATCGTGAAAATAGACGTCGTATTTACTGTGAAATTCAAATTTCAATACCCCCAACGAGTTTTTTGGTCCCGGTTGCTGCACTACTTTATACGGAAAACTATTTTTTTTGATTTTTCCCCACTTTACTTTATAAGGGTTTATTGTGTCTTTGTTGCGCAACAGCACCATGTTGTTTCGATCAAAATAATTGGGATTTGCTTGAGCAGCAGGTAAAATTTCCTTGCTAGCAATGGAGTAGGGCACGTTCCAAAACGGATAAGCCACAATGGTGTGTAATTTGGATTTCAATTCGGGAGTTTGATTTTCCAATTTCCCAACAACAATGGTGTGTTCCGAACACAAGGTATCTTCGTTATACAAACGCAACTTGTATTCTGGAATATTGATTAAAAAATAGCGTTTGGGAGACTTTTCTTTTCGTCTAATTTTTTCCATTTCAAGGGCAATGCGTTGTGCTTTGTGAAGGTTGGTTTCATTCAGTGCCTGCACCGTTTCGTTGTCGATTTTTCCCGTAGGGTTGACCCAATTTTTTTCTTGAAATCTTCGCAATGCCCGCACAAAAGAAAGTGAATCGTCTTGTTGGAGGCTATCCAAATAATGGTGTTGCACTAAAAATTGTTGAGTAAGTGCACGGGCGTTGGTTGAATCCTGATTTTCGGGTTTTATGGTGGTTGGAATGGAGGTAATGTCGTTTTGTTGCACAAACGAAAACAGATAGTTTGCCAATGTGTGGTAGTTGGTATCGGCCGGACCCCAAGCAATGATTTTCTCGGCATATTTTTTTTGCGAAAAATCGAGCAATGTATCCAGCGAATTCAGTGGTACGTAGCGATTAGGTTTTAATACTTCCAACGTAGAATCTGACATGCCGTAGTGCAAATCTTTAAAACTTCGGGTCAATCCGCAAACAATTGCCAATTCATTTTGAAGTGCTACACTATCGCTCCAGTTTAAATCAAATCGTTTTTTAGATAGCCCAAATTGAATCGGTGTTTGCAATAAATGATGGAGCGCAGTGCCAATTTCATTCAACCCTTCTTTTGAAGTCCACAGGGGTTTAAAATTTCGTTGTTCGTAATAAGCATACAACAAATTTCTTCCTTGCTCGTCTATGCCTAATGTTTGTTGGTACTCAGGAGAAAGCATTAATTGCAATGTTTCTTCGAGTGTTAAGTGCTTTTGAATAATTTCTTGCTCTGTAATTTTTGTTTTACAGCTTGTAAATAGTACAATAGAAGCCAGTAAGATGATGTATTTCATTATTTAAAAATAGTAATTAAATTTGATGTGCATTGGTATTTCGGGTAGAAAATAATCAATCACCAACCTTTTGTCGCTTTTGCATTGATAATTAAATCTTTATTTTACTTTTGCGTTGTATGAAAATAGCAATTACAGGAGCATCTGGCCATATTGGAGGCGTTTTGTGCCGAGAATTAATCAAAGAAGGGCATGAAGTGGTGGCGTTGGTACGTAGTTCTACCAAAGCACTTAAGGATTTGAAACTCACTAAAGTAGATGGAGATGTGTTGCAGTTGGATTCACTTCGTCAATTGATGCAAGGGTGCGATGCTGTAATTCATGCTGCAGGTGCCATAAAATTGGGTTATAAATTCAATAAAAAATTAAACGATATCAATGTGGTGGGCACTAAAAATGTGTTGCAAATTGCCCAAGAATTGAACATTCCAAAAGTGGTTCATTTCAGCTCCATTCACGTTTTTAAACAAAGTCCCTACGAAGAAGAATTAAACGAAACACGTGTTTTTGTTGGAGATAAATCTGTTTTCTATGATCAAACAAAAAGAGATGGGCACCTGTTGGCTTTGGAAGCAGCAAAAAATGGTCAACATGTTGTGGTTGTTTGTCCCACAGGTGTTGTCGGTCCAATTGATTTTGCTCCGTCAAAACTCGGTAAGGCTGTCATAGATATTTACAACGGAAAAATTCCAGCTGTTGTTAAAGGTGGGTTTGATTTTGTAGATGTTCGCGATGTGGTGCAAGGAACGTTATTGGCATTGGAGAAAGGAAGAAGTGGAGAAACCTATATTTTGGGAGGTCATTATTATTCCATAAAAGCATTTGCCGACATGGTGTTGCATGTTAAAAATAGCAAGAAAAAAATGGCTGTTTTACCTTTTTTTATGGCAATTTTAGGAGTTCCATTTATAAAATTATGGGCAATGTTAACCAAGCAACCACCCTTGTATGACCTAGTTTATATGGATATTTTGCAAGATGGCAACCAAAAAGTAAGCTCCAATAAAGCAAAAAATGAATTGGGATATCAACCACGCCCGTTGACAGAAACCATTGCTGATACAATAAATTGGTTTAAAGAAACGGGGAAAATTAAAACAAAATGAGTTACGAAATTTTCAATTATTTCACGCAAGCATGGATTGCAATTGCTGTTATTGTGTTTTTTGCACTTTTATTTATAACAGCACCTTATGGTCGCCACACCAAAAGAAGTTGGGGACCCTTGATTGACAACCGTGTGGGTTGGGTGGTTATGGAAATTTTTGTAATTGCAGTGTTGTACTTTTTCATTTTTACAGGGCGTTATGCTTCCATTCAATCCACTACCAATATTGTTATTATTGGTTTGTTTTCCTTGCATTATTTCAATCGCAGTTTGATTTTCCCATTTCGTTTGCGCACCAAAGGCAAAAAAATGCCACTTTCCATTGTATTGATGGGAATGACTTTTAATTTGGTAAATGGTTTTTTAATTGGTTATTTCTTAGGGAATTTTAGAGTTTATGGCAATGATTGGTTAACCAGCCCTGAGTTTATTGTTGGCACCGTTTTGTTTTTTATTGGGTTAATCATCAATTGGCATTCGGATACAGTGTTAATCAATTTACGAAAACCGGGCGAAACAGGCTATAAAATTCCGCAAGGTGGATTATTTCGTTGGGTGAGTTGCCCGAATTTATTGGGCGAAGTATTGGAATGGGGCGGTTTTGCAGTTTTAACGTGGAGTTTGCCAGGTTTGGCATTTTTTATTTGGACTTTTGCTAATTTAGTACCAAGAGCTTTGTCGCACCACAAATGGTATCGTTCTCATTTTGGAGAAGACTATCCAGCAAAAAGAAAAGCAGTTATTCCGTTTTTGTGGTAATTCCGTTTTTTTATAAGAGATTCTGATTAATTTGAATGTTGAAATTTTTATTTCATTTCCACATCAAAAAGAGCATTTAGATATTTGTCAACATACAATTGGAATTCTTTGGATTTGTATTGTTGAATAAAACGAGGATGCTCCAAAACGGACATTTTGTCAAATAAATGTGCTTCAGCATTGATCTTTTTAATGAAAGTGGCATTTTTTTTACCCAAAACAAGCACTTCTTTGCGGTTCATGCCCATGGCAAAATGTTGGCGCAATGTTTCTATCATGTATTCTTTAACGGTAGCAAAAAGCTGCACGTCATCGTAATAATTGGCATTTACCCAATCGCCTTTTTTTGTTTTTTGCACTATTGCCAACGGAAAAGGTGAATTGATGTAAAACTTGCTGTAAAACGCCTCCGCCCCACCAAAAGCGGCAATTACTTTGTATAAAAATACCGAAGAAACTTCGTGCGTGTGTGCCGAATGCATGGTAATGCCACATTCACTTTCTAAGCGTTTGGTATCGGTAAAAGGTACGCCCGTAACTCCAGCCCCGTGCCGACTTGGATTGATTCCAATGATAAACGTGCGTTGGTTGTTGTCGTTGTAATATTTTTTATAAAACTGCTTCATCACCTCCAAGGTTTCTGGGTTGTCCACATACGGATTCAATACTCCAAATCCTTCAGGCAATTGGTTTGAATACACCAACGATTGGTTAAATGCAATGACGCGGTTGGCAATTGTTTTCATGGGAGGGATTATTTGATGAAGTGACGACAAGGAAAGAGGAACATTAATAAAATCATGTTATCAATGCTCCTCCCCCAAAATAAAAAATCACTCCTTCGTTTCCAATGCTTCTCCTGCTGATTCTGGAATGGTAGCATTTGCTTTTTCAGCACGCGATTGACACAAGCTGCACAATTCTGTTATTTTTTTCAACTCACGCGCTTGCGCCACTGTTCCTGTAAAAATTTCATCGGTTTTATCGGTGTTGATGTAGGAACACGAATCGGATAAATGGTATTTTGTGCCCGATTTTGTCCAATACACCAAATTCTGACCATTATTCAAATCTTCAACCTGATGCGTTTGTTGGGTGTATTCTTCAACCGATGGTGGGTTGAAATCGTATCCAGTAATTCCAGCAATTACCAATGCCGCACCTGCAATACTTCCCAAAATTGCTTTTTGTTTTTTGTCGATGTTTTTATTGGTTAAAATAAAAATAACAAGGGGTAAAAATGCAATGATGGCTGCAAATAAACCCAATTGACTTTGCATGAAAAATAACAATTTATTTTTTTCAGATGCAGGGTCTAAACGGTTGGATTTTTTCCATAAAAGTGAACCAACAATTACCAAGGCTAAATCCACCACAATCAACGTGATGATTAACCACATTACAACAGGTTGCTTGAACAATAAATTGATTGCCCAAATTTGAGCCCCTATTGCCAATGCCCATAAAATACCAGCAATTAGGCGCAATTGCGTAGCTCTTCCTTTTGCCTCTTTGGTAGGCGTGAAATCAGGTCTATTACCCGATGTTGAGGTGTTTTGTGGTTCATTTCCACCTACGTGCGTAACTTTTTTATCAGTAGCCATATAGTTAAATTTAGATTATTTACATTGTTTGTTTTGGTGTTGAGCGTCCAATAAATCCAAAATGGTTTTAACTGGACTAAAAGTTTCCGAAGATATTTCAATAAACAGTGTGTTCCAAAATGCCATTCCACCGTTCCACAATCCCGGTAACTCCATAAATTTAATGTCTTGCCCTTTTTGATTTTTCTCAACAATAAAATATTTAGAATCGTCGCGGTAATCCAATAAATTCAATTTTTTACCCTCCAAATCTTTAGTTGAAAGCGCAATCATCACAGGGTTAAAGTGCGTGCTTTTTACCATCAATCGAAATTGCTCTCCTTGAATGTTAATTTGGGCTTTTTCAACAATTTGTTTGGATATTGCACCGTTGTCGTCAATCCAAAATGGTCCACCACCTGGTTGTCCTTCATTTCTTACCATTCCACACACACGAACAGGACGATTCACTATTTTTTTAATTGCTTCACTATCTGTCAACTGATTAATTTCTGTAGGAGACAAGAATTGGTATTTTTTATTTGCTGCAACCAACGCTTCTTTTGTCGGATGGTTGTAAATGGCACGTAATTCATCTTTAAATTCTTGCAAAACACCACCTAAAATTGCCCATGTATCCATCGAAAAGTTGGAATAGCTGAAATGCTGCACGTTATCAATGTTTTTGATGAAAATCAATTCTTCATCTAACTGATTGAGGTTGTCCAACAAAGCACCATGACCAGCGGGTCTGCGAAAAGGAGTGCCATTTTGGTCGATCGTGTTGCCCTTCAAATCAAAAGCATACGAATCCGACTCTTTGGATTGAACAGAGTAAGAAACCTGATACGATTTTCCCGTCAATCCTTCTAAATTGGAAATACTTTCTTTGATGTTTTTCTCAAATTCGGGTTGCACTGTAAAATGAAACTTAGCTCTACCGTTGGATAGACGCGTTCCTTGCAACACGTGCTCTTGAAAAGGATTTAACACAAAGGGCTCATTAAAGTGAAAAGGGATTAATCCTTTGGGAAAATTACCGTAATTTAAAAATTCTTCACTCAATAAATAACGGGCAATTTCTTCAGCATCAGCCGTGTTTTCAATAATTCGTTCTTTAAGATCGTTTGGAAAAATCTGAAAAAACGCAAATTCTTGAATGTGGTTCATAAATCGTTCCACCGCACTCAAATCTGCTTTGTCGGGTTGTGTTAAGAAATCATACAAAAACGCAAACATGCGCGAGCCTGAACCCGATGCAGGAATGAAATATAGTGGCGATGCCTCGCTAGCTTTAAAATTTTGAATGGTATTTTTTCGTTCATTTTCGGATAATTGTAAAATTCCTTCGTTGATACGACAAGGAGCAAACAACACCACTTTTGAATGTTCGCCAAATACTTTTTTTTGTTGTTCTTTTATTATTTCTGCCGAATTCATACGTAATTTTGAAGTCTATTGATTTAATTTGTAACGTGAATCTATTGTTCGAATATATAAAATATCATTGGAAAGCCAAAAAAAGACACGGCACACATTCACCATTTATTTATGAATTAGTCGATAAATGTCTACAAGTGGCTGTAAATGAACAAGATAAAAAAGAAATAAAAAATTTAATTTCTCAATTAAAAAACAATCATTCTACCATTCAAATTGCCGATTTTGGCGCAGGTTCTAAAAAATTAAACAACGAACGAAAAATAAGTTCCATTCTCAAAATCAGTTCAAGCAAAGGAAAATATGCCCGATTTTTTTACCAATTGGCAGCTTATTACCAGCCCCAACAAGTTTTAGAATTTGGAACATCATTAGGAATTGGCACCCTACATTTTGCAAAAGGAAATCCATCTGCTCAAATTACAACTGTCGAAGCGTGTCCTCAAACCGCTCAAGTGGCACAACAAAATTTTGAGCAATTGCAGTTGAAGAATATCAATTTGGTGAATACTACATTTCAAGATTTTTTGGATAACACTACGCTGCTGCCTTATGATGTAATTTTTATTGATGGACACCACGATGGAGTGGCTTTATCGAACTATGTCGATATGTTGTTTCCCTACATGAAAGACGATACATTTGTTATTCTAGACGACATTCGCTGGAGCAATTTTATGTTTGAATCGTGGCAAAAACTAACACAAGACAACCGTTTTCATGTTTCCATTGATTTGATGCGCATGGGAATTCTTTTAAAACGACCGCAACAACGGAAAGAACATTTTACCATCCGTTTGTAGGTAGAAAATACCTATCTTTGCACTTCGGTATGAGCATGAAAAAAATCAATATTCGCGATTTATCGCTGGAAGAATTAAAATCTCAATTGGTAGCATTAGGCCAACAAGCATTCAGAGCAAAGCAAGTGTATGAATGGTTGTGGAATAAAAATGCACATACTTTTGAAGAAATGTCTTCTTTGAGCAAAGAATTACGCGCAAAATTGGAAGAACATTTTTTCATCGATGGCATCAAGGTAGTGGACCAGCAAGCATCGTCGGATAAAACCATCAAATGTGCTTTTGAAATTGAACAAGGCAAGGTGGTGGAAGGTGTTTTAATTCCTACATCTTCTCGCATGACAGCGTGTATTTCTTGCCAAGTTGGTTGTAGTTTATCGTGCGATTTTTGTGCAACAGGTAAGCTAAAATTGTTGCGTAATTTATCGGCTGGAGAAATTTATGACCAAGTTGCATACCTTAAACGATTGGCAGAAGAAAAATACAACACACCTTTGACAAATATTGTGTACATGGGAATGGGCGAGCCAATGTTGAACTACAAAAATGTATTGCGCTCCATCGAAATGATTACTGCAAAAGAAGGATTGGGGATGTCGCCACGACGTATAACCGTTTCAACAGCAGGAGTTTCGAAAATGATTAAAAAATTGGGCGATGATGGCGTGAAATTTAATTTTGCTCTTTCATTGCATGCTGCCAACGATGAGAAACGCAGTAAAATCATGGAAATCAATGATACCAATGATTTAGAATCGCTCAAAGAAGCATTGGCTTATTTTTATGAAAAAACGGGGACACGCGTAACATTTGAATACATTATTTTCAAAGATTTCAATGATTCCATTGAGGATGCACGTGAATTGGTTGTTTTTTCTCGTTGTGTTCCGTGCAAAATCAACATTATTGAATACAATCCAATTGATGACGCAGGTTTTCAACGTGCCGATCCAAAGAAAACCGATGAATTTGCTGCCTATTTAGAAAGTAAAGGCTTGGTGGTGAATATTCGCCGTAGTCGTGGAAAAGACATTGATGCGGCATGCGGACAATTGGCCAATAAAAACAAAGCGGTAGCTGAAAGAACCTTTAAGAATTAAGTTGTAACTATTTAAGCATCATTCCGTAAACTGTTGCAATTGAATGCGACACAAATGCACATGATTTATTACAACCGAAAAAGGGCAGAGGAGGCGTTGAACCAGCACAAAAAGTTAGGTGCTGCAAGTAAACTTTCTATTATTGAAGTGGCCCAATTGATGGACATTCTTCAAATCAATACCAACAAACCCAATCAACATTCTGTGCAAAAATTGGCTCCAATTCATTGGAATTAATCGACTTGTATAGCACATTCTCTAATTTTAAGTCGGTCGTTTGGAGCTGAAATTCGTCAAACACATTTTTTTTGAGTAGCTTTGTCAAAAATTAGGTCTATGTTAATGTCAATGACGGGATTTGGACGTTCCACAAACACGTTTGAATCTAAAAAAATATCAGTTGAAGTGCGTTCGTTAAACAGCAAAGGGTTGGACTTAAACGTGCGTATTCATAACTATTACAAAGAGTTAGAGCCAGAAGTTAGAAAAAAAGTTACCGAGTTATTGGAGCGAGGAAAGATTGATTTATACATTAATTTGGACAGCACAGGAGATTCCAAAAACTTTTCCATCAATACTGAATTAGCAGCAGCTTATTTTAAAGATTTGCAAGCAATTAATGCTGCAATTGGACAAAAAACAGATGATTATTTATCGGTTTTAATGCGCATGCCCGATATTTATATCAACGAACAAAAAGAAATGACGGATGATGAAAAACAGTTTATCATAAAATTGGTGGAGGATGCTTGCCAAAAGTTGAACGAATTTCGCCGTCAAGAAGGAATAGCATTGGAAAACGAATTTACTCAACGCATTGAAAACATTCGTCGTTTATTGAATGAAGTTCCAAAGTTTGAAAAAGAACGTATTGAAACAGTAAAAGAGCGTATTCGCAAAGGATTAGAAGAAATTTCTGGTGCCAACTACGACCAAAATCGTTTGGAGCAAGAATTGATTTTTTACATTGAAAAATTGGATGTTTCTGAAGAAAAAATGCGTTTAGCTAACCATTTGGATTATTTCGTGGAAACAATGAAAGTGGTGAATGCGGGTAAGAAATTAGGGTTTATTGCCCAAGAAATTGGTCGCGAAATCAACACTTTGGGGAGTAAAAGCAACCATGCTGAAATGCAAAAATTGGTTGTTGATATGAAAGACGATTTAGAAAAAATTAAAGAACAAGTATTGAACACATTGTAATGTCAACTTTAAATAAATTAGGTAAAAGTATTATTTTTTCAGCACCATCCGGAGCGGGTAAAACCACGTTGGTGCATTATTTATTGGAGCAACTTCCACAATTAGAGTTTTCCATTTCGGCATGTAGCAGAGCGCCACGCACCAATGAAGTAGATGGCAAAGATTACTATTTCATTGGAGTAGAAGGGTTTAAGAAAAAAGTAGAGGAAGATGCTTTTTTGGAATGGGAAGAAGTGTATACCGATAATTTTTATGGCACTTTGAAATCCGAATTGGAACGCATTTGGGCAAAAGGACATTGTGTTATTTTTGATGTGGACGTAATTGGAGGTTTAAACTTAAAAAAGATTTTGGGCGATAGTGCATTGGCTGTTTTTGTTCAACCGCCATCTGTTGAGGTGTTGAAAGAACGTTTGAAATCGCGTTCCACAGAAACCGAAGAAAAAATTAATATGCGCATAAGCAAGGCTGAATATGAGTTGAGTTTTAGCAATCAATTTGATCAAATTATTCTCAACGAACATTTAGAAACGGCTTGCAACGAAGCATTAAAAATTGTAACCGATTTTATAAAGCAATGAAAATAGGATTGTACTTTGGTTCGTTTAATCCCATCCATGTTGGTCATTTGATTATTGCCAATCACATGGTTGAGAATACCGATTTGGACCAAGTATGGTTTGTGGTTTCGCCACACAATCCGTTTAAAGAAAAAAAATCACTTTTGGCCGATCACCATCGTTTGGCTTTGGTGAAAGAAGCAATTGACGATAATCCAAAATTAAGGGCATCCGACGTTGAATTTCACTTAGAGCAACCCAATTATACGGTTAAAACATTGATGGTGCTTAAAGAAAATTATCCTTCGCATACTTTTGTGCTTTTGATGGGTGAAGACAATTTGGCATCGTTTCATAAGTGGAAAAACTACGAATACATTTTAGAGCATTACCAACTTTTTGTTTATCCTCGCGTTCATTCAGAAGAGTTAACAGTCGCTGAAAACAACATTGCGACACATCCATCTGTTACCTTATTAAAAGATGTTCCAATAATGAATATTTCATCTACGTTTATCCGCAATGGGATAAAAAATGGAAAAGATGTGCGTTATCTTTTAACGCCACCTGTTGCTCAATATGTGGACGAAATGGGATTTTACAAATAGCAAACTTTCGTTAAATAGCAATAAATATTCATTTTCACGTGTAATTTGCACATATAACGAGCCTTTTTATTCAAAAATCAATATAAAATGCTTAAATTGCAATATCCTAAATAATCATTAATTATTGAAGAAGACTTAAGTAACTTTTAAACTACTTGGTTATGGTAATTATTGATGAAACTTCTGTAGAAAGCATTTATTACAATGCAACGAACAGGCCAACAGAGTTGGATAAACATGGCATCATTAAGTTTGTTAGTAGCCAATTTTCTTCAGACACCAATAGTAAAGAAAACATACGAAAAGCGTTGGATTATGCAACCAAAGAACGCATGTCTTTTGGTGGTTTTGTAATTGTTCAGAAATGGTTTGGTGAAATAATCGGTGTTTCAATTGTTAATCATACAGGTATGGAAGGCTATATGCCCGAAAATATTTTAGTGTACATTGCAGTTGCAGAGCAACATCAAAATAAAGGTTTGGCAAAAGAAATGATTCAACAAGTTTTGAATTATGCAAAAGGCGAGGTTGCAGTTTATTTAAGAGATAGAAACGATTTAATTCCAGCATTTGAACACTTAGGCTTTAAGAAAACAATAGAGGGAATGATTATTGTGCGGTAATAAATTTCAAGAATAGATGCAATCTATCAATATTATGTTACCTTTATGCAAATTAAATAATAGAATTAATGAATAAAGGTACCGTAAAATTCTTCAATGAAACAAAAGGTTTTGGTTTTGTTGTTGATGATGAAACAGGAAAAGAGTATTTTGTACACGTTACAGGATTGAAAGACAAAGTTACTCAAAACGACAAAGTTTCTTTTGAAATTGAAGAAGGAAGAAAGGGTTTAAATGCAGTTAATGTCACTAAGATATAATAGATTTTTTCACTTTTAAAAAAGAGGCTGCCTTAATAAGACAGCCTCTTTTTGTTTGAGATATTGTCTAGTCCTGAAATAGCGATACAC
>JAKQEZ010000240.1 GCA_029558435.1 Bacteroidota bacterium
TTAGACTAACGTTAATTCGCGCAATAAACACCAAAATTGACAGTTTCAAAAAACTTCAACTATGAAAATCCTACACGTTTACGGAGACGACGATTATGGTGCGCTTGAATTTGAAAATTATTTCAAAGGACAGTCTATCAAATCAATCATCGAAATGTTCATTGACAACGAAGAAGAACATGATGGCGACTTTTATATGGACTTGTTTGAATTTGGCGAAGTCGATGAAAAATTTGTCAGTTGGATCAAGGACGAATTTTGCGATTATGATCATCTCAAACACAGTAACTTTTACTTAGAAACCCAAACAGTATGAAATACCCAACCCCAGACCTATACGATAGGTACACAATCGAATTGCTTAAAAAAGAACGAGCCAACGCAAATAACGATTGGCACATTCAAGCACTTCAAGACGCAATCAATGAAGTTGGTTGGATTCAAGAATTTGTCGACAAACTTAAATTAGCCAACGGCCAAATTTGGGACTTGGAATCCGACATTCGTAAAGGCAAAGAAGGCGAACTTGGACTGGAAGAAGTCGGACGACGTGCTATCAAAATCCGAGAAATCAACAATATCCGAATTTTGATTAAAAATAAAGTCGCCCAATACTTTGGGGAATTTGGTGAACAAAAATACAATCATGCAAGCCAATAAATATCTAATTTTTGCTTTTGATAGATACTATCCACATGGCGGCATTTGCGATCTTTGGCAAGTCACAACAAATTTAAGCGAACTGAACGTCGACGAATTGATTGAAAAATTTGACGAGGTTCAAATAGTTGATTATTCGACATTATCAGTATTGTACACGCATAGTTTTTATGAGAAGACTCAATCAAAATCCAACTTAATTGCGTTTATCAATGACAGACAACGAACAGTATGAATGGTTAATCCGCAATAGATTCCAAGACAATCATCTTGGATATGGAAACCGCATAATTTATAGCAAGCCTTTGCAATTTGGTCGAGAAATGTGGTTTACATGGCACAACGCAAATTCGTGTTGGAATATTTCAATATATGAAGATGTTGATTATTCATGTATTCTTGTGCAAGATATTCCA
>JAKQEZ010000244.1 GCA_029558435.1 Bacteroidota bacterium
AACGATTTATACAATAACCAATTAACCGAATTTGAAAAAAGCGAAGTATTAAGTAATGTAGAAATTAGTTCAATCAAAGATATAACCATTGAAGATGTTTGGCATTATGTTTTTAACACTAAATCAAGCGGAGAGTTTGAAGTAAAACGCAATCCAAGAAACAATCAAGAATTATCATTCAGAGTCAAGTCAGGAGCACATTCTGAACCTTTTGCATTAATAAAAATTGGAGATGTAAAGGAATTTGAAAAGAACAATTTAGGAAGTTATGACATTGAAGAAGATTTTGATGATGAAAGTTTGTTTGAAAACCTTGATAATAGTTCTGTAAACATTTTAATGGGTAGTCGTGCCTTTTATGAAGGCTGGGACAGCAACAGACCAAACATTATCAACTTTGTAAACATTGGAACACAATCGGAAGCAAAGAAATTTATTTTGCAATCTATCGGGAGAGGAATTCGTATTGAGCCAATCAAGAATAATCGTAAACGATTATTGCCCTTAATCAATGATGGAATTGAAATTGAAGAAAAACTTTCTAAAAAATCAAAAGATGTAAAACCTCTTGAAACCTTATTTGTATTTGGCACAAATCAAAAAGCGATTTTATCTGTATTAGAAACATTGAAAGGCGAACAGCCCGAAGAAGAACATCAATTAAGTTTGTTTGATAAGTTCATTCATAATCATTCTCTTTTTGTTCCAACTTATAAAACAGCTAAAGAAAATAATCAACGAAAGTTGAAGAAACTGAAAATTCACGAAGATGATTTTGCGGTCTTTGATGATGTAATGAAAACAATGGATAAAACTGCGTTAGCAATGAATTACAACCTTGCTTACAATGATGTTTCAATACTTACCGACAAACACAAAGAAGCTGGTAATTTCAAGACAACAGAAGAAGAAAAAATTGGTAAAACCGAGCCAGTTGTAAAACACATTTTGAACTATTATAAAATTGTTCCTGAAGAAGTAGATTCATTTTCGATGGTTCAAGAGGAAATTGTTCACTATAACCATATAAAAGTAAAAACATCAGCAACAGGTTCAGCAACCTCAATAGAGTTCAAACGTTTAGACGAATTGAAACAAAAAATTGAGAAAGCTAAAAACCCAG
>JAKQEZ010000267.1 GCA_029558435.1 Bacteroidota bacterium
ACAGGTGCTATCAAAGAAGGTTTGGAAGATAGAAAAACAATGAAAGAAAAAGGTTCTGAAGAAGAAGGAAAAGAAGTTGCAGCTGAAGCTAAACCAAAAAAAGCTAAAAAAGTTGCAGATGAAGTTGCTTCTGAAGAAGAAACAAAAGAAGATTAATAATTAATAGATAAAAATTATACAAAATGGCAATTACAGCAGCTGATGTAAATAAATTGCGTCAACAAACAGGAGCAGGAATGATGGACTGCAAAAATGCACTTGTCGAAGCAAACGGAGATTTTGAAGCAGCTATCGATATTTTGCGCAAAAAAGGGCAAAAAGTCGCTGCAAAAAGAGGGGATAACGAAGCTAAAGAAGGATTTGTTTTAGCACAAGTTACTCCTGATCATTCTACAGGTATCATTTTCGCATTGAATTGTGAAACTGACTTCGTAGCTAAAAATGAAACATACAAATCTTTGGTTGAATCGTTAATGAATGTTGCAATGAACAACAAACCAGCTTCTGCTGATGAGTTCATGAAATTGAAATTTGACGATAAATTAACAGTAGCAGAAAAAATTACTGAACAAGTAGGTGTGATTGGTGAAAAATTAGAAATCACTGGTTATGGTCTATTGAAAGGTGATGGAGTGGTTGCTTATAACCACCCTGGAAATCAATTGGCTACTTTGGTTGTAGTGAATAAAAACGATGACAATTCAATTGAAGCTGCTCGCCAAGTTGCTATGCAAGTTGCAGCTATGAACCCAATTGCTTTGGATAAAGAAGGAGTTGATGCTCATACAGTTGAACGTGAAATTGAAGTTGGTAAAGAATTGGCTATCCAAGAAGGAAAACCAGCTGATATGGCTGAGAAAATCGCTCAGGGTCGTTTGAATAAATTCTTCAAAGAAAACACTTTGCTAAGCCAAGAATTTATCCGTGATAATAAATTATCAGTAGAACAATTTTTAGATTCTACAGTGAAAGGATTAAAAGTTTCTGACTTTAAACGTACTTCACTTAGTTAATAAAAAAGTAAAATACAAAAAGACCAATTGTTTCGGCAGTTGGTCTTTTTTTGTTTATCACCATTGTTTGAAACAAATTTTGAATAGGTAATCGTGTTATTTACTTAAGTTTTGGAGTTGACAATATCTTACCGATACCAGTTGTCTCAATAAAGGGACTCAATCATAATAAAAATTAATTTTTTAAGAATAGATTCCTCGACTTCGTCATCTGAATGACGGCATTATAATGATGCTGGAATTTAAATCCCCGTCATTTCGACGATTTATCGGAGAAATCTTATTGGGAGGACTTTGTCTCTGCTAAATAATTTTAAAAATAATTTCTAGAGGAAGGTTGCGGATATATATATTGTTTTAATTGATTGATTATAATGTATTTATAACCAATGTGTAATCCTTTCTTTTACAAATACACAACAGGGTTCATAAATAAAAAATTTCAGTTATTTATCACAGCTATCCGAAACTTTTTAAAATGAAATGTTTAGGATTTCGAACGAAGTGAGAAATCCTCCTAGGAGAGTTTACCTGTGAAAATAGAAAACTGCCTCCAAAACAGTTACATTTATTCTAAAAAGGGGACTTTTATTCTTGACTTTGTAAAAACGCCCATGAAAAACAAAGAGATGCAGAAGAAAACTGGCTAAATTTGGAAAACTTTCGGATGAATGTGGTTATTTATTTAAAAAATCGGATAAGTGTTTTTTTATATCATCCGATATTTGTATATTTGTAGTGTGAATTGGCAGAATTATACATATCATTTTGAAGGTTTAGAAGAATACCTTGAGCGCATCCATGAAAAGAAAAAACAATTGGATGCACAACGTCCTATACCTGCTTATGCCGTTAAAAGCATCAAAGAAAGCCTTGCTATTGAATGGACCTACAATTCCAACAGCATCGAAGGAAA
Organism: Bacteroidota bacterium; assembly: GCA_029558435.1. The sequence continues at coordinate 1,930 of JAKQEZ010000267.1, forward strand.
TACACTTACACTTCGCGAAACAAAAATGGTCATAGAAGAAGGTTTTACCATCAAAGGAAAATCACTCAGAGAGCATTTCGAAGCTGTTAACCACCAAGATGCTATTGAATACATTGAACAAATAGCTAAATGTGATTACTTGCTTACAGAAAAAGATGTTTTGCATGTACACGAATTGGTGCTACAACGCATAGAAAAAGATTTTGCAGGTCGATTTAGAACTTCTGGTGTTCGCATTTCAGGAGCAAATTTTGTTCCTCCAAATGCTCTAAGAGTTCCCGATTTTATTGCCGAATTAATCGAATGGACAAATACAACAACTCTTGATATGATCGTCAAAGTGGCGGTTTTTCATCATCGATTTGTGTGGATACATCCTTTTTTTGATGGTAATGGACGTTCGGCTCGCCTTCTTTTTAATTTACTCTTAATGAAAGAAGGGTTTCCACCTGCCATTATTCTTAAAAATGATAGAAAAAAATACTACGATGCACTCAATCAAGCAAATAATGGGGATTATTCCAAATTGTTATTGTTGATATTGCAAGCCGTAGAACGTAGTTTGAATATTTATTTGGGTTCACTTAACAATACCTATGATAGCTATGAATCCATATCGGCTATTGTAGAAGATCCAAGTGTTCCATACAATCAAGAATACGTTAGTCTTTTAGCAAGACAAGGCAAAATAGATGCCTTTAAAGAAGGTAGAAATTGGCTCACTACTAAAGATGTGGTATTGGAATATGCACGTAAAAAGAAGAAAAAAAATAAAGTTAATTTGTAATTGTAAAATTATTTTATTACTTTTGATAATGTATAAAACTACTTAAAATGAAACAGCACACAGCACACAGCACACAGCACACAGCACACAGCAATTGCTTGTTTTGTAATAAATATTTTATGGGGATTTTTAGGATATTCTCAAATTAATCCAAATCCGAATCCAATGATAAATGGATTTAATGCACAGAATACTTTAATTGACCCATGCAATTCAATACTAGCTGTACCCAATAATCCAACATGGGTGAGTCAATCAGATAAAATTTATAGTGCTTGTCCTAATGTGAAAATAGGTGTTGGGACAACAGATCCTACACATAGTATTCATACACCTTACGATGCAAGGTTTGGTCAGGTTAAAGTAGATTTTAATCAAGGTATTGGAGCTGAGCCTACAGGTTTTTCTAAACTCTTTATTAAAAACCAAAATCAAGATGCCGCAATAGAAATTGATCAGTCTGGTAATTCTAAAATTTATCAGAAATTAATGGTTTTTCAATATACTAACCCAACAACAGAAGTGTT
>JAKQEZ010000269.1 GCA_029558435.1 Bacteroidota bacterium
GTTTGTTCAGAGAGTACCAAAAGTAACTTTAGTAACTAAGCATAAAGGACAATGACAACAAAAGTAACATTAAGACAAAAGAAAATAAGCAAGGGACGGCAAAGCCTGTATTTAGATTTTTACCCGGCTATACCACACCCCGAAACAGGCGAACCCACACGAAGGGAATTTTTAGGGCTATACCTATTTGACAAGCCTAAAAACCCATTTGACAAGCAAAGCAATAATGAAACTAAACAACTGGCTGAAAACATAAGGGCGAGACGTCAAATTGAAATACAGGCAGGGAATTACGGGTTTCTTAATACAAAGCTGAAAGCAGAAACCGACTTTGTACAATACTTCAAACAGATAGTTGAAACCAAAACAGGCGGTAATAAAAACGGTTGGCAAACAGCATTTAATTACTTTGAAATGTTCACAGGGGGCAAACTTACACTTTCAAACCTGAATGAAAACCTATGTAATGATTTTCGGGAATACCTTTTAACAGCCAAACGCCAAAGGGGTATTCAAAGCGAACAGATTACACAAAGTTCAGCCCGTGCCTATTACAACAAGTTCAAAGCTGCATTGAAACAGGCATACAAAAAGGGTTTGATTGAAAAGGATTTAAGCCCCCGTATAGACGGCATAAGCGAACCTGAAGTACAAAGGGAATACTTAACACTTGAACAATTACAAGCCCTTGTAAATACGCCTTGTTCTATTCCACTACTTAAAAACGCTGCAATATTTTCAGCACTTACCGGGTTGAGGTTTTCAGATATTTCAAAACTGGTTTGGGGCGAAGTACAATACAGCGAAATGGAAGGGTATTTTTTACAGTTCAGACAAAAGAAAACTAAAGGCGTTGAGGTTTTACCAATTTCAGAACAAGCGTTTAAACTATTGGGCGAACGCAAAGAACCCACCGAACAAGTATTTAAAGGTTTGATTTATTCAGCTTATTTGAATGTACACCTAAAGCAATGGATTTTAAGAGCAGGTATAACTAAAGATATAACCTTTCATTGTTTCCGCCACACGTTCGCCACCTTGCAACTTTCACACGGTACAGACATTTACACCGTTTCAAAGATGTTAGGACATAGGGAACTAAAAACAACACAGATATACGCTAAGATTGTGGACGACACCAAACGCAAAGCAGCCGACAAAATTAAATTAGATATGTAACCACTTAAAGCATAAAGGACAAATGATAAATAGACATACTACATTCTTTGAAAAGGATTTAAAACCAATTGAGTTTTGCGGTAAACCCGTAATGTGGCAAATGGATTTAAACGGAGCGTTTGAAAAACCTTTTGAAACCCAACCCACAGAGGGCGAACACGATTTTAACACTTGTGAAGGTTGCCAAAAAACACTTAAAGAACTAATAAAGCGACTTACTGAAAAGTTTGAAGGAAACCATAAGGACGGGGCAAAACCTTTTCCGTTTTGTTGTACTCATCATTCAGAACTTACAAAGCTAAGAGAGTTTAACAGGGCTGATTTTATTGGCGTTCCTGAAATGGTTGCAAGGAAAATAATTTACACAAACAGCCATATTAAAAACAACCACAAAAGCGAAACATATTACAAGGATATAACCGATTACATTGATTACACCGTTGAAAGTTTCGGACAAATGCCGGGTAAAGCAGAACCGTTGTATTTAAGTGATTATTTCTTTTACATAACTGATTTACTGGAGCGAAATACAGATATTGAAAAAGGGCGAAAAAGCAGACTTTTAGAGTTTCTGAAAGCATACAGAACCCCAACCGAAAAACCTAAAACAGATTTCAATATACTATTGGGTACATACCAAAAATGGTTTAAAGTATTCCCGTTTGAAATAAGTTTTTTTTCAACCCTGAAACCACACTTTGAAAA
>JAKQEZ010000765.1 GCA_029558435.1 Bacteroidota bacterium
AGCATTTCAATACGGTAATTTTATTAAAAGTAATTTTGGACTAAAAGAATGGAATAATTTGCCATTGTCAGAAATAAACCGCAGGAACGTAGCAACTTGCTTATAACGTATGGTGCTATACGCTCGTTTTAATGGCGTATAGCACGTGTTACCTGCTGGCACGTATAATTTAGCAGAAACTTAAATACGAAGAACGAAACAAAAAATTAAAATTTAAAAGCGATGGCAAAAAAGAAAACAATCTGGGATTACTTTGATGATAATATTGATTACCCAAATGAAGTAGCCCACAATCCATTACCATACGGAACTGTTTGGTGTTACATTTCATCAACATTTTTGAATGGGATAATAAATTATGTGAAACCAATTAACTGCTTTGTATTGGATAGATACACAGCAGACGATGAAAATGTTGGAGATAGAAATTTTACCGTATGCAACAAAGGCGAATTTGGTAAATGGCACAAATGGGAAGGAACAAAGAAGGAATTAATTAAAGCTATTACTACTGGTGAAAAAGAAATGTATCATACTGATATGAGTTGTTTTGGTGATGATATTGCTTTGCTTGCCGAAATAGAAACCAACGAAGAAGATGGCAAAGGAAGATATATGTTCTTTTGGTTTGATTGCGATGTTTCAGATTGTTGCATAGGAAAATTTGAAACTACTGACACCAAAGAAGAAGTAGTTCAATCAATGAGAAATTGGCTTGATGAAAGCAAAGAGGAAAATAAGGGTAAAACAGTTGAAGAAGGTTATGACAATGGTATTGTGAATTACTCTGAACTTCCTATTTCTTTTTTGAAGGGTTGGCTTAAATTTTAATTTTTTGAGCCTAAAAGTTAATACGAAGCTCCAAAGTAGTGCTTGCGCATAACGTTTTGCGGCTTGGCGAAGTACCGCCTTGCAGAAATGTTGAATTATAGTACAAAGGCTTGTGGCGGTATTTGCCAAACCACTGTTATAAGCCGTTTTTATTCGTGTTTGGCTTACAATTAAAATATAAAATTATGTTAGGATTAGGAGTAATGATACAGTCCCTTGGTGGAAACGAAGAAACTGTAAACGCTGTAAAATCAGCACTCGGAAAAGTTATTGAAAAAGTAAGTTTAGATGACAATGAGTTGGTATTTAAGTTTACTGATGGTACTGGATTAAAAATGTTTGATGATGGGCAAAGCTGTTGTGAAGATAGATATATGAGAACGGATGATGATTTGTCAGATTATCAAGGTTCAACGCTTTTAGATTTTGAACTAAAAGATGCTCCAAATATGGAAGATGAATATGGAGAGCACGAAGTTCAATTTTTAGATGTCAAAACAACAAATGGATTTTTTCAGATGGCAAACCATAACGAACACAATGGATATTATGGCGGATTCTGGATTGTAGCAAAGTCGCTCTAAAATGGCTTATAACGATTTGTGTATATGAGAAGTGTCACTTGTAGAATGTTTAATTTAGCACAAATGTTTATGTGCCATTTCTTATATACTCTGTTAGCAGTAGTACTGATTATTAATAAATAAATTAAACAGAATGAAAAAATTATTGTACTTATTATTAAAGAAAGATATGATTAAGAAGTTGAGTAAAAAACACGGAACTCAATTTGTTGATGATGTTATGGTAACTTTTGGAATGTCAACTGATACAACTAATGAATATTTAAAATCACTAAAACAAACAGAAAAATGCGAATCTATCAATTAAAAACAGCAAAAGAGTTTTACAACTCAATTAAAGGAAACTTCGCAACAGAAGAATTAATGCAAATGTACGCAGAAGATGTAGCAAAAAGATTTGCTGCCGAATGTGTAAATGAAGCACTTGGAAATAAGATGGAAGTTTCAAACGCTTTACATAGCAAAATTGAAAATAAGTACAAAAGTATCATTTGGGAGAACGAAGGTTAGTATTACTGCTAACGGCTGGCAATAACCGTCAGGTGGTGATTAAATGCACCGACCTTTCACTTGACGATAAAACTTTATTAGGTGCGAATAGCTTCAATGTGGCACAAGCCCCCACTTGCGGTTATTGTATGTTATAGGGCGTTTATTTTATTATTATGTGTCAAACTGTAATATTTGCAAAAAGTGGTATTGAATGCGAAACAGTCAAAGAGTTGAAATTAGCATTACCAAAAATAGAATTGATTAAAAACGAAATGTATAAAGAAATACAAGACAATGCTTGTCTTTGTCAAATTGATTTAGAAGATACCTTTGATAAAGCTGGATTTGATTGGGAATGTGATTGTATGCAGTTCACTTTAAATGACCTATAACGTATCGGGGCTTTGCGAAGGCAGGGCTTCGGAGTACCAAAGTTCAAATTTAGCACAATGTTTAATAGTAGCACAAATGTTCAATAAACCACTAATGCCCTGCTTTTGCAAAACCCTTGTTATGGGCAGTACGGTATTTAACACGAGATTTTAAAAATGGAAGTAAACAAAATATATCACGATGACTGGATGAATAACCAACTACCTGATAAATCGGTTCAGTTGATTATTGCAGACCCACCATATTACAAAGTAAAGGGAGATTTTGACTTTGTTTGGAAAACCTTTGACGATTACTTGCAAGATGTAGAACGCTGGGCAATAGAATGTAAAAGAGTTTTAGCAGATAACGGAACGCTTTACTGGTATGGAGATGCTAAAAATATTGCTTATGCTCAAATCATTTTTGATAAGCATTTTAATTTATTGAATAGTTTGGTATGGGAAAACACAAACGACCATAAGCAACAAATACGCTTTAATACCGATTTGCGAACTTTTGCTCCACTTACTGAAAGATTATTGATGTATGAGCAAAGTGGGCAAAAAACGGGCGGAGAATTAATATTTGAACAATTTTTAAAGCCAAAAAATCCATTTAGTAAATATCTTAAAATAGAGTTTAAAAAAGCAAACGTAAACAATAAAGAAATAGCAAAACTATTCCCAAGTAAAACAGGAGGTTTAACGGGTTGTGTTTCAAATTGGTTAAATGGTGATAATGTAATTACAGAGGAACAATATTTAAAAGTTAGGGAATATTTAAAAAATGATTTTTTGTTAAAACCATACGAAGAGTTACGAAAGGAATACGAAGAGTTACGCAGACCATTTAACAATGAACGCTTTTATGGTGATGTGATTAGAATACCAAACTACGAAACAAGAACCCACGACCACGACACACCAAAACCCGAAAAGCTAACAAGGGAAATAATACTAATAAGTAGCAGACCAAACGACCTTATTTTAGTTCCTTTTGCTGGAAGTGGTACAGAGTGTGCAATGGC
>JAKQEZ010000288.1 GCA_029558435.1 Bacteroidota bacterium
CATTTTGGCTTCCTTAATTGGGTTATTTTGGTGTATAATTTCGCCAAAACTGATTGGCGGGTTCTGAATTTTGTTCCGTGATTGTGACCAGTTCTTGCGTTGAAGTCAATTCGTATGTTCCCTTCCGAAAGTTCAATTATGAAGTGATCAAACGAAAACCCTTCATACATCACTCCATCGCAATAATTGAAATTTTCAACGTTTTCTATTTGTTTTGAAACAGCAAAAACACAAAACATATTTTTCATCTTTGCGGTTAATTTTTTCCGCAAATCATCAAATGTCCAATATGGCGTGATATAGTTTGGTATATTTCCATTGTATTGAACCTCAACACGATCCGTTACATTGACACGAAATCCACGACTGCTCCAACTTGTCGTCAACGTTTGTCTGAAACTTTTTTCGTTGGCCGAATAATTTGAACGCCAAATGGTAGGAGTCCAACCAAATGTTTCAATCAAATACGGGACAACTTTTAAATGGCGAGGTTCAGGTTCAAGCGCACAGAGAGATAACAATGAATTGGGCAATAAATTAACCTTTTGGGCTTTGATTTCCCATTCTCCTGCATCTGGCAAGGACAAATTGTTTTCTTCGATTCCCAACAAATCTTCCAATATGTTCCCGACGTTTCCAGAACTCGTTGTTCGATAATTGGGTATCCAACCAGCAATTGAAATACGGTCAAAATCTTCAATTAGGGATTCTTTGGTATGCTCTTTCAAATTCGACAGACAGTTTTGAAATAATTGATCAATATCGTTGGCACTAAAATTATCGACAAAACTTGCAGAATTGTCAATTCTTTTAGATCGAAATACGATAATATTTGGTTTGTGCAAAAATGAAGCAGTAAAATTACTACGACGAACGCAAGTATTGTTTTTAACAGTTCACTATTCATATTTCAGTGAATTTAAAGTGATGTTGTCTGGGGTCAACGCCAAAAGTATTCTGAACAACGTCTGACAGATGTACGGAATTGACGTGTTTTCTACGTCAAGACAAACAAAGTTATACGGTACAGTATCTTCGACGTTTTTTATCAGTTTGTTGCCAATCATTGCGGCAAACCAATCTTCGACGGACAGACCTTTAATCGATACTTCGTCAAAAGGTTCACTTGACGCAAATTCCAATTCAAATTTCAACGATTTTGGAAGTATTTGGTTGTTTTTCAATACGTTGAAATTGATGTTTGGGGTTGTAATTCGTTTGATGAATTCGGTGGATGTTATTTTCATATAGAAAAAATATTTTGACGAAGTGCGTCTTGTTCAAGTTTAAATTCTTCTATAATAATTAGAGTTTTTTTAAAATATATTACTTGATTCTCATCAAAGCAATAGTAAAGGATTTCAGCAGAATTTTCAAAACATAGTTGCCCTTTATTTTCAATAATATAATTAGGTCTTGAATAAGAAAATGATATTATT
>JAKQEZ010000298.1 GCA_029558435.1 Bacteroidota bacterium
CAACAGCAATGGTGTTGTTTGGATTAAGCGCTTTATTGGCTGTAATAAGTATTTTTAATTTTAAAAAGAGACAAAATCAATTTGTTTTAAACAGATTGAACATCATATCAAACTTTATTTTACTAGGATTTTTTGTGTATCGAACACTAAACTTATCCGGAGAAACTTTGGTTTCTGAGAAGGGTATTGGGATTACACTTCCTGCAATTTCTATCGTTTTACTTGTTTTGGCTAACAGAGCAATTAAAAAGGACGAAGATCTCGTAAAATCTGTGGATCGATTGCGATAAACCTAACATCTTAGTTTATTAGTGCGTTAAAAATCCGAATCATAATGGTTCGGATTTTTTTGTTTTATAATCTTGATTTTGAGTGTAAATTGTTTTCAATAGCCTTCGACTTCGCTCAGGGTGACACCGTTAAAATTAAATTATTTTAAAGAACTCAACTCTGTCAAGTCGAGCGAAGTCGAGACTCGTTAATTAAAAAAAGTTCTCGAATCCACTCGAACTGACAATCACCTATCATCCATCACCTATTACCCAACTCAACCACTTCCAATTGCTGAATTTTATCGCCATCAATTACAAAACGCAACATGGTTCGTACTTGATGAAATCCGTGTTTTCCTGCTGCTCCTGGATTCATGTGGAGTAAATTCAGTTTCTTATCAAATTGCACTTTTAATATATGGGAATGACCGCAAATGAATAATTTTGGTGGATTTTTACTTATTTCATCACGAATTTCAATATTGTATTTCCCTGGATAACCGCCAATGTGCGTAATCCAAACATCAACTCCTTCACAAAAAAAACGATTGTGCAATGGAAACTCTTTTCTAGCATCCTGATTATCAATATTCCCAAAAACCGCACGTAATGGTTTTAGTTTTTTTATGGTGTCTGTTACCACTATATCACCAATATCACCAGCATGCCAAACTTCATCGGCTTGGTTTACATATTTCAAAACAACATCATCAATATGACTGTGCGTATCGGATAACAATAGAATTTTCTTCATAAGACAAAATTAAGTTTTTATTATCACAATTTGAGTGAAACATTACTTTTGAATTTTGTAAATTTGCATGCTATTGAAAAAAAACTGAACCACTTTATTTTGAGATATTTCATAGAATTCGCCTACAACGGAAAAAACTACCACGGTTTTCAAAGTCAACCTGATGCAACTTCTGTACAGGAAACGCTAGAAAAGGCGCTTTCTACTCTACTTCGTGAAACGATTGCAATTGTTGGTGCCGGAAGAACCGATGCGGGTGTGCATGCCAAACAAATGTTCGCTCATTTTGATACCGAACAAACTTTGGATAGTTGTATTTTAACCAAAAAACTCAATTCCTTTTTACCCATTGATATTGTAGTTTACCGTATTTTTGAAGTCGATAAGGAAGCTCATGCCCGATTTGATGCTAGCAGCCGAACTTACGAATATTACATTCACACGTATAAAGATGCATTTATTCAAGAGGGAAGTTGGTATTGTCACCAGACATTGGATGTTGATGCAATGAATAACGCATGTAAAATTTTGTTTGAATACACAGATTTCGAATGCTTTTCTAAAGTTCATACCGATGTTAACACATTTAATTGTAAAATCTCGGAAGCGTATTGGGAACAAAATGAAAATCAATTAAAATTCACCATAACAGCAGATCGTTTTCTTCGAAATATGGTGCGAGCAATTGTTGGAACCATGATTAACATTGGAACTCATAAAATTGACGAAAACCAACTGAAACAAATCATAGAAAGCAAAAACCGTAGTCAAGCCGGATTTTCAGTTCCCGCACACGGATTGTATTTAGTTAAAGTAAAATATCCTTTTATAGAAAATAAAGGTTAGAATTTAGACAACAAATAACAGACAACAGATAACAGATAACAGAAAATAAACAACAATAAATGAAAGTAATTCGTTCCAAATCTTTAAAACAAGTATTGCAATACGCCAAACCTTA
>JAKQEZ010000308.1 GCA_029558435.1 Bacteroidota bacterium
GTGGGTCGGCAAAAAATAAAACTTTATCGGGTCGGCTTGTGTGGTCGGCAGTCAGACCGATTTTATTTTCTTCTTTGTCTCTGTATGTCGTCTTGTCAATTTTCATGTCGCTGTCCTTTTTCTTAGGCTTGCTTGTAACGTTTGGCGGCTTGGCGTTGTGGCGGATTTTTAGCACAAAAGTTCAATCGAAGCACTGCACTTGAACCTACCACAAAACTGTCATACGAAGCACTGAACCCGCCATTACGCCAAATCGCTGTTACCGGCTGGTGTTCTTTCGTCCGTCGTTGCAAACCATTGTCAGTATTGAGTTTCCGTGTCATTGTCTGTCGGGTTGTGCGTTGCGTTTTTTATTTTTTTTTGAAGGGTCGGGAAATTTTTTAAAAACAATTTTGTCCTGCGTTGGCTTTGCAAGCTCTTTGACAAAGCTTTGGTATGTGCGTTGGCTTGTGCGGCTTTGGCAATGTGCTTGCAAATAGCTTTGGCATTTCATCATGTTATATTGGAGGCAATCCCAATTCCTTTAAAAATTTATTATGTGTCTCTCTTGCTTTGGTTATGTCCTTGTCAAGGTCAACGAGTTTTTTGTTTACTTCTTTCAGGTCAACTATTTCTTCGTCTAATGATGTGCTTACATAGCGTGAAATATTCAAGTTGAATTCGTTCTTAATGATTTCGTCCATTGATACTCTCCGAGAATAACGGATTTCTTCTTTTCGGTCTCTGTATGTTTCAACAATCTTGGCAATGTTTTCAGGCAGTAAGTTGTTTTGTCGTTTGCCTTTTTCAAAGTGGTCAACGGCATTGATGAATAAAACATCGTCAAACTTTTTGCACTTCTTTAAAACCAAAATACAAACTGGAATACCTGTCGAGAAAAACAGGTTTGCAGGAAGTCCGATTACTGTGTCGATGTTGCCGTCTTCCAAAAGTTTTCTTCTGATTTTTTCTTCTGAACCACTTCGGAATAAAACACCGTGTGGCAAAATGATTGCCATTGTTCCCTCTTTACTCAGGAAGTGAAAACCGTGTAACAGAAAAGCAAAGTCGGCTGCCGACTTTGGTGCAAGTCCGTAACTTTTGAAGCGGAAATCTTGTCCCATTTCTTCCGATGGTTCCCAACGGTAGCTAAAAGGTGGATTGGCTACAATGGCATCAAACTCTAATTTCTTTGAAGGATTTATTTCATTTAAAATCTCCCAATCATTGACCAAAGTATCTCCGTGATGAATTTGAAATTCTGTGTCCTTCACGCCATGCAACAGCATGTTCATTCTTGCTAAGTTGTAGGTTGTAATATTTTTCTCTTGACCGAATATTTTACCGATTGTCCCTTTCGCATCCGTCATTTTTTTACGAACATTGAGCAACAATGAACCCGAACCACAGGCAAAGTCTAATACTCGTTCAATCTTTTTCTTTTCGCCTTTGCTTGGGTCTTGGCTGTCAAGTATCACAATAGAAGAAAGTATATCTGAAATTCTTTGAGGAGTATAAAATTCTCCTGCTTTTTGTCCTGAACCAGCAGCAAATTTGCCAATCAAAAATTCGTAGGCATCGCCTAAGTAGTCAACGTTTTTATCAAAGCTGTTGATGCCTTCCGCAATCTTTTGAATGATGTTGCATAACTTTTTATTTCGTTCTTCGTAGTTCTTACCAAGTTTATCAGAATCTAAATTGATTTCAGAAAACAAACCTTGAAAGGTGCTTTCAAAGGATTCGTTTTCGATGTATTTAAAACCTTCCTGCAAGGTGCGAAGCAATTCTTTGCTTTGTGTTTTAGCCAATTCGGCAATGCTGTTCCATAAATGGGAAGGCTCAATAACATAGTGAACCTTTCTACGCATTTGCTTTTCAAACTCTGCCACATCGGCTTTGTTCTGTTCATACCACACAGCAAGCGGAGTCCGCTTGTCGTTGTCTTTCAATGTGGGATAATCTTTCCCTAATTCCTTTTTGGCTGCTGCTTCGTAATTGTCGCTTAGGTAACGTAGGAACAAAAACGAAAGCATATAATCACGGAACTGATCTGCGTTCATTGCTCCACGCAATTCGTCAGCGATTTTCCAAAGTGTATTGCCTAATTGTGTTTGATTATTTTCTGTCATTGCCGATTTTAGAATTTGAAATTGTATTTGGTTTGTAATTTGTCAAAGACATCTTTGAACAAATCAATTTGCTGAGGCGACATTTCATTGAATTGGAAACGATACACATTCTGATGAGAAAGTGAGTTAATCATTTCTAATGTTTCATTTGGATTCGCCACGTTGATTTCTGATAGAATAAAACCAACCCTGCCTGAACCGATGAAAGATGAAATATTCTCAAGCAATTGCCTCAATAGCACAAAATGAAAAATGTATAATTTGCTATTCTTTGCTTCTTCTAATGTCTGCATTAAGTGAAGATGAAATAGAAATACATCTTTGGTGTGATTCTGTAAATCAAAGTCATCTCCATGCTTGGTTAGGATTTGTGGCTTACAAAGGTTTTTGTATTTATCGCTTTTTTCTCCTTTTCTTAATCTGTCGAACAGAATAGAGTATAGCCCAATATGGTGTGTAGTTATAATAAGTCTTTTTTGAGACTTTTCAATTTTATCATCTATAAGCTGAACGATTGAGTCTGCTGTAATGAAAATATTATGGTCATCTAAACTTGATACAGGGTCGTCAATGAAAAAGTGTGCATCTTGTTCGCCTGTCCATGCATCTGCATCGAACAGGGCAAGAAAAAAGCACCATACAAATATTCTTTCTTCACCTCTTGATATTTTTATGTTTTGTTCTTCGCCTCTTGCAAAGCGAATTGCATCAATTCCAATTTCAGGATTGGCGTTTATGTCAAATGAAAAGGTGTAGGATGGTAAATAACGTGCAAGTTTTTCAACAAGCAGGTCTGGATTTTCAATAATAGAGCTGAAATAAGGATTTAGGCTACTTGGTATTACCTCAAGTCGCATGTTTTCATTATCATGCGGTTCATCATTGTCCCATCGAAATAAATCTTCACTGTAAGCATTGTAATAAACTCCGGAATGTTTGCCATCTTCTTTCTTGGTCAAGTTTTTATATTCAACCGACAATTTTGTCTTTCCGGTTGAGTTGAAAGCATAGATTAGAGTAATAGGCTCGTTACTTTCTTTTAATTTTTGTGCTATCTCTTTTAAACTACTCATTCCGTTACTTCATTTACATTAGGAAACAAACCTTGCAATAAACCTTTTTTATGAAATTGCAGGGATTCTATTTTTTCTGTTTGAGCAGAAATTAGTTCATCCAATGATGTAAGACAAGATGCGATTTTTTGTTGTTCCTCAATTGATGGTAATTTAACTACGAAGCTGCTCAATACTTCTTTTGTAATGGTTTTGATTATGCCCCCAGGTGCTTTCTGTTTTTCAATTTCAAAAAGCAAGAATATTGTGTAGGCGAAAAATGTGATGTCAACTTCTTGGTAAAATTCTTCAAAGAGAAGTAGAGTTCTATCAATGTAAGCATCATATTGCGTAATAGCTACCCTTCCAATAGAACCTTGGATGGTAATAATTAATGTTCCTTTAGGGATGAAAACACTTTGTTCCGCAGCAAGACTACTGATTTTCCGCTTTGTAGTTGGTTTAAGTCGGAAATCTTCACCCACATCAAATACTTGAATGAATGGCATTCCATTTTCATCATCATACCATTTAGGTAGTCCGTAAGGTTGAGGAAAACTACCTCTGCGAAAACTTGCAATATTAGCCAATGTATCTTCATTCCATTCATCAGCATTTTGAAACTCTTTAAATCTGAGTTTAGGAATTGTCTCCTTGCCAACTGGCAACAGATTCTGAAGTAAGCCTCTCTTGTGGTCTTTCAGCACTTCCAGCTTTTGGCTCTCGGCTGTGATAACTTCATCTAATGAAGAAAGGCAAGCAGCGATTTTTTGTTGTTCTTTTTGATTTTTAGGTAATGACACTTTTAATTTAAGAAATGCTCCCTTTGATATATTAAAACGTGTAATGCCTTGAGCTAAAATCCCAATTGATTTTCTATATGCAGGACTATGAAATAAAAATTGTGAAAATGCAGGTTGTAGTTGTTCTATTGAAATGGGTCTAAAAGCAAAGCAGAAACTATTTAAATATGTTGGTTCATTCGGTTCTGTCAGGACTACAGATGCAAACCCAACTTCGTGTGGAGTTTCAGAGGAGGTTGTGAAAAGAATATCACCTTTTGATAAAGTGTTTTGATTCTCATTTTCTGCTATTTCAACCAGACTACATTTTGAAAAGTCAACTTTCGCAGAATCAAAAACTTGTTTAAATGTAACAAAAGGTCTTCCTGTTCCGAAATCTTTTCCTGATTTACCAGCTAAACCACTAATAGTTTCTCCAAGTTTACTTATCGAAACTTCAGCCCATTTATCATTAATAAACTCAGGAAACCTCAGTCTCGGCACCAATTTATTTTCGTTGTTCTTACTCATACGCTTTCAGTCCTGATATTTCTCGCCCTTCGGCTTTCTTTTTTAAAATAGGTGTTAATTCTTCCATCAATGCCAATTCTCTTTTGGTGCGTTCTTTCCAACCTAAATCCAAAGGTTCAAAGAGTTCACTTAGTTTGTCGGCATCAAAAATCATTCGGCTAATGATGGCATCTGTAAATTGCTGCAAAGCCGAAACCTCCAAGCCATTATTGTTGGCTATTTCTGCTAATCGTTTGGCAATTTTTTCTTCCTTAAAGTTTTGATAGCCGTCTTTTATTTCATGCTCGTTTAATGCCTTGCCAACTTCCAATGTTTTGATGTAGTCAATGATGTCTTCCCTTTCTTCCATCAGGTTGGCACTGCTGCTCAATACAGCAATGAGTTGGTCACGGGTCATTTTCTGCTTTTTCGGTGTGCCCTGTGTGTATTTGGCAATCAGGTTCATGATGTAATCATAATCCACCACCGAAGAAGCAAACAACACAAACTCAAAATCTAATTGCTGAATATTTTCAGGTGCTTTGTCGCCTTCTTTTTGCTGAATTTCTTTGAGTTGCTTCGCAATTTCCAAATACGAACTACGGAACGAACGCAATTGCTCTTCTGGCATCAGCTCGTCAATTTTTGCTTTCTGCTCTTCGCTTAAATCGGTGTATTGATCAAGCTGTGTTTTCAGGCGTTGCACTTCTTTAAAGCGGTTGATAAACTCCACACGAGCCGCATCGCCTTTGATGTTGTAAACTTCTTGCGGTTCAGCTACCATGTTTTTGTCTTCCATCCATTTTTCCATTGCCTTCACTGCCTCTTGGTATTTTTCAATCACTTTCGGAGCAGGGTCAACCAACCAAATTTCTTTGGCTCGTCCTGTATCTTCTCCACTGAATAGGGCAATGGCTCTGTCCACCTCGGCTTGTTGTTGCCTGAAATCTAAAATGTTACCGTAAGGTTTGGTATCATTTAAAATACGGTTGGTTCGACTGAATGCCTGAATCAATCCGTGGAATTTTAAATTCTTGTCCACATACAACGTGTTCAGGTATTTACTGTCAAAACCAGTAAGCAACATATCCACCACAATCACCAAATCAATTTTGTTCTTGCGTGGATAGTCGGCATTGCTGAACTTCTGAAATTTTATGCGTTGCTGAACATCTTGGTAATACAAGTCAAATTCAGTGATTTTATGATTTGAGCCATACTGTTTATTGTAATCGCTGATAATGGCTTCCAATGCTTTTTTCTTCTTTTCAGGTTCAACTTTGTTGTCAGCTTTCTCTTGTTGTAAATCTTCCTGCAATTGCTGAACGTCTTTGTTTCCTTCGGCAGGTGGAGAAAATACACAAGCAATATTTAAAGTAACAAAGTTTTCATCTTCTTTGGCTTTGCTTGCCTGAATGTCTTTGAATAGTTCGTAATATTCAATAGCATCATTGATAGAAGCAGTTGCCAATAATGCGTTAAAGCGTTTGCTGTGTGTTGCAGCATCGTGTTTTTTTAGAATAGCATTTACAACCGCTTTTTTATGGTCGGTGCTTCCAACTGTTACATTTTTTTCAGGCTTGAAATAGTCAATATGAAAACGCAATACGTTTCTATCTTCTATTGCATGAGTTATGGTATAGTTGTGTAGCGGATTTTGGAATATGTCTTTGGTTGTTACATAAGAACCAACTGTTCCGTCAATTTGCTTGTAGGTTGCATTGTCGTCAAAAATCGGTGTTCCTGTAAATCCAAATAACTGTGCTTTCGGGAAAAACTCCTTGATGGCTTTGTGGTTTTCGCCAAACTGTGAACGGTGGCACTCGTCAAATATGAAAACGATGCGTTTGTCACTTAACGGTTGTAAACGTTCTTTATAGTTGTTCTTGTTGTTCGGGTCTAATGCTAAACCCAATTTTTGAATGGTCGTAACAATTACTTTGTTAGCGTAATCTTCCGAAAGCATTCTTCTTACCAATGTTTCGGTATTGGTGTTTTCCTCCACGCAACCTTCCTGAAACTTATTGAACTCCTCACGGGTTTGTCTATCCAAGTCTTTGCGGTCAACCACAAACAAACATTTTTCAATATTCGGATTGTCTTTGAGTAGGGTAGATGCTTTGAAAGATGTCAGCGTTTTTCCGCTTCCTGTTGTGTGCCAAATGTAGCCGTTGCCTTTGTGTTCCTGAATGGAATTTACAATTGCCTTAACTGCATAAATCTGATAAGGTCGCATCACCAACAACTTTTGTTCGCTTGCCACCAATACCATGTATTTGCTTATCATTTGGCTCAAGGTGCATTTGCTCAAAAACTTTTCTGAAAAGTCGTCTATGTGTGTAATTTTTTTATTGTCCTCACTGGCAAATTGATAAACGGGTAAAAATTGCTCGTCAGCATTAAAGCTGAAATGAGAAGGGTTGTTGTTAGCGAAATAATAGGTATTACTGCGATTGGTAACAATAAAAAGCTGCATGAAACAAAGCAATGAGTTTGTGTAACCATTGCCTGGGTCGCTTTTGTAGTCCACAATTTGCTGCATGGCTTTTCGTGGGCTTACTTCAAGCGTTTTTAATTCTATTTGAACAACAGGAATTCCGTTAATCAATAAAATCACATCGTAACGGTGGTTGCTGTTTTCTGTATTTATGCGAAGTTGATTGATAACCTCAAATTCGTTTTTGCACCAGTCTTTTATGTTTACCAAGGTGTAATGCAAAGGCGTTCCGTCCTCACGGCTGAAAGTGTTTATTTCACGTAATCGTTTAGAGGAAGCAAAAACGTCTGAATTGATTATTTCGTCCCGTAGTCTGGCAAATTCAGCGTCAGTCAGGTTCACTCTGTTGAGAACCTGAAATTTTTCACGGAAATTCTTTTCCAGCGAAGCCCTGTCCTTTATGTCCGCCCTGTAACTGTATTTCAGGTCAGTCAGTTTGGCAATTAAACTATCTTCTATTTGTTGCTCTTTAATCATCTATAATTTTTATCGGTCAAAGTTACTTTTTTAATCACGTTAATCAGTCTGTGCGTTGGCAAAAAGTGGCTCTTTTGGCTTTGCGAAGGATTGGCTTTGTGCGTTGGGGCAAAGCCAAATGTGCCACTTGCGTGCTGGCATAAAATTGTTTTTAAAAAATGCGGGTGGGGAAAAAATAAAAAACATAGGGTCGGCAATGAG
>JAKQEZ010000320.1 GCA_029558435.1 Bacteroidota bacterium
TAAGGTTGTTTTAATTGGTTCTTTATCTGTGAAATCCCATGTAATAGAATTAAATGTACCTGTATATTCTATCCCTAAAAGGTATTTATAAAGCGATTTAATATTAGATTTTGTTTTTTCAATCATTTCTTCTTGAACATCGACAAAGAAAAGATTATTTGAAATAAATCCATCAATTAACCTTTTATCAGGAAATTTTTGAAATACTTCAGCAATGATTTTTAAAATGAAAATACCTTGACCACATGAAGGTTCAAGAATACGCTTGCAAAAAATATCGGAGTCAATTTCAATGACACTTAAAATATTTTCAACAGTATTCATAGAATTAGTAAGGAATACTCCATTTTGTTTTCTGTGCTTTTTATCTAAATTCTGTTCAAATCCAGTCTGTCCAGAAATAATCTTGTTTAGATAAAAAGTAATTTGCTTAGAATTAATATTTTCTTGTATTAGCATGACTTTTTCAAATTTGTACAAAGGTAATAAAATGATACTTATAATCTACAATAAAATTAAAATATTTATCAACAATAATAATTCAACACACAGGCAAGCACATTGTCTGGTCGCACATAAAGCCCATACACCAGCAAAACCAGCCAAAGAACTTGCCTCTCCCCATTCTGATTTTCCGACACGAAAAAACTAAATCTTTTAAAGTCAGATAAAAGGAAAATTAGTATTTTTGGACAGTATTTCGTTTGAAAAGACAAGTTTGTAAATGACTGAAAGACAGAACGCCCAGTTGGTAACATGCGGTATATTTTATTGCCGAGATAGTGCTGAAATCAACGGCTGTGGCTCGCTTCAAACTTCATCGTGGCTTGACAGTGAAGTGCTCCGTAATCGGCAACAAAAACATACCGCTGTCCGTTAGCACCAATGCCTGCGGACACCCTACCATAAAGTAAGCTGACTGACATAGATGTTAAAACGCTTTTCTTGTTTGTGCCAATACTCAGGGTCAATTTCAAACCCGACATATTCGCAATTTGCTTTTTTAGCTGCGACCCTACTGCTACCACCGCCAACGTGAGTATCAAGTATTTTGCAGCCTTCAAATCCATAATCCGAAATTAATTTTTGGTAAAGCAAAACAGGCTTATGGCAAGGATGTATTCGCTTTTCGTTTAGTTGCTTATTGCCTTGCTGTGTCATTGGTTCGCTTAGGCTCTTTGCTTGGCACATTCCAGCCCACAACAAAGGCAATTCAATTTCTTCATCAATCATTGAGCAATAAGCCATTTCGTAAGGCTTAAAACTCATTCCTTCAGCTACGCCTTTGTTCCACTTAATCCTGCCAGTTCCTACACCTTGCCAATTAACATATTCAATACCAAAAATTATTTGCTCCTTACTTACTCGTTTCAATTCGTCAAAATATTCCTGCGTTGGCGGTTCTTTATCCCAATCCTTTTGGGTATAAACTTCTTTGTTTCGGTTGCCGTTTAGCCTTGTGCCATTCTTTTGCTTTACTGTGGTTTTGGTTTCTTTCAAATATGCCATTTGCCCTACGTTTATACCATAAGGAATATCGCAAATTGCTAAATCAAAATAGCCATCAGGAAAGCGTTTTAACCCTACCATACAATCCTCATTGAACACCACCGATGAAGGCACTGGTGCTAACAAGGTATTGCCAAAAGCAGGGCTGACCTGCTCCGAACAAACTTTGGTATGTAATTCAACTTTCTGCATCTATGTTACTTTTGTGCTGTTAATTCCCTGCCTTCGGCAATACCCGAACCGTTATGCACAACCTTATTGCGACACCACATCAAGCATTCACTTTACCTTTGACAGAATACAATGACACTTCATACGAATGAAAAGAACAATTAAGTATTACAGAATTATTTGGCTTAAACATGATTTACCTGCTGGACTTTCAGTTTTCCTTGTTGCACTTCCACTCTGTTTGGGAATTGCCTTAGCATCGGGAGCACCACTTTATGCAGGACTTTTATCAGGTATCATTGGCGGACTTGTAGTTTCGCTTATCAGTGGTTCGCAACTTGCGGTATCAGGACCAGCCGCTGGCTTGACAACATTGGTTGCAGGTTCTATAATTTCGTTAGGTGACTTTAAAATATTTTTGCTTGCTGTAATTGTTGCAGGGCTGTTTCAATTGCTTTTAGGGATTCTGAAACTTGGTGTAATTGCAAACTATTTTCCATCATCGGTTATCAAAGGAATGTTGGCAGCAATCGGTGTAATGCTCATTTCAAAACAAATTCCCATTGCATTAGGTTATAACCAACCTGACTTTTGGACAGGCGGGTTCCTAAAATTATTTTCAACAAATCATTTCGGTGAAAATGTTGACAATTTTAATCAGCATATAACAAGCGGAGCAATATTAATTTCCATCCTTTCAGTTTTAGCTTACATTTTGCTTCAGTTCCCATTTTTTAAAAAAATAAAAATAATTCCTGCACCATTAGTAATTGTGATAGTAGGTGTGGTCATCAATATTCTTTTCACCAACGTAGCTTCCGGCTTTTCACTCAAGCAAACACAATTAGTAAATATTCCATCAGACATCTTCGCAGACATTTCGTTTCCAGATTTCACTAAGTTGTTCAGCAATTCTGAAATTTGGAAGGATGGATTAACAATCGGACTGCTTGCAACTCTTGAAACCTTGCTTGGTGTTGAAGCTATTGATAAATTGGACAGACATAACCGTATTACACCTGTTAATCGGGAATTGGTTGCACAGGGAATAGGAAATATGACTTGCGGACTATTGGGTGCAATACCAATGACAGCAGTAGTTGTTAGAGGTTCGGCAAATGTGGACGCAGGCGCAAAAACAAAACTTTCTGCTTTTACGCACGGACTTTTTCTTTTACTTGCAGTATTACTTGTTCCCTTTCTACTCAACAAAATTCCTTACGCTTCGCTTGCAGCCATTCTTATCATCACAGGATACAATCTGACAAAACCAAAACTCTATCGCAGTATGTGGAGTTTAGGTTGGAAACAGTTTATGCCTTTCATTTTAACCATCCTTGTCATTCTTGCAACCGATTTATTGATTGGCGTTAGCATTGGCTTGCTAATTTCTACTTACTTCATTATTCGAAACAATTTTAAGGCAGAATATAAAATAACCAAGAAAGTGATAAATGGAATTGATACAGAATATATCAAACTCAACAGCAATGTTACATTTTTAAACAAAGTAAATTTGAGAAAATCATTAGACGAAGTTGCAGAATATAATGTGCTGACAATTGACGGTAGCGAATGTAATTTCATTGACTACGACATTCTTGAAATTATTAGTGAATTTGAAACTAAAGCTAAAGACAGACACATTGAGCTACGACTAATTGGAATAGAAAAAGTAAACGTAACAGCACTACATTGACAATGAAAAACAAAAATGTATTACGATGACACTAATTAAGGACGAAAGAAAGGCTGTGCATAACAAACAAATTGGCAATAGAGCCGGTGAAATGCTTCTATTGAGCTTTTGTCCAAGGTTGAACGGTAGTAATTCTATTCAACATTTGTGCTTAAAGTCGACTCCATCGCCAATTTGCAAACCGTTAGCACTCACCCTAAAGACCGACACGACCGACAACAAACGAACAGAAAAATGCCAACGCTTCGCAAAATTAAAAGAGCTGTTTTCCCAACCTAAAGCCGACCCCAAACAGCACATTTAATTTTGCCCGACACACCCAAGCCCACCCACCACCCAAACATTGTTGAAAACTTCTTTGGACTTTTTTTGTCCATAAAATTATTATACTTATTTTTGGACATTATTTGACCAATATGGCAACAATTAAGCAGACAAAATCATTTGGAGAACATCTTAGACATCTAAGAGAAGAAGCGGGCTTGACTTTGAAATTTGTTTCAGAACAAATTAGTATTGACACTTCGCTTTTAGCAAAGATTGAACGCAACGAAAGACAGCCGACAAAGCAAATTATTAAGCAAGTTGCGGACTTTTTTAAAGTTGACGAAAAAGAATTGCAGAATGATTTTTTAAGTGATGTTATCGCTTATAAAATTCTTGACGAAGAAGCAGATCTAAGTATCTTAAAAGTTGCTGAGGAAAAAGTGAAATACCTAAAAACTGTTCACAATGGAAAATGAAATTAAAGTCGTAGAATTATTTGCAGGCGTAGGTGGCTTTCGTCTTGGACTTGAAGGATGGAAAGGAAAATCTGCATCATCAGGATATAAAAAATCGCTAAAATCACCTTACAAAGTGGTTTGGAGCAACCAGTGGGAACCATCGACAAAAACGCAACACGCTTCTTTGGTTTATGAAAATCGTTTTGGAAAAAACGGACATTCTAATGAAGACATTGCTCAAGTTGATGTTTCGAGCATTCCTGACCACGATTTGTTGGTAGGTGGCTTTCCTTGTCAAGACTATTCAGTTGCTACAACCTTAAAGAACTCAAAAGGACTAATCGGCAAGAAAGGAGTTTTGTGGTGGAGTATTCACAAAATAATTTCAGAAAAAGTAAATAAACCAAAGTATTTATTCCTTGAAAATGTTGACAGACTTCTTATTTCTCCATCGGGTCAACGAGGACGAGACTTTGCTATTATCTTACAAAGTTTAAATGAATTGGGCTATGCTGTAGAATGGAGAGTTATAAATGCAGCGGATTTTGGAATGCCTCAAAGACGAAGAAGAGTTTTTATTTTGGCTTATTTGCAAGGAACTAGTATTTACGAAAGTATAAAAGAAGTTACTCCTAGTGAATGGATTTTAGAGGAGGGAACTTTAGCGGAAGCTTTCCCCGTAACCTCTGAAAATTCGTTATTTCCTACTGAATTTAAACTCAAAGGCGATATTGTTTCAATTTCTGAAAACTTCAACAAAAACGGAACAACAGGACTTTTTGAAAATACAGGATTAATGATAAACGGTTTGGTTACAACTCTTAAGACAAAACCAAACTATGATGGAAATTTCACAATTTTAAAAGACCTAATCCAAAACGGAGAAGTGACATCAGAATTTTACATTGACAAAAATGACCTTGACAAATGGATTTATCTAAAAGGTCCAAAAAAGGAAATGCGAAAAAACGCACAAGGCTTTGAGTATCATTACAGTGAAGGTGGAATGATTTTCCCAGACCCATTAGACAAACCCTCAAGAACAATTATTACCGGTGAAGGTGGAAAATCACCATCAAGATTTAAACACGTAATCCAAACTCCAAAAGGTTACAGAAGACTTTCACCAGTTGAACTTGAACGTTTAAATATGTTTCCAGACGACCACACAAAACTTGAAGGAGTATCAGATACAAAAAGAGCCTTTTTTATGGGCAATGCATTAGTTGTCGGAGTAATTGAAAAAATTGGAATAGAACTTAACATCAAAATTAATCAAAAGAAAAAAATATGGCAGGATTCCTATTCAGTCTAGATAATGAAGATTCATTAATCGATTGTATAAACAAAGGTATTTATTCCACAAGATTATCAGAGCCAGGCAATGTATGGGGAATTCATCACGAAGGCACATTTGCTGATTATTGCTCAATGAAAGAGGGAGATAACGTGTATTTTTTTATCAAAAGAAAAATTTACGGCATTGGTTCACTTGTTAACATTAATAACCAATGTAAGTTTTTAAACTACCCTAATGCCAATTTTCCAACAGTTCAAAACTATGAGGACATTCAAGAAAGTTTACTTTTAGATTTAGGGAATGATGAAAGTTTAAATAGTAGATTCATTTGCACATTTATTCCATTTCCATTATTTTTTAGAAACGGGATTGATATGGATGAAATTTTAGCATCATCCCCAAGCAGTTTTAAGATTTTACGTGCTTTTTGGAAATTGAGTTTCATTAAATTTTCAGATGAAGAAAATCAAGCATTTAAAAATATACTATTAAGGAGAAACATAAATGCTGTTGACAATCCAGATGCTCAAAACACATTTCATAGCAATTACATTGCTTTTCACAATGAAATAAGAAATAAGACAATTCATAATAATGCTTATAGTTTTTCTGTAGCCCCTTTTTTAAACACCATAAATAATATCGATGGCAGTTTAAAACACGAAATGGCCATTGAAGCGGCATTAATATTTCAATTAACTTCTAATCACCAAGCAACAATAGATATATTTGGTAATTGGGATTATTTGACACATCAAGTAATCGCATCACCATTTAAGCCAATTGATTATATGGATAAAATGGACGTTTTTGGCTATAAATTTATCCAAAACCAAAACCCAACAATCTCTCACTATCTAGTGGTTGAAATAAAAAAGGGAATTATTGATACTCAAGATATTTTACAACTAATGAAATATGTTGATTGGGTTAAAAATGAATACGCCTATGGAGATTATAGTATGATACAAGCTTTTATGATTGGGGCTGGTTATACAGAAGATGCATTATTGCACTTTAATCAAATTGTGGAAAGGAGATTTATTCACGGAGTTAGGCCATCTGTGTCTGCTGAATGGAAGAATGCAAAACTTGTATGCTATTCGTTTAATAATCAAGAAAATATTTTAGATTTTGAAATAATAGCTGATGCGAATGGCCAATAAACTACCTTACAATTCGAAAGATAAAAAATCAGTCATTGATTATGCAAAGTTGCTTAAAGGAAAAACTTTAAGAGAGATTTGCGACCCTATAATATTACAGCATAACTACACAGGTAAAGGAAACTTCGGACAGATACTTGAGAAGTTTTATTTTGGTTATGATCCAAACTCCAAATCAGAAGCAGACTTCTTTGAAATTGGTATGGAACTCAAAACCTCTCCTTTAAAACAGTTAAAGAACAATGAATATCGTTCAAAAGAACGATTGGTATTAAACATTATCAACTACCTAGAAGTTGTAAATCAACAATTTGAGGACAGCGACTTTTGGAAAAAGAACGCAAATATTCTTTTGATTTTCTATTTACATCAAGCGGGTTATGACATTTTAGATTACCTAATAAAACTTGTTGACGAGTGGAATTTTCCAAGCACAGACTTAGAAATAATAAAAAAGGATTGGGAGTTAATCAAACAAAAAATTGCTGACGGAAAAGCACACGAACTTTCAGAAGGTGATACTTTTTATTTGGGTGCTTGCACAAAAGGAGCAAACGCATCATCAGTTCGGAAACAACCTTTTAGCGATATTCCAGCCAAACAAAGAGCTTACTCACTAAAACAAGGTTATGTAAATCATATTATTGCTTCAATTGCAAATGACGCAACAGGTGTTTACGGCAAATTAATTCCATCAGTAGCGGTTGCCAAAAAGCAGACTATAGAAGAAATTGTAATTGCTAAATTCAAACCCTATTACGGAAAGACGATTGAGGAAATACTTGCATCTACAGGTGTTGAATTAAATATAACTGCAAAGAGCTTCTATGCAAATCTTACAAAAGCAATTTTAGGAATTGAACTCGACAAAGAAATTGAAGAGTTTGAAAAAGCTGAAATTATTGTGAAAACTGTAAGACTAAAAGAAAACAATTTACCAAAAGAAGATATTTCGTTTCCAAATTTCAAATACGAAGAAATCGTAACTGAAGAATGGGACGACTCCAATTTCAAAGACATTTTAGAACATAAGTTTTTGTTCGTGTTTTTTCAATTTGAAAACGAGCAATTGGTTTTGAGAAAAGTTAAGTTTTGGAATATGCCTTATGCTGACATTCTTAAAGCAGAAAAAGTTTGGGCAAAAACAAAAGAAATTGTTTCAAAAGGTAAAATCGTGAAAGAAGTAATCGGGACGACACGTTACACAAATTTTCCAAACAAATCATTCAATTCAGTATCACACGTAAGACCACACGCCACAAACGCAGCAGACACTTATCCTTTGCCGACCAAAGACAAATTGACGAAAGCAAAAGAATATACGAAACACTGTTTTTGGCTCAACAACACTTATGTAAGAGATGAAATTTATTTAAAATAGCCAACGCATTTGGTGGCACATTTGCAGTTATTCCAACCGCACAAAGCCAAGCAAAAAACAGCAAAAGAGCCACCAATCCAACGCAACAAGACTGACACGAAATGACAACGAACAACCGCGACAGAAAAGAAGGGCGAAGTGCTAACATTGGTTTGGCAAAATGGCTGGGGACGTGCTTCTATGACAGTTTAGTGCAAGGTTCAAGTTCAGTTTTTCAAATGAAGTTTTGTGCTAATAATCCGCCACTTCGCCAAGCCAAAAACCGTTGTGTGTAACCTTAAACAAACAGCGGTACAATGAAAGACTATTACAAAACATTAGAAATAGACTTCGGGGCGGACATCTTGACTGTAAAAAAAGCATACAGAAAACTTGCCTTAAAATATCACCCAGACAAGAATAAA
>JAKQEZ010000340.1 GCA_029558435.1 Bacteroidota bacterium
CTAACCTGACAATTGGCTTTTCACAAATTTCAAATTGATAGTCAATTTGTTCGGATTCGTCCACGAGCGAATTGAGGTTCGCATAAGTGCAATTTATGACCAAATCAAAATCGGCAATTTGCGATTTTTCAAATGTCGTGCCTGTTTTGACCTCGACATTGGATTCGCGCAATTGTTTGACAAGTTTCATTTTAAATGAAGCAATGTCAATCAGGTATTCATCGCAGTTCTTTACTATCAATTGACAATTGTTCACGCAATTTGAATAATCAATTTCATAGTACAGACTATTGGTGCGCAAAAAATTCAAATATTCTTCACGACTAACCTTTGAATCGTTTGATGCAATACAATAACGATGATCGTTCTTAATGATTTTGCAATCGTGATATTCACGATCAAATTTACGAAACCCCCAAAGTGATTGCTCAGCCGTTTCTGGGCTTCGTGGATAATGATACCCACGATGAAGTCTATACTGGTTTATTCCACTTGCTTCGTGCAAGATGCCAGCATTTCGTTCAAATAAGGTTACTTGGTGGGATTGGCTTAGTTTTATCGCAGAAACACAACCAAATATTCCACCTCCGACTACGGCTATTTTCATTTATAGTTCTCGACTTAGTTCGGTTAAAATTTTACCGAGTAAGTTTTCGCCCCAATCATCAATATGATCAAGTGCATCTTGTTTAGAATAACCAATTCCCCAAATTCTGTCATAAGGACTGGCTTCCACAAATTCATGTCCTTTATACCGCATCAACTCCTCGTAATGTTTCCGATTTTGTGAAAATTTGCATTTGAGAATTTCTTTTACAATTTGAACCTTCATTTCATCCCATATCTTACTATCGAAATTCTTGACCTTTTTGCCAAGTTTTTTCTGCTCAGACGGATTACTCGTTTGCAATATCTTTTCTGCAATTTCAGTATCGTCGAACAACATTGCTTTTTCGTACATCATCGCTTGTTCGCCGCAATTAAAGCGAACGCCCAAATAATCAAATGGCGATTCGTCCCAATTTGAAAACGGGCCACTCCAGAAAAATTTATATTTCATACTTGAAAAATGTTGTTTTTGTATTGTCTGTGATATTGGTCAATGCCCATCCAAGTTCAAAGAGGCGAGTTGCATCTTCATTTGTCAATTCGTGGATGAAATCTTCCAAATTGCCGTATTCACCTTGATTTATTGATAGATTGGAAATATCCGAAAGTAGATACTTTGAAATAATCGAAACTCCTTCCGAAAATCCTTTTGGTTGTTCCCAATATTTTGATTTTTGAACAGAATTACAAATTTGAAAAAGTTCTTTGT
>JAKQEZ010000354.1 GCA_029558435.1 Bacteroidota bacterium
GCTGAAAGCAAGGAACAGAAAAGAGAAATGGAACGACTGATTGCCGACATAAAATCGGATTTTAGAAGTGAAATATCATTGAACGACCCGAAAGTAAAGAAGCTACGCAAATTATCAGGCGACTTGTTCTTAATGACCAATCAGACCCAACTTTTTGAAATGAGTAAAAAGGAAAAAGCCGATTGGAACAAGAAAGTGCAACAACTGACCGAAGAAACCAATAAACTTGAAACCGAAATTGAAGAAATCAAAGCCAACAAGATTTTTGAAAATGCTTTTGAATGGCGTTTTGAATTTCCCGAAGTTCTGAATGATGATGGGGATTTTGTTGGCTTTGATGTGGTAATTGGAAATCCGCCTTATGTTGTTATTTTAAAATCAACTTTTGGAAATAGTTTTTTAGACTTCTTCAATCAAAACTACACAACAGCAGAATACAATCCGAATACTTATGCTTTGTTTATCGAATTAGCGTTGAGTAAACTTTTGAAAAACAAAGGGCAATTTTCATACATCATTCCTAACTCTTGGTTAAATGGAAAATATTTTACAAAGTTGAGAGCATTGGTTCAAAATCTAAATAACAAAGAGTTAATAAACTTAAAAGACAATGCTTTTGAAGTTATAGTTGAAACTGTAATTCTTATTTCCGAAAATGAAAAAACGGCTCAAAAACCTATTCTCAAGGAATTTTCAGATGGAAATAAATTTATAGAAGTTAATAAAGAATTTGAATTTGGAGTAAATCCGTTTTTTGAATTACAGTTACCAGATTTCGTAAGCAGAATTATTAAATCCTCAGAGAAAATTAAAAATCACTGTTTCGTTTATCGTGGCGTTGAAACAAGAAGCAACGATGATTATATATCAAACACGAAACACAATGATTTATGGAAAGAAATTTTGCTTGGCAAAGACGTTCACAGATATTCTTACAAATACAGTGGTTCTTATGTGAAGTTTGTTCCTAAAGAGCTTAAAAGCAATGCGAACATTGACTATTATTTGCGTGATAAAATTTTAATGCGAAGAACAGGAAACTCAATTATTGCTTGTGCGGACTTCAACAAATTTATTGCCTTGAAAAATCTGTATCTAATCATTCCAAACGATGCAAAACTTCTTCCGTTAATTCTTCTTCAACTTAACTCGAAATTGTTTGACTTTATTCACAAATCATTAACCACAGGAGAAAACAAAGCGTTTGCCCAGTTTCCAGCACATTACGTTGAAACGCTACCTTGTAGAATTGACAATACACTAATTGAAAAATCAAAAACGCTTTTGCAACAAAGAGAAACCAACGAAAATGCAGAAAACCAAATAGACCAATTGGTTTATCAACTTTACGAATTGACGGAAGAAGAAATAAAAATTGTGGAAGGAAATTAGTTTATGGCATTAACTCAAACAGGAAATTATAGAGAAGAAATTGACAAACTATTGGGTCAATACGTTGATGCTATAAAAAGGCAAACAGCCAATAATTTAAACAGCGAAGCTGTTACAGCAGAAGGCTTTTTTCGTAATTTTCTAAATTTACTTTTTGGAATAAACCTTTCAAAAGACAAAATCGGAAGTCCAACTTACGAAACGATTGACTTACACGATACGGAAAGAAAAATTTGTTTTCAAGTAACGGCAAACAATACAAGCACAAAAGTTAATAACACATTAAAAACCTTTGTAGAAACAAAGAAATATGAAAACTATAATGAGTTACACTTTTTAATTATTGATAGAAAAAAAGATTTCAACTACGATGAAAACAAATTAAACGAACACGGTGTAAAAATTAAATTTCATGACTGCACCACAATTTTACAAGAGCTGATAAATAATTTTGATTCAGCCACAAAAATAAAACCTGTTTGGGACTTTGTTGTTTCAGAATTTGACACCGACAAAACAAAAAAGGGAACATCAGAAATTACGGTAATAACACCAGCAAGAAAGAATTCATTTATACCGAATGCAGAACTTCATCTTGTTGACCAAATTTTAGAATATTTAAAGCTATTTGAAGGGTTCAATTTTATCCACCCAAGAACAATTTCCAGACTTCCAATTTTTAACAGTAAAAAAAGTTTTCACGATTCATATTCGCACTTCTGCCTCAAAACAAGCAATAAAGCAATTCACGAACTTTTGCAAAAAGTAAAAGTTGAAAACACGGTTGTTACAATTAGCGATGAATCGTTAAAACCGTATGAAGAAAAATTAAAAGAAATTTTCCTCATTCTCAACAACTGTTTAATTCAATGTATATGTTACAGAGAAAAATACACGGAAATAGAGCATCATAAAATCAAAATCAAGCATTACGATAGTAATTGTAATTGCTTGTCTTGTCAATTCCACAAGTTCAGAATAAAAACGCTTATCACAGACCTAAAGGGCAAAGCGATTGCACATTCTGAAAATCTTGACGAAGCATTAGCCGAAGGCTATTATTTATGTAAACTTGGCGAACACGTAAAGGGTTGGCAAATTTTAAATAGTGTTGCTGAAAAAAGTAAAAATCAAAATAATTCTGCCATTCATTTTTTGTCGCTTTACAACATAAAACAGATTCGCAATTTTATTGATTCCCCTTGGTGGGAAAGCGAAAACAAGCAAATACTTCCGAAAATAGATGATATTGACTTGCATAACACAATCAATGATTTTTCAATTCCTGTTGAATTAAGAGACGAAATAATTAAGGTAAAAGAAAAACATTATTTGCATTGGAGTCGTGAAATTATTGATGAACAATTTGAAAGTATTTTAAGCACAAATAAACTCTATGCCAATGGCGGGACAAGTTGGGGGACAAATGCAATTAACTTGTTGTTGGAAGAACTTCGCATTCTATATGCTTTTTATTCAGCTAATCATATTGTTACAGATGATTTTTACACGTTTAGACAAGCGATAACAAAAGGGATTGAAGGTGTTCTAATCAGTTTTACTACTGATAAAAGTTATGAATACAGATTTAAAGAATTTGACAGCTTGCTTTTATCATTTATGTATTTCTTCGTAGAAGAAAAGAAATTGGAAAAACTTTTGAACGATTATAAAATTCAAAGCATTCC
The DNA here is from genome assembly GCA_029558435.1 of Bacteroidota bacterium. Next base: position 3,081 of record JAKQEZ010000354.1, read on the forward strand.
AATTATTGAAAGTGAAAAGCAAAGTTTCATTAGCTCAATTACAAATTTCTTTACATTTCAATATACAACAGGTATTTGGGACAGCATTAATTTTAATGATGATATTTCAAAACAAGATTACTTTTCATCTTATCGCCAGTCGCTTCGTTTTATTTTCAATAAAATAATGTTATTGCTTTCCAAAGCAGAACTATCAGATGAAGAATTAAAACCGATAACAGAACCATTTGTAAATTATTTACGAGTTGCGGAAGACTTTAATCACAATAATTGGACTTATGCTATTAAGTTTTTTAAAGCAAAAATTCAAATATTTTCAGCGGAGCAAATCAAAAAAATTATTGAACTGACATTTGACGATAAGCACCACAATTCGGGTGACGATGTTCTTGAAACAATATGTGACATAGCATTCAAAAAGGCAAATTTTGTTTTGACTGAAGATGACAAAGCATTTTTTGAAAAATTGTTCAATAATGTTACAACGGCTTGTAAAAAATGCAATAGAGTTCACGACATAAAACAAATTTTTGCTTCTTGGAATATTGCTGATGAGACAGGGAAAAAAGCAATCAAACAAAAAGCCGTTGAATATTTAGACGGAAAATTTGATGCTGACTTTTATATGAACGCAGCATTTAAAGGTGTTTTCACTAAGGACGAAAATCCTGAACTTTTAAAAAGCTTCATAGAAAGTGTGGTTGAAAGTTGTTCACCATACGACATTAAAAAAGAGAACGGAAAATGGAAGTTTCAAAACTTTACAGGTTTCAATTTCATAAATTGCCTTGCTTACTTAAATGTGGACTTTAAACAAGTAAACATTCAAGAAATTTCAAAGAAATCGGACTACTATAATTGGTTAATCAATTACGAGACTTACGACTATACAAACTTTGACTTAAAATGGCTAATTGAATTGTATTTTCCATATCACATCAAAGAGAAACTACAACAAATTGAACCGCTAAAAGAAAAAGTAACAAAGGAACTTAAAAAGAATTATAACACTAAACTTGCTGAATTTTACACTAAAAATTTAATCAAATAACTATTGCTAACAGCCACACAATCGAATAAATAAAATAATTAGATAATGTCCGAAACCCAAAACATAGAATATAAAAGCAGTTGGCGAGACGAGTATCTGAAATGGATATGCGGTTTTGCCAATGCCAACGGTGGCACAATTTTCATCGGTAAAGATGATTCAGGAAATGTGATTGGCATTTCAGATTCCAAAAGGTTAATGGAAGAAATCCCGAACAAAGTAAAAGACACGTTGGGCATTTTGGTAGATGTGAATTTGGACAAGACCAAGCAAGGCGAGTTTATTGAAATTGTGGTAGAGCCGTATCCTTATCCAGTAAATTACAAAGGTCAATATCACGTAAGAAGCGGAAGCACCAAACAAGAATTGAAAGGTGCTGCATTGGATAAATTTTTGTTGCAGAAAAAGGGTAAGCGTTGGGACGGAGTTCCTGTTCCCAAAGTTTCTGTAAAAGATTTGAAGCAGGAAACATTTGAATTTTTCCGCAAACGTGCTTTCAAAAGTCAGCGAATTGATGAAGACAGCTTAACTGACAGCAACGAACATTTGATTGAGAATTTGCAGTTGAAAGAAGGCGAATATCTGATACGTGCTGCTATTCTGCTTTTTCATTCCAACCCCGAAAAATTTGTAACAGGAGCTTATATCAAAATCGGTTATTTTCAATCGGATGACGATTTGAAATTTCAGGATGAAATTCACGGAAACCTGTTTGAACAGATTGAGAAAACAATGGATTTGCTGTTTACCAAATACATCAAAGCAGAAATCAGTTACGAAGGTATTAACCGTGTAGAGAAATTTGAATATCCGAAAGAAGCAGTTAGAGAAGCTTTACTGAATGCTATTGCACATAAAGACTATTCGGGTGGTGTTCCTATTCAAATCAGCGTTTACAGCGACAAAATCATTTTCTGGAATGAAGGACAACTGCCCGAAAACTGGACAGTGAAAACACTTTTAGAGAAACACGCCTCACGACCTTACAACCCCGACATTGCAAATGCTTTGTTTCGTAGTGGCTACATTGAATCTTGGGGACGAGGAACTATAAAAATTATCAAAGAATGTAAACAAGCGGGAATCCCCGAACCTGTTTTTAGTTATGATTCAAGCGACATTTCAGTAGAGTTTAGAAAAGACATTTACAATGAAAAGTATCTGCAATCACTTGACCTGAACGAGCGACAGGTAAAAGCTGTTTTGTTTACAAAAGACAAAGGAAAAATTACGAATAGTGAATATCAAACATTAAACAACTGTTCCCGAAATACAGCCAGTAACGACCTGACAGAATTGGTTGATAAAGAATTGCTAAAACCAAGCGGACAAAAGGGAGCAGGAGCATTTTATACATTGAAATGAGAGGCGGAACAGACATAAATCAATTGCACATTAATTGCACAAATTGCACAATGAGAAGAAACACCCCACCCTATTTGCAAGCACATTGCCAAAGCCAACCCAAGAGAAAAATTGAATTAAAAAAAATTTCCTTCCCTTCTGAAAATAAAAAATACGCAAACGCACTGGCGACACTAAAAAAGACAGTTGCATACCGACTGCAAAAACGCTTGACAGACCTGCAATTCATAGACTCGGAGGACTAATGGCCAGCTTATAACAGCACCTACCCAAAAGTGGCGGTGAAGTGCTTCGTAGGACAGTTTTGTGTATATTTGAACGGCAGTTCTCCGAATGAAAGTTGGTGCGTAAAATCGCCACCTTCGGGTAGCTGCAAAACGTCAAACTGTCTAAAAACCCCCACGCTTTACTAACATCCTAAATGTGAATAACTTATCAATATCTTCAGGCCTCATCTTGTTGATATTCAGTATATTTGCATCATGAAATTTATTAAAGGAAAAAACAGA
>JAKQEZ010000364.1 GCA_029558435.1 Bacteroidota bacterium
CAGCAGAGATAAATATAATGCCGAAAAGTTAGAAAAAGTTGGATTAAATGAGGAAGAATTTAGCTTCTTACAAAAAGAGATTAATGAAAAATTTCAAAACAAAAGAAATCCCTATTTAGAAACGCTTTCCAAGCATAGAAAAAGTAAAAGAATCATCACTTTTTCTGGAATAAGTGAAAAAATGATTTATTTAGAATACATTACTTATTTGTAAGAAATAAATTTGGATGAATTTAAAAACAAACCAATTGGTATTGATGATAAAAAAAACAAAGACATTATTTCATTAGTTTTTATTTTGGAAGGAAATTCTATTAAAGAATATATAGTTGATGGCAGTATTGTTTTTGAAAGGTAATTGCGTTTTCAATCTTTATTCTAGCTTTTCAAAGATTGACAGACTAAAATATTTAACACCCATCTATTTCCAAATAAAAATATAAAGTTTTACCTTTGAAATCTAATCAATTGCAAAAAATGAAAAAGAGAGTATTTTTATCGCTACTTATAAGTTCGTTGTTTTTAATTTCATGTAAAAAAGAAGAAGAAGTAAAAATAACAGAAGAAACTCAACAAACGGCCCAGCCTGTTTCAGGAGAGCAATGGCTAAAACAACGAATTGGATATCAACAGACACAACCTGCTCAAACACAACAAATGCAGCAGACTAATCAATCTGAAACACCTGTAGGGATCAATCCACCGCATGGACAACCAGGACATCGTTGTGAAATTCCTGTTGGAGCACCTTTGAATTCGCAACCAACTACAAATCAACCGCAAGTAACACCACAAGCGACACCGCAAGTAGTGAATCAAAAACCGGCAGAACAACCGCAAATGAAAATTAATACCAATACAGGTTCTGCAACTATATCTGGTGCAAAAATTAATCCACCACACGGACAAGATGGACATAGATGTGATGTAGCTGTAGGAGCACCGTTACCAGCTGAGTAGTGGTTTTTTACCCAAACAAATTTTTACTCACTGTTCTTGAAGCAATCCAAGAAGAAGCAAATCCAAGTGTTGCAATCGTGGCTAATACAATTCCAATGTTTTGCCATTCGTAAACCACAGGATAGGCTAAACTTGGCGTAATCATCAAGAATTCAAACTGCTGTTGCAAAAGAATTAAGATGCTGCCTAAAACTAATCCAATAGCGCTACCAATAATAGTGATTAACAAACCTTGGTATAAAAATATTTTTTGAAGCGTTCCAATAGTATTGCCTAAGTTGTAAAGGGTTTTTAGATTTTCTTTTTTATCAATGATAATCATTACCAAAGCACCAATCAAATTAAACAAGGCAATAATAATAACTAAAGTAAAAATTAAATAAACTACTACGTTTTCTGTATTGAGCATTTTATATAACGCATCATTCAATTGCATTCGGGTTTTTACCGTTACGGCGTTGTTGAATGTTTTTTCAATAAAAGTTATAGCTTCTTTTTCAGAAACATGGGGTTGCAATTTAAACTCAATGTGCGAAACTTGGTTGGGCTGTAATTGCAACACATTTTGAGCTAAATCTAACGAACAATACACATATTTCGCGTCAACTTCTTCATTGATGTTGTAAATCCCAACGGGTTGTAAAGTAGCAATATTGAAAGCATCTTCCGGTCGGTCAAAAGTTCCTTTTCCTGGTTTTGGCGTGTAAACTTCTAATCTATTGGTGTAATCAAACAAACCAAGAGAGAGTTTTCGGCTAATTTCGGCACCAACAATCACTTCTTTGGTGTTATCTTCCAGCCAATTGCCTACATACAAATGTTGGTCAATAGCACTTACTTTGGTAAATACGCTATCAACACCTTTTAAATAAGCCACTTGTTCTTTTTGGTCGTAAAAAAAAAGCACACGATCTTCAACTACTTTGCTGTAATTCGCAATTAAATTACTGTTGTTTAGTGAGGCTTCTTGTTGGGAAGTAATAAAAAGTGTTTTTCCTTCTTTGGGAGCCAATTTTAAATCGGGATCGCTGGCATTGGTAAACCCAATACTAAAGTTACGCAACCCACTAAATGCCGAAAGCACCACAAAAAGCGCCATGGTTCCAGCAATAATACCAAGCGATGCAATACCTGTTATAATATTGATAGCGGTATTTTTGCTAAAACTCGCCGTGTAACGTTTGGCTATGTAAAAAGAAAAATTCAATTTACGATTTCTTTCTTTTGTCTAACAAATCAGGATTTATAACTGGGTTATCGCTACCAGTTAAAGCATTGTCAATTTTTTCGATGTAATCCAAACTGTCATCGATGTAAAAAATCAAATTCGGAACTTTACGCAATTGGTTTTTCACACGTTGTGCTAAATCATGTTTAATTAAAGGAGCATTTGTTTTAACAGCTTCCAATAATTCCGGAGCTTTCTCCGATGGGAATACACTTAAAAATACTTTAGCTATCGATAAATCAGAGGTGACATTTACTTTAGAAACCGAAATAATTAAATTCGTAATCCCATTTTTGCGCACTTCACCTTGTAGAATGTCTACTAAATCGGTTTGTAATAAAGCGCCTATTTTCTTTTGTCTATTTGTTTCCATGGTGCAAAAATACGTAAAAGCGGT
>JAKQEZ010000367.1 GCA_029558435.1 Bacteroidota bacterium
GTTTCACCATATCAGAAAACGATTTGAAATATTTGAAAGAAAACTTTCAATTATCTGATTCGTTTTTGAAAAATCTTTCGCAAGACCAGCAACGCAATATCTTGATTTTGCAAAAAGTTGATGAACTTATAACACGCCACAAAAGAATAATCTTGTTCGCAATGAATGTAGAACATTCTAATTTACTCGCAACTTGTTTACAAGCAAGAGGTGTAAATGCATTTTCAATAACGAGTAATACGGAATCAAATCAAAGAAGAAATTTGATTGATAGATTTAAGTCTGATGAAGATTTACCTTTAGTACTATGTAACTATGGAATTTTAACAACAGGTTTTGATGCACCTAAAACAAGCTGTGCTTTGATTTCAAGACCAACAGATTCTTTGGTTTTGTACAGTCAAATGGTTGGTAGAGCAATTAGAGGAACCAAAGCGGGTGGTAATGAAACAGCAGAAATTGTGACAGTTGTAGATAGTAGTTTGCCCGGATTTGATGCCGTTGAAAATGCTTTCTTCAATTGGGAAGATGTTTGGAATTAAAATAAAATATAAAAACAGAATATGGATAATTCAATCGTACCTGCACACTTGGCAGTTAAAGCAATGAGAGATAACGGATATAAAAATGCCGCTTATGCGATTGCTGAACTTATTGACAATTCAATTCAACACGATGCAACAAAAGTTGAACTTCTTTGTGCTGAAATTGACGTTCAAATAAATTTACGAAATGTTACAAGAGTAAATCAAATTGGCATTCTTGATAATGGAAGCGGTATGAACAGTGAAATATTAAGAATGGCTTTACAATTTGGAAATGGAACACATTTGGAAGCTACCAATCAAAAAGGTATTGGAAAATTTGGTATGGGATTACCTTCATCGTCTATTTCACAAGCAAAAAAAGTTGAAGTGTGGTCTTGGCAAAACGGAATAGAAAATGCAATTTATTCGTATTTAGATATTGATGCTATTATTGCTCAAACACTTAAAGAAGTTCCAATTCCAGTAAATAAAATGATTCCTGATATGTGGAAAACAGCAGGGAAAGCTTTTGGAAATTCTGGGACTCTTGTTGTGTGGTCAAATATAGACAGATGTATTTGGAAAACTGCGAATGCTATAATTGAAAATTCTGAATTTTTAATTGGTAGAATGTACCGAAAATTCATTCAAAACGGAAAAGTTGATATAAAAATGGTGGCGTTCAAAGAAAGTAATCCGAGTTCATACACAAAAGTTCACAATGCAAAAGCAAATGACCCAATTTATTTAATGGAAAACACATCAACACCAGAACCATTTGACAAAAAAGCAATGTTTGACAAGTGGGGTGGCGATTCTTTTGAAGTGAAGTTTGATATTAACCACAACGCAGGTATACATCAAGTAGTTTTACGATTTACAATTGCAAAGTTAGATGCAAGAGAAGGTCATAACCCTGG
>JAKQEZ010000369.1 GCA_029558435.1 Bacteroidota bacterium
AAGCAAGCATTTATTTTCGCCCGAAAAGAAAATATCGTTAGGCATCAAACATGGCATTGGCTTAGGTGGCGGTCATCACCACAATACCCGCATGGAAAGGTATGTTATTGATGACAATGGCAAACAATATTTACAAACAGTATTAGACTTAAAAAGTTTTCACTTTTACACATCTATTTTTCAATCAAAATAACATGATACCAAAAAACATTTATTACTGCTGGTTTGGCAACAGCGTTATTCCTGCAAAATATAAAGAATACATTGCTTCGTGGAAGCGTGTAATGCCTGATTACGATGTAACAGAAATAAACAATTCGCATTTGCCTGATAATGATTTCACGCGCCACGCTTTGAGTGTTAATGATTATTGCAGCCTAAGCAACTACATGAGATGCAAAGTTCTTTACGAGAATGGCGGCATTTATTTAGATACAGACGTTGAAGCCGTGAAACCGTTTGACGATTTGCTTCAAAATAAAATGGTCGTGTGCTTAGAAGATGATTGGTGGATAAATTGTGCCGTGATGCTTGCGCAACCACAGCAGCCATATTTGAAAGAGTGCATTGATTTTATTGAAAATTACCGTTGGTATTTGCCTTGCGCGGAACTTGAAACAGGTCCAAGATTACACACAAAAACATTGAAAAAATACGGGTGGAATCGTGGAGGAACAGGCACATTCAATGACGTTGTAATCATGCAGCCGCGCCACTTCTACCCGTATCACTACACAAAATCGTTCACGCCCGAATGTGTAACAAAAGATACTTACTGCATACATCATTGGGCGCACTCATGGAATAAAAAAGTATCGGTAATTATACCCTGCTACAACCAAGCGCAATGGCTTTCAGATGCAATTCAAAGTGTATTAAGCCAAACCTATAATGATATTGAAGTTATAGTGGTAAATGATGGGAGCAAAGACAATACAACCGAAATTGCGCGAAAATTCCCGGAAGTAAAATTGATTGAACAGGAAAACAAAGGACTTTCAGGCGCAAGAAATTCAGGAATAAAAGCAAGTACAGGAGGTTGGATAATCACTTTAGATGCGGACGATAAAATTCACGAAACATTTATTGAGAAAACTATCGGTAAGGCAGATATTGTTTCAACTTATTTAAAAACATTTGGCGATAATGAAGTAATTTGGCGCACCCCTTCTTTAAATCCTAAACATGAAGATTTTGCAAGACAAAATCAAATAAATTGTTGCTCCATATTTAAAAAATCTATATGGGAAGAAATCGGTGGGTTTGATGAGAATATGAAATTAGGGTTTGAAGATTGGGAATTTTGGTATCGTGCAACTAAAGTTGGGTATAATGTTTTAGTAATCCCCGAAATACTTTTTTTTTATAGAAAACACGGTGAAAGCATGGTTTCTAATGCCATCAAAAACAAAGAAGCTATTATCGGATATATGAGTGCGAAGCACGGCAATAGTTTTTCACGCACTATTGGCAGTTAGTCTATTATGGTATAGTCTTTCAAGTTCCAATTTTCGGGGTGGTACAATAACACTTTATTGTGGTCGCTGTCGTACATGAAATCCGTTTTGGTTGCCGATTTTTGTTTTACCCACGAAAATACAGGATAGTTTTCAGCCAGTCCAAGCGACACCCCTTTTACCTCCCAGTAGTAATGAAGCAAATCGCGCAGGCTTGTTTTTTTGTAGCTGCTTTTATCGGTTAAAACGGCTTTATTGAAAAGGAACTTTGAAATATTAGTTTCAATGTTCGGTATCATTGGCGCAAAGAAATCGTAGAAATCTTTGAAGTAAATCAGGTCGCCTTCTTTTTTATTTAGTGCTAAATGGTTGAAAAAATCTTGTTCGGTTGGTAACAGGTTTTCTCCGTAGGCATCACTCCATATTTGTTCCCGCATTGAAAATTCGCCTGTAGTCACTCCGTGTAATATCAGGTCGTTTTCTTCGCAGTATTCAATGATAAGTTTTGCTTGGTTTAACCACCAATCGGTAGGGTCTGTTTTATTCAATCGCAATAAAATATCTTCGCCTATGGCTTCGCGTTGTTTTGCGCCTAAATTCTTTTTCTGCTTTGGCGAAATATGCAGGTAGTTTATCCAAAAGTGTTTTACGCCAACCGCTTCATATTTTCTGATAATTTCTAAAGGATATTGCACAAAACTTTCTTCCATAGGATTGATGCCTATAATAACGTGATGCTTCTTCACTAACTCTTGCACCATTTCAAAACGTTCATCTAAACTTGGGGCGTTCGTCTCTAAGCGTTCACGAATTTTGTCATCAGAATACGGAACAGAAACGTACCACACGGACGGCTTCATTGCTTCGTTAAATTCGCGCCAACCTTCACCACCTCGCGTAAGTATTTGCATCGGAATTTCATTGTCTAACATGAAGTTTCCGACCTGCTGAAACAGCCGAAAATTAGACTTTGAAAACGGGTCAATATTATTTGAAATGTTTACAGGATAACCCTCACGCAAATAAAAACTCACAAGGTCATTTCTTACCTTGTAGTTTTTCAACTGCGAAAGAATACCGCTAACATCTGCTTTCCTGAACGGATTGTTCAGATTGGAAAAGCAATACGAACAACCGTGCGAACAGTAGTTTAGATTGAGGTTTAACGGCAACGGCAGTTTTAAAAATCCGTTCGTTAAAATGTCAATCATTCTAATACTTCTCGTATGCTTTTTTATTGAGTATCTCTACTCCATTTTTTGTTTCTTTGATTACTCTACCTTTTTTCATTCCAGTAAGCACCCTGTTTGTAGCAGCACTACCTCCTTTTGCGTATCCTTTTGAAACCAACGCCTTTGCTGCTGCTGCGCCTGCTTTCGCAAATGTTTCCTTGCAAATTTCGTCTTTTAATACTTTTTTCATTTAAGTAAATTTTGTTTGTTAATAACTTTAATGGCTGCAAATATAACTTTTTTATCGCTTCCAAAGCCAATTTTTGTTTTGAATGTACACCAAGTTTCATACTCATCGTCAGAAAGTGAGCAAGCAATTATGTTTGTCGGCTTGTTTCTGCCTTGTGCTTGCTGTGCTTCTTGCTCTGCGTCATAGTCGTTTTCATCGCCACCGATTTCTTCAACTTCTGGTAACTTTATATCGTAAAAATCCAAATCAATATCAGCAAAATCCGTTTCCAGTATATCAAAATCCCATTCGCCAACGTGAGTGTTGCTTGCAAGATTATACTGCTTCAATTCCTCATCGGTAAGCTGTCTGTTTGGTTTGCGAACCTCAATCAAATCTTCACCGCGCCCAAGCATCAGCAACACTTTCAGCCGTTGATGAAATGTTATCAGCGTTCCATCAGCATTGATAACAGGTATTTCTACCACGTCAAACTTTTTGATTAGCTCCTTTAGCTTGTCCAATCGTTTGGGCGTTATTTTTCGCGGGTTGAAATCAAGCGGCACAAGGTCGCGCACCTTGACTTTAATCGTCTGCCATTTTAGTTTTTGTTCCTTTGCCATCGCTGTTATTGTTTTTTACTTTCTTTCCCCTTTCCCTCTTGTTTCCTGAAATTCAGAAACAATGCTATCTACCTGAACCTTACACATATCAACGCTTTCGTTAATCGCTTCATTGATAATATTAACCAGTTCGCCTCGCAGCTTGTTTTTCTGTTCGTGTGTCATATCAGATTCCTTTGCAATGATTGAAATGAACTTATCTACTCCATTCTTAAACGCTACTGCCGCACTCTTAAACTGTTGAGCCAACGCCATCTGAACCAAATCAGTAGGGATAACCGACCCTTTAAGCTTTTCTAATTTTATCGTCAGAATTTCAACATCTCGTTTCAGTTTATTAGCGGTGAGCGTTTTTATCGCTTTCTCTATCTGCGAAAGGCTGCCTCTATTTGCTTCTGCATATTCATACTGCTCTGTAATTTGTCGTTTTTGTCGTTGTAACTCCCTTATATCATCTTCGCTTGAATAACTTGAATTATTATCATTATACAACTCAATGCCTCTTCTTTCTAAAAATAGCCTGTTCTTTTCGTTATATAAATCAAAATTCCCTTTGCTATTACGCACAAGGTTTCCGCGTTTAACATAATTCGATATGTTACCCGTCTTAATGCCTGTTTCTTTGCTTATTTGTTGTAATGACCACTCCAATCTAAAACGAATATATTAAATTTTGTAGTTACTGTGTAGTTATTGCAAAACATAAAGTACTCAACGGTTTCAGAAGAAAATACAATAGCCCCTAAATATCTTAACTACAATGGCTGAAATACCCCTATTGAGGTAAAAAAGTGCCGCACCCAAACTAA
>JAKQEZ010000399.1 GCA_029558435.1 Bacteroidota bacterium
AGAGAAAACAAACGCGGCACTGGAGCTGGATTTGCCTTATACAGTGCCGTAATAGAACAAGGAAAAAAAGACAACGTAAGAAGAATCGAATGGAATGTTCTAGATTGGAACACCAATGCCATTAACTTCTACGAAAAATCAGGAGCAAAAGTCTTACCTGATTGGCGTGTAGTGCACATGGATGAAAACGGAATTGAAAATTTTACAAATAAATAATATTTAGGAACACAGATTTTTAAAATTAAAGAAATTTCTTAATCTGTGTTCGAAAAAATCTTAATACTCAATACTAAAACCTTAATAATTTAGGATGAAAATATTCAAATTTGGTGGTGCTTCGGTAAAAGATGCGGCTGGTGTTAGAAATGTGTTGCACGTGTTGCAAACGGTTGGATATGAAGATGTTTTGGTAGTTATTTCTGCGATGGGAAAAACCACAAATGCTTTGGAATTGGTAATAAAAAATTACTTCGAAAAGTCTAAAGAATTACACGCTTCTATGCAAGAAGTTCGCAAATACCATAACCAAATAGCACTCGACTTGTTCGAAGACGAAGAGCATCCTGTGTTCTTTGATGTGAATGCACATTTTGATGATTTGGAATATTTCATTCGCAGTAATAAATCGCCAAACTACAACTTTGTGTATGACCAAGTGGTGAGTTTTGGGGAATTGGTTTCTACTACAATTGTGAGTCATTTTTTCAATTCGCAAGGATTAGAAAACACTTGGGTTGATGTGCGACCGTTAATCAAAACTGATAATGCGTATCGTGACGGACAAGTGAATTGGGAAATCACGCAAAAAAACATCATCAAAGTAGCCAAAAAGAAAACCTTACAAATTACACAAGGATTTTTAGGTTCAGATGAAAACAACTTTACCACAACATTAGGTCGTGAAGGTTCCGATTATACTGCGGCTATTTTCGCATATTGTTTGGGCGCGGAAAGTGTAACCATTTGGAAAGACGTTCCAGGAGTTCTAAATGCCGATCCAAGATATTTTGAAAACGCAATTTTATTAAACCAAATTTCCTATCGTGAAGCGATTGAATTAGCGTTTTATGGTGCTTCAGTTATTCATCCAAAAACGTTGCAACCTTTACAGAAAAAGGAAATTCCTTTGTTTGTTAAATCGTTTTTAAACCCAACATTAGCTGGAACAAGCGTTTCCAAAGGCGCCGATTTGGAACCCAAAACATCGTGCTTCATTGTGAAGAAAAACCAATTGTTGTTGTCACTTTCTTCGATTGATTTCGATTTCATCATGGAAAATCACATCAGCGAAATTTTTGGATTATTTGCCAAACACAAAATCAAAGTGAATTTAATCCAAAACACGGCGATTAGTTTCTCGGTTTGTTTGGAAGATAAATACCAAACGTTTCAAGAATTGGTAAAAATCTTATCTAAAAAATTCAAAGTAACGTTTAACGAAAATGTGTCGCTTTACACGATTCGTCATTTTGATGAAAATTCCGTGCAAGTGGTTGAGACCAATAAAACCGTTTTACTGAAACAAATTTCAAGAGAAACATTGCAAATTGTGACGAAGGAATAATTTATGAACCGCAGATTCGCAGATTTTTTTAAATAATAATCCACGAATCTGCGGTTCAAACAAAATCCTTCCTTTTTTCCAACAATTAATACTACTTTTGAAGATTCGGAGTTATTATACGTATGAAGAAAAAGTGGTTGGTTTGGTTTTTTCTATTGCTATTTGCTGGCGTTTCGGCTCAGGAAATAACAACACCGTATCATTCCAAAAAAATCACGGTTTCAAAAGATACCATTGCCATTGAAAAAGTCAGTATAAACAAAGCTTTCTTCAAAATTTTAGACAAAAATGGCGTGGCTATTGACACTTCTTTTTACCAAGTCGATTTCCAAAAAGGAACACTGCTTTTCAAAAATAATTTCGCTACTTCAGATACTTTAGAAGTGAAATATTTGAAATTTCCAGATTATTTAACCAAAGTCTACAGCATTTACGATGATTCCAAAGTCGTTCCCAATGAAGCCGGACAATTATTCGCCATTAAAAACGAAACCCGGCAAAATTTCAAACCTTTCGACGGATTGAACACTTCGGGAAGTATTTCGAGAGGAATTACCGTGGGAAACAACCAAAACACGGTTGTGAATTCCAATTTAGATTTACAAATCACTGGGAAAATCTCGGATAAAGTTGGGATTCGTGCTTCCATTCAAGATAGTAATATTCCGTTGCAAGAAGGCGGATATTCGCAGCGATTGGATGAATTTGACCAAATTTTCATCGAACTTTTCTCCGACAATTGGAACATTCGAGCGGGTGATTTGTTTCTTGAAAATCGGCAATCGCAATTCTTGAATTTCAATAAAAAAGTGCAAGGATTATCCACGCATTTTACCTTTGGAACACCAGAGAAAAAAACCGAAGTTTTTGCTTCAGCGGCTTTGGTTCGTGGACAATATGCAAGAAGTAATTTCGTAGGTCAAGAAGGCAATCAAGGTCCGTATAAATTGCGTGGGAACAATGGCGAATTATTTGTTTTGGTTATTTCAGGTTCGGAACGGGTTTTTGTGAATGGTATTTTGCTCAAACGCGGTGAAAACAACGATTACATCATCGATTATAACGCTGGTGAAATCATTTTTACCTCTTTATTTCCAATAACTTCCGAAATGCGAATTAGCATTGAATACCAATATACCGATAGAAATTTCACGAGATTTTTGGCTTATGGCGGTGTGATGCACGAACGTGAAAAGTTTAAAATTGGTACGTTTATTTATTCGGAAAATGATGTGAAAAACCAACCATTACAACAAAATTTAACCGAAGAACAAGTGGCGATTTTACAAAATGCTGGCGATGATCCTAACTTAATGAATGCTCCATCCGCTTATTTGGATTCGTTTTCGGAAAATAAAATTTTGTATCGCAAAATCATTATTGGAACAGAAGAAGTTTTTGAGTTTTCAAACAATCCTGATGACGAATTGTACAACGTTCGCTTTTCATTCGTAGGGCAAAATCAAGGAAGTTATGTTTTAGCAAACAACAATGCTATTGGTAAAATTTATGAATATGTTGGACCACTACAAGGCAATTTTGAACCAACCATTCCATTAATTGCGCCCAATAAAATTCAAATTGCAACGGTTTTAGGAAGTTATATGCCGAGTGAAAAAACTACTATTGATTTTGAATTTGGGTTAAGCAACAACGATAGAAATTTGTATTCCAATATAGACGATGACGACAATCAAGGAATTGCTGCCAAAATCAATGCGAAACAACGTGTGTATTCAGGAAAATTTTTTGCTGATGCTTTTGCGAATTTCCAATTTGTACAAGATGATTTTAGAACGATTGAACGCTTATTTACCATTGAATTTAATCGCGATTGGAATTTGAATCAGCCGTTGGGCAATCAAAGTTTGTTGACAACGGGTTTGGATGTTAACTTCGAAAAAAATGGTTTTGCCAAATACCAATTAGAAAAACTCGATTTCTCTGAAAATTTCACTGGAACCCGACATTTATTTTTGACCCAATTGAAGCACAAAAAAACTACTTTTTCCACTGATTTTAGTGCAATGAACAGCGATGGAACTTTGGCAAATTCTACATTCATAAGAAATCAATCGATGGTACGACAACATATTGATAAAAATTGGATTGGTGGAACCTTTCGTCATGAAAACAACCAAGAAACATTGGTTGAAACTAACCAATTGAGCGCGATTAGTCAACGGTTTTCAGAATTTGGCGGATTCATTGGAAGAGGCGATTCTACCAAAGTTTTTGTGGAATTGGGTTATTTTCATCGAGTAAATGATAGTATTCAAAATTCGGTGTTACAGCGTGTGAATCGTTCGGATTCGTATTATGTGAAATCACAATTGATTAAATCGGAAAAAAGAAATTTGAGTGTTTTTGTCAATTATAGAAATTTACAATTTGAAGACCAAAACCGAAAAGATGAATCGTCTTTAAATTCGAGAATTTTATACAATGACAACTTTTTCAATAGTTTGATTCAAACGTCAACGGCTTATGAAACGTCATCAGGAACTATTGCCCAACAAGAATTCACGTATTTGGAAGTAGAACCTGGACTTGGGGTTTACATGTGGAACGATTATAACAATAACGGTATTCAAGAATTGCAGGAATTTGAAATTGCGCCGTTTACTGATTTAGCGCGTTATGTTCGGGTGTTTTTGCCTA
>JAKQEZ010000407.1 GCA_029558435.1 Bacteroidota bacterium
TTAGTTGTTCCATTTGAACCCGATTTCATCGATGAAAAATTAGAAATTATAGTGCCTCAACGTGGCGATAAGAAAAAGTTACTAGATCTTTCGATGCAAAATGTGCGTCAGTACAAATTGGATAAGTTGAAACAAGCCGAAAAATTAAATCCTGATCAACGGGCGATTCGTTTAATGAAGGAAATTCAAACGGTATTGCATTTGCCCACTTTACCCCAAACCATCGAATGTTTTGATAACTCTAATATTTCTGGTGAACTTGCTGTAGCGGCTTGTGTGGTATTCAAAAAAGCGCGTCCATCAAAAAAAGATTATCGCAAATACACGATAAAAACTGTCGATGGTCCCGATGATTATGCATCGATGCAAGAAGTTGTTCGTCGACGGTATCAACGAATGATTAATGAAGGCACTACTCTACCCGACTTAATTATAACCGATGGAGGTAAAGGTCAGATGGAAGTTGTGCGTCAAGTGGTAGAAGATGAGCTTCAACTAAAAATTCCTATTGCAGGTTTAGCCAAAGACAATCGCCATCGTACTAGTGAATTGTTGTATGGATTTCCACCGGCAGCCATTGGTTTAAAACCGACTGATTTTTTATTTAAATTTTTGGCATCAATTCAGGATGAAGTTCATCGATTTGCCATTTCGTTTCATCGCGACAAGCGAAGTAAAAACCAAATTGCTTCTGAACTAGATACCATTCGCGGAATTGGCGAAAAAACGAAAATTGAGCTACTTCAACACTTCAAAAGTATAAAACGTATCCAGAATGCCGAAAAAATTGATTTAGAAAAAATTGTAGGAACTCACAAAGCATCAATAATTTACAATTATTTTCATCCCGAAATAACCGCTTGAGAATTGCGTAAGTTTTTTATGCCCGCCATTGGGGCATTAATTTTTAATTATTCGGGCACTATTTTCTCCATTTTTTGAAAGTTTCTCTTTTTCTTCTTTTTTGTTTAACTTTGTCACTCAATATTTTTTAAGGTGAACATTCTTTCCAACATAAACAGACCAAATCAAAATACGGTGGCGACTATCGGTTTTTTCGATGGCGTTCATTTAGGGCATCGTTTTTTGTTGAACCAGTTGAATATGTACGCCGCAAAATTTGGATTGGAATCTTTGGTGGTTTCGTTTGTCGATTCTCCTCAA
>JAKQEZ010000413.1 GCA_029558435.1 Bacteroidota bacterium
GATAAGTTATTCACATTTAGGATGTTAGTAAAGCGTGGGGGTTTTTAGACAGTTTGACGTTTTGCAGCTACCCGAAGGTGGCGATTTTACGCACCAACTTTCATTCGGAGAACTGTCGCTCAAATATACACAAAACTGTCCAACAAAGAACGTCACCGCCACTTTTGGGTAGGTGCTGTTATAGCCAGTGGTTATGTCTCCCGATATACTGTCTACTGTGCTTCTACCGTTTTAATTAGCTGTTTAAATATCTCGAAGAAACAGTATTTTGTCTGTCGACAATGAGCGGTCGGGAAAGATTTAATTTTTGCGAAGCAGGGGAAATGAAATTTTATTTTTTACGGAGCGGTTGCATTTATGGCATATCTTATTGTTTTGAGGGTTGGCTTTAGCTCTTTGCCGCCCGCAGGAACGAGGACGGCAATGTGCTAATAGTGCGGTAGGACAATAAGTATGACAGAAATAGTAGGGCAGGTTTTTTATCGGTTAAAAATTTTTCGAACCTTTTGGTTGACATTTCGTAAAATAGTTGTATCTTTGTCAACAAGTAGAGATACTTTTAAAAAATAGTCAATATGGATAATGTATTTGGAAATAGATTGTTGTCAGCCCGAAAAATGGCTGGAATGTCGCTACAGGACTTAGCCGATAGGTTGAAGAATGTAGTTACAAAGCAGTCGCTTAATAAATATGAGCAAGGGAAGATGAAGCCTGATAGTGAACTGTTAATTGCTTTGTCAAACGTGTTGAACGTGCCAGTAGATTATTTCTTTTCAAGTCCTGGGATTAAAGTTGATTTAACCAATATCAGTTATCGAAAATTTGTGTCCAAAATTTCTAAAACCGAACAAGCGTCAGTAGAAGAAAAAGCAAAAGAAGCATTTGAGCGTTATTTAGAACTTGAATCAGTACTGAACTTTGATGAAAAACCCGAGTACTTTACTTATGACAAAGTAATTCAAAATGCCGATGATGCGGAAGAAGCAGCAAAGGAATTAAGAAAGAAATGGAAATTGGGCTATGACCCAATTCCTGATGTTGTTGAAATGTTAGAGGATAAGGGTTATAAAGTAATTGAGATTGATGCGCCTGATGGTTTTGACGGTATGAAAGCAGATATTGACGGAGTAAAAGCCATTGTTTTAAAGCAAAATAAGAGTAGCAATGACGATGTTGTTCGTAAAAGATTTACTGCACTTCACGAATTAGCTCATCACGCTTTGGAGTTTTCAAAAAAACTTTCTGAAAGAGAAGAAGAAAATCTTTGTCACGCTTTTGCTTGTGCTGTTCTTTATCCAGAAGATATGGCAAGAAAAGAATTGCACAAAGACCGTTTCCATTTTTACCAAAATGAATTGGTATTAATAAAAGAACGATGGGGGATTTCTTTTCCTGCTGTTTTCAATCGTGCAAAGCAATTGGGAATAATAAACGATTATGTGTACAAGCGTTTTAATATTGGTTATAGAGAAAGAAAGTTGCATTTGAATGAACCCGGTAGATTTTTGAGCAGGGAAAAGCCTGTTCGCTTTGAAAGATTAATTTATTTGGGGTTATCAAAAGAAGCTATTTCAGTTAACGATGCTGCATTCTTTTCAGGAAAAACTGTTGGTGAATTTCGTAAACAATTGCAGCAGTTGGTATGAAGTTAATTGTAACCGATACGAATGTGTTTTTTGATATGATGAGTATCGAAGTCCTGCCCGATTTTTTCGGGCTTGACTATGAGATTTGTACGACTGATTTTGTGGTGAATGAAATTATTAGAATAGACCAAGCGGAGCAAATTCAAAATTTTATTCGTTCGAAGCAACTAACTGTATATAAGTTGTCGTCAGATGAGATTGAGGAAGTGGTAAACCTGAAAACAAAACGCAACCTAAGAAGGATAACTGATAAGTCCGTTTTGTGGAAAGCTTTACAGTTAAAATGCAGATTGGTTACAGGCGATAAAAATCTGAGAAGCGAAGCTGAGGAACAAGGATTGGAAGTGAACGGAAGCCTTTGGGTAATAAGAACGCTGGTAGAAACAAAGATTATTTCTCCTGCTGTTGCAGCAGAATTATTAGAAAAATTAAAAATTGTAAACGATAGTTTACCGAAAGAGGAAATTGATAAATTGATTAAAAAGTATAAGTAATATGAATAAATCTACGATTATAATTCTTGTCGTTTTAGTTTGTGTTTTTCTAGGAGCAGGACTTTATTTTACAAACGAAAAATTAAAGGAAGAGAGGCAAAAAAGAAAGGAAGCCGAACAGGCCAATGTCCGATTAATTATGGATAGCATAAGAAAACAAAAAGGGTTTTCAGAAGTCGTTAAAGATGAGTTGAAACAATTAGGTCAGCAATTTGAAGCCATTGAGCCGGATGTTACTGCCAAAATTGTTAAAGCAATTCAATTGATTGAAATAAATCAAACTGAAAATGCAATTGAGGATTTAGCGGTTATAATGGAAAACTTACTGAATGATTATTATTCTAAGGATAATGCATTTAAAGCTTGGTTAAAAAACAGAAGGGCAGATTTGCATAATCTATTAGCATATTGTAAGGAGGATAAAAAAATAAATGATGTTGAGCTACAATTTTTTCTTGGTGTAAAGACAATAAGAAACAAAGAAGACCATACTTTGAATTTAAAGCTAGATGAATATCTTAATGCTACTGGTCTAATTGTAGGTATTGGAGCGATTGTGAAAATTGCATCATTCTGGAAAACTAAAAAAGTAAATCAACATTTAGTAATCGCTTAAAATAATAAAATATGTCAAGAAAAAACAATACCGACAGAAATGGCAGTTCATTTAGTGAGCAAACTAAGTTGGCTGTATGGAATAAAGCCCAAATTATTAGTGGCTATGATTCATCAAAAACACGAAAAGACCACTGTAACGCTTGGATAGAATGGGATTCGTATGGTAATACTACTGAAAATGGATGCGGATGGGAGATTGATCACATCAAACCAGTTTCAAAAGGTGGCGGTGATGAATTATCAAATCTGCAACCTTTACAATGGCAAAACAATAGAAGAAAAGGCGATGATTATCCTGCATCAGGTTATTGTGCAGTATCAGCTAAGTAAAAACTAATTTAATATCAATATGGCAAAAGGTAAAAATCAATACGTTGTGCCGACCAAAGATGGTTGGGGCGTAAAAGGTGAAGGAAACAGCAAATTGACTGCTAAAACCGATACTAAAGCAGATGCTTTGAAAATCGGAAAAGAGATTGCTAAAAATCAACAATCGGAATTAACCATTTTGGGTAAAGATGGCAAAATTCAAAATAAAAACAGCTATGGAAATGACCCGTTTCCACCACGAGATAAAAAACATTAGATTATGATAGATATTAGTAAACAATCCGTTAAATTAGACTGTCCCGAATGTAAACGGTCTATGACGGTTACTATTAAACAAGTAGCTGATGAAGCATTGATAAAATGCAATTGTGGGCAAGAAATTCAACTAAAAGATAGTAACGGAACAAATAAAAAGGCAATTAGGGATATTAATAAATCCTTTAAAGACCTTGAAAATACACTCAAAAAATTTGGAAAATAAAAATTACGATTATGAAAATAGAAAATAGGATACTTTGGACAATACTTGGTGTAGGAGCCGGTCATATAATCGGCCGAACACTAGGTGAAACAGAGGAAGAAAAACAAGAACTATCTCGAAAAGGAAGATGGATTGGTGGGGTTGGAACTTTGGGATTAACCTTTGCTCTCGATAAACCAAGTGACACTGTAAACTATACTTTAAAGCACAATGGTAAAAGAGTATATGATGGTATTACTAAGGAATATCGAATTGATACTCGAATTAGCGAACATAAGGCAAGCGGAAAAATTTTCAATGAAGTTGTTTTTGATAATCCAAAACCAATTACGGATGCTAAACAATTAGAGGTTTACCGTATTAAGCGATTCAAACCAAAATATAACATTCAACATAATTTTTAAAAAAATGACTATGGCAGACGTTACAATTTATAATTTACCCTTCAAATGTGTTAGATTATCAGAGGCTGATTTTTCTGACTTTGCAGCAATTTATGTAATTCTTTGTGTTGGTGAAGGTGGCAAATCGAATGTTATTGATGTTGGTCAATCAGGAGAGGTCGGCACACGAATAAATTCGCACGATAGAGAGGAATGTTGGAAGAAAAATTGCCCAAATGGCAATATTTGGGTTTGTATTTACAAAACTCCTTCTTCACATTACACAAAAGAACAACGCATTGCTTTAGAAGGGCAGATAAGAGATTCCTACAAACCAATTTGTGGCAAACAATAAATAAGAATATGATTTTTAGAGCTTACACATCATTTACTAATGATTTGATTTTACGACCTGAAACTGGTATGGGCTATCAGGTTATTGATGCAAGAAAAAGTGGCAAATTTACTTCTGAAAGATTTGTAGTTTATAATTCTGAACTGATTGTTGAACTTGATAGCAGATTTGATACTTTCAAAAGACAAATTATATCAGAAGGTTTCACCAATATTCTGAATAAGTCCGATTTACTTTCTCTAGAAATTGTGAATGTTTTACCTAAAAGTCAAATTAAACAAATCAGATTTTTAGCAGAAAGCAAAAGGAACAATAAGGGGCGTTATTCTGGTGGAGTTGGTGCAAAAGACGCAAAAAAGGAATATGCTGACGGTAAAGAGATTTTTGTAAGATTATCTGCTTATGAAAATGACAAGAGAATTGATTTTGAAAATAAGAAATTGAAAGCAGGTTCTTACACAACAACTTTGCTTGACTACCAAACTTGCAAAAGATTAAATGATGACCCAGTAGATAGATATGCTTTACCAAATGATGAAGAAATAAAATGGGCGTTTTATATACAACCCAAATCAATTGACCAATTGCAAAGAGGAATTGTGCAACCTGCATTTGAACACGATGGCGGAGGTATTGAAGCTTACTTTGAAAACGGGACATCTAAGGAAACATATTTTCAAAAATTACCCTACTAAGTGAAAAAGAAAATACAACTATCAGATGAACAAATTAAAATCTTGGAAAAATTACCCGAGCAAGGAATGGGTTATCAAATAGTTGATGTCTTTTTAACTAATGGAAAAATATTAAAAAATAGAATAGTATTAAACTCTTCTTTTCTTACTATAGAAGATAATGAGGAAATTAACCCTACTGAAATTTTAAAGATTGAATTAGTTCAATAATATTTCTTCAATTTCTTCACTTGCTTTTTTCAAAAGTTCGGTTGTCTTGTCTTTGAGTTGTTGGGCTTGTTGTCTGATGCCTGTAATGTGTTCCGCTATTTCTTTTTGTTTGTCAAGCGGTGGAACTGGAATAGGTAAGCTCAAATATTCATTTAAAATCAAGTTCCTAATTCCATTCGTTTGACTTTGCATAACGTCTGTGATTTTGATGTTATGAATTGTCTTTAAGTAATTGAAAACAAACTCTGGATTTACAACTTCTTCGTTTACCCTGAATTTGTGAACGAAATTGCTAAACCCAAGAGAATAGCTGTCTGTAAGTTCTTTTGTCAGTATTGCAATTCTGGCGACTGGTTGGTTTTCGCTGCCACCTGATTTTTCAATCAATAGGTCATTTGCTTGTATGTCTAACGCCCTGTATTTAGTCTTGTTGATTAAGCGATATTTTGCTCTGCTTCCGTCAACATTTAAATTGAATTTATTGTCAAACTCCGTTGCTCTGATTACCAAACAACGAACAAATTCATTTTCATTAAAAACTTCCTTATCGTCATTTCCCCAATCTCCTGAACAACTCTGAATGATTACAGATTTTAATGTTTGGTAATTAAAGCTCGTTCTATAAAGTGATTTAATTAGTTCTTTGCTTTGAGTAGAATAAAGTTTTGGGTCAAAACGTCCGCCTGTAATTTGTTGTAGTGTAGCAACAAACATTCTATTCTTCAAAGTATTTTCAGGAGGTTCAGGTAGTTTTATTCCTAACTCCTTCAACAAATAATCATCAATGCTTGAAAGTAATTTGTCCGCTTCTGCTTCGTTCTTTTGCTTTTGAGCAATTACTTTATCCGTAATTTCTAAAATGCGTTTGTCTTCAATTATTGGAATTGAAAGCAATGCAGGATAATCTAATGCTGGTCGTGTTCCGCCTGTGCTTCTTCGGCTTGCCAATTTTTCGCCAATGTCAGAATTGAGAAAAGCTGCAAGCGTTTCGCTAATTTCTTTGCTTCCTGTTTTAATTACGCAAACGTGCTGATTGATATTGCCTTCAAATCCTTCGGGTGCAACTGATGCAACTGCCATTCGACCAACGCCAGTAATTTTAACCAACAAATCACCTGCTGAAACTTGGCTTCTTTTCAGCATTCCTTTGTGTGTTTCATCGTTAATGTATTTGCAATCGTCAAATTCTAAAACTCCTGTTGGCGAAAGGTTTTGCACTCTTAAAAACGGTATTCCGTTTTGTTTCTCGGCATAATATTTTT
>JAKQEZ010000508.1 GCA_029558435.1 Bacteroidota bacterium
ACAAAATGCGCAATATTGATTTTAATCTGATTGCCTGTTTATCAAGAGAATATTCCTGTTTGCTTATTATGTTGATATTTGAAATAAATATTGTATTATTGCGCATATTTATGAGTTAGCTGCAACCCTAAAAGACGACACAACCGACAACAAACGAACAGTAAAACGACAGACAAAATGCTAACCCTTCGCAAAATAAAAAGAGCTGCAAGCCAATGCACAAGCCGACACAATTTGCAGCACATTTTATTTTGCCCGACACACCCAAGCCCACCCACCACCCGACAAGTGGACAGTTGGACTTTTAGACAAAAACGGACGAAACAAAGGCATTAAATTTTAACTTTGACAAGCATTAAATTAAGTGATAAAATTGAACGATGAAATAAAACAAGACAAGCAAGTTAAATCTAAGCAGCGTGTAGCTGACCACGGTGAAGTGTTCACGAACCAACGTGAAGTAAACGCTATGCTTGACCTTGTGAAACACGAAACCGAACGCATTGACAGCCGTTTCCTTGAACCTGCTTGCGGTAATGGAAACTTCCTTGCCGAAGTGCTTAACAGAAAACTGAATGTTGTAGAACACAAATACTTTCATACTCAAATTGAGTGGGAACGCTATGCGGTGCTTGCCGTATGTAATATTTACGGAGTGGACATTTTGGAAGATAATGCCGAAGAATGTCGCAAGCGTTTGTTCAACATCTTTAAACAACGTTACAACGCTTTGTTTGCCGACAAATGCAAACCCGAAGTGTTGCGTAGCGTGGACTTTCTGTTGCACCGAAACATTTTATGGGGCGATGCTTTGGACTTTACAAATCCGCAGACCAAACAGCCAATTATTTTTAGTGAGTGGAGTGCCGTAAACGGCACAATGCTGAAACGCAGAGATTATATGTTCAAATTTTTGGTGCAGAAAACACATCAATTCTCATTCTTTAATGATGAAGGAGAAGCCAATGCCATTGACGAACCTGTGAAAGATTTTCCCTTAATACATTTTTTGAAACTTGGCGATGAAGACACTGCAAACTAACTACAACCCCGATGTGCTTACTTGCTTGGCTAACCTAAGCAACGATGAAGTGTTTACGCCACCAAGTTTAGTAAACAATATTTTGGATTTATTGCCCAAAGAATTGTGGAGCAACCCCGATGCAAAGTTTCTTGACCCTGTGAGTAAAAGCGGTGTGTTTTTGCGTGAAATAGCAAAACGACTAATGACTGGTTTAGAAAAGAAAATACCGAACAAACAAAAACGCATCAACCATATTTTTGAAAACCAACTTTACGGCATAGCCATTACTGAACTGACGGCTTTACTCAGCCGAAGAAGTGTGTATTGCAGCAAAACCGCCAACGGCAAATATGCTGTATGCGAAACCTTTGACAACGAGCAAGGCAACATACGCTACGAACGTATGCAACACACTTGGGAAAACGGCAAATGCACACAATGCGGTGCAAGCCAAGAAGTTTATGACCGAGGTGATGAAGCCGAAAGTTATGCTTACAACTTTTTACACACCGAAAACCCAGCTAAACTTTTTACAAACAAGAAATTTAAAAAAGGACAAGAAATGAAATTTGATGTTATAGTAGGAAACCCACCCTATCAATTGAGTGATGCGGGACACGGACGAAGTGCAAGTCCTATTTATCACAAGTTTGTAGAACAAGCTAAAAAATTGCAACCAAGATATTTGACAATGATTATTCCTGCACGTTGGTTTGCAGGTGGAAAAGGATTAGACGAGTTTAGAAATGAAATGCTAAATGACAAGCATATTAGAAAATTGGTTGATTTTGAAAACTCAAACGATGTGTTCCCAGGTGTTGATGTTGCAGGTGGAATATGTTATTTTCTTTGGGATAAAGAGAATGCAGGAACTTGTGAAGTAACGAATTATATCAATGGCGAAGCAAGAAAATCAGAACGAATACTAAATGAATTTCCGATTTTCATTCGCCACAGTCAAGCACTTCCAATCATTAGAAAAGTTTTAGCCAAAAAAGAAAATGGCGGTAAAAATCTAAGTTCAGTTGTGTCATCAAGAAAACCCTTTGGTTTACCGACCAACTATCAGCCAAAAAATTCTGGAATACCTTGTTGGTATATTCAACGAATAGGATTGAAATACGCATCTGAAAAAGATGTGCAAGACGATAACAAATTGCTTGATAAATGGAAGTTGCTTGTTCCACCTGCACCAATTGCAGGACAAAC
>JAKQEZ010000512.1 GCA_029558435.1 Bacteroidota bacterium
TTAGCAGACTTAATACCTGCGCCATTTTAATAACGTATCGGGGCTAAACGCAGCCATGATTAATTCACTGATAAATAGTAGTACAGAACCTGAAAACTTGCACGTCAGCCCGCCTGACGCAAAACCCGTGTTACCCGCAGTTTTTAATCAGTAAATTTGAAATATGAAACCAATAGGAAGAAAAAATTATGGCTCAATTCCACACTTGCATAACTCAAAATTAGGCAAAGGGGATTATTACATTGGCGAAGGTCAGGAACGTATTTTGACCAAAAAAGCAAGGGATAAACACGATAATATTTTAGTGTTTGAAAAATACGATGGTTCAAATGTTGGTGTCGCAAAATTTGAAAACAAAATATTTGCCTTAACTCGTTCAGGATACGAGGCAAGCACAAGCCCATACAAACAACATCATTACTTTGCTAATTGGGTTAAAAAACGTGAATTGCTTTTTGCCGATATGTTACAAAATGGAGAACGAATAGCTGGCGAATGGTTGGCACAAGCTCACGGACTTATTTACAAAATTGAAGTTGAACCAATAGTGTTTTTTGATTATTTCACGGCAAACAATGAACGTGTTTTATTTGAAGAACTTAGAGCAAAAGCGATTGAATATAGATTACAATTACCACGCCAACTACACGAAGGACAACCGAAAACTGTCGAACAACTATTGCCGTTATTAAATGAAAAAACAAAAGGCATTGAAAGTGTTGAATTACCCGAAGGAATGGTTTATCGTGTTGAGCGAAAAGGCAAAGTTGATTTTTTGGCAAAATATGTCCGTTCAGACTTTCAAGCTGGACAATTCTGTATCAATGTCGAAGAACAAAATTTGATTTGGAACGTGTCGCCCGAAAATTGCTGGTAACAAGTCGCTATCTGCCATATGGCGGGTATTGCGCCAAACTGCGGTTATGCCCAGTGCTTTCTGATATGTAAAGAAAAGTGCCAAAAACTATAAACGATTTAAAAACATATAAAGAAAACAGGTAAAAAAATATACACAATGTTTAAGAATGGAAATCAAGTACCCGCACACGGGAACGAAAAAAAAGCAAGTCAAATGATAATTGACTTACAAGATAAAAATGCAAAACTTAGGCTTGGTCTTGGTAAGTTGTTGCAGCTGTGTAAAAACACAAAAATGAATCAGCAAGACGAAGTTTGGAATCACTACATGGGACTTGCTCAACAAATGATGGATGAAACGGACCCTAACGGTAAATGGAACGGTGTCCGTCTTTAGCATTGGGCA
>JAKQEZ010000517.1 GCA_029558435.1 Bacteroidota bacterium
AACGGGTTGAATTATTTGCGTTTTGAAGTGATGCGTTCCGACCAATGGTATAGAACCAAAAAGAATGGATGGTTTGGCTTTACAACCAATGCTGGGCTTTCTTTGGGTGGTTTATTGTCATACAACGATTTTACATTTGCTGGTAAAAAAGACATGGTTACTATTTCACTTTCTGGATATGGTTTGTCTGCCCATCTAGGTTTGCGTTTTGAGTTTTTTAAACACGTGTTTTTACAAGCCAATTGGGGTGGTGGGTTAATGCACCAAGTAAAAGTGAGAACGCGCCCGGATGATAAATCTGCATTTGCACGCCAAGTTTATGGTTTTATGCAAATGGATGCCGTAATTGGTGCATTGTTTTATATACGCACAAAAAATGGTTGTGGCACTTGCCCAACGTGGTAGTTATTATTCGTAATTTTCGTAAATACTATCTTTCGGTCGTTTTTTCAATTTGAACGGGTTTTCAATGATGATATCTGCTGCCAAATAATGAACGCTGTATGGGTTTTTATTCCCAATTAAATTGTTCATGTATCCAACATTAAAAATGACAGGAATTGATTTTGGAGATATGGAATAATAAACTGAAAAACGGCTCTCGCGGTAGTTAAAATCCGTCCAACGGTTAGGATAATTTTTCTTAGTGATGGAGAATAATTGTTCTGAACTAAAAATCAAACGGTGAATTTTTTGAGCATCCAAATTGATTGTTAATTGCAAACGAGCACGTGTTCTGAACTGAAAATCTTCACTCACCCTTGAAAAATCGGGGGCATAATATTTTCGAAATTCTTGCCGTAATGTGGGCACCAACTTAATTGAACCTTTTTTATAGGTGTAGGATGCTCGCACATAGGTTCTAAACTCTTGTTTTTGTCGCGGTGAATCATGCGTGTAAGGATAATCATCTAAGTATTCATCTCGGAGACGGTAACTCAATCCAAAAGAATACTGCCAATTGTGATGAAATTGATGGTAAAACTCTTGGTTAACCACCAACATAGCTTGTTTTTGGAAAATAGTGTAATTATCCGGATTGCTAATACGCCCCAATCCAATGTAGGAAATCGATTGCCAACCTTTTCCTTCAATGGTATCTAACTTTTGACGAATACCCAAAGCAAACCACGAAGCTGCTGTTGCTCTACCTAATCCGGGAGGACTAATTTGCGCAACAAGTTCAACAGTTGACAAACAAAAGATTGCAAGACAAACGATCAGTGTTTTCAACTTAATCTGCTATTTTGT
>JAKQEZ010000529.1 GCA_029558435.1 Bacteroidota bacterium
AGCCCAAATTTTGAGTGCCAATACCAATATCAACAACGCTTTGGGTTAGAAAAGGAAATATGAGTTGCAAAATACTTCCCAAAAACATGCCAATAAATAGCTGTACAATGTATTTGCGATGAGGAGTAAGGTATTTAAAAAGAAATGAAAGTTTTGTTCGGTCGCTTTTTTCGCCTTTAAGTTCGTAAAATTGGGGTGTTGTTTCAAATAGCAGTGCAATTCCTTTTTTTTCATCTTTATTTTTGTTGCTTATCCATGCTTTTTCAAAGTCCTCTCTTGAAAATTCTATAAGTCCGAAAGCGGGGTCGGCAACATAAATAATGCCTTTTTTTGATATATGATGCACCACCACAAAATGATTTTGGTTCCAGTGGACAATAGCGGGAAGAGGTGCTTCTTCTTCTAATTGATTAAAAGTGATGCTAACTCCTAATGTTTTTAAACCGATTTGTTCGGCGGCATTGCTAATTGCTAACATGCTTACCCCATGTCTTGTTGCCTGTGCTTTTTCACGCAAAAAGGCAAGCGTATAGTTTTTCCCAAAGTGCTTTGCAATCATCCTCAAGCAAGTGGGACCGCAGTCCATTTGGTCGGGTTGGAGATAGAAGGGAAAAGGGTATTTCATTTTTAAATTGCTGAATTGTTAAAATTGTTGAATTGTTGAATTGTTAAATTGTTGAATTGTTGAATTGTTATCATTGCTGAATTGTTAAAATTGTTGAATTGTTAAATTGTTGAATTGTTGAATTGTTATCATTGCTAAATTGTTAAAATTGCTATTATTGCTAAATTGTTGAATTGTGCTACATTTTTAAATTGCCATCATTGTTACCATTGTTAAATTGTTATAATTGTTTTATTGATGAATTGTTAGAATTGACACATTATTTTAGTTTTTGGGGTTTATTCGTTCCAAATTTGTTTATTTAGTTTGTTTATTTTTAGTTTGTTTGGGACGAAGCCAGTTTCACGTGTGTATGTGCCACATTCTTCAACAGGGACATAGCCGTCTTCACCTTCCCATTTGCAGATATAGGGATTATAGGGGCATTTGGCTGGTTGTGAATAGATGTTTTCGGGGTCTTTGATAAATGCTCTGCAATCAGTACACATGTGGCGAAACTCACAATCTTTACATACATCAATATCGTCTTTTTTAATATGCCACCATTTTTGAAACTCGGGCAATTGCACCACATCTTCAATTTTGGTGTCGCTGATATGTCCGTAGTGATGTTTCATGCTTGGGCAGTTTTTTATGTAGCCGTCTTTATCTATACAAAGTTTGCGGTTGAGGCAAGTGTTATGGTGTTGGGATTCAGTAAAATGTTCAATTGAAGAAATGAAATTTTTTCGAGAAACATATCCACATTTTTTTGAAGTAATATTTTTAGGTGTTTGAATTATTTTTGGGATATCAGAATTTAATTCTTCAATAGGACAATCAAACAAAACAACGGAATTTATTATTTTATTATTGTTAAAAAAATCATTATTAGAAAAAAATGAAATCATTTCATAAGAGGCAATAATCTCAATTGTTCTAAAAGAATATTGTTTTATATTTGTTAACAATTCAATAAATTTAATGTATTCTATATAATTGAAAATTGCTAATTGAAGATGAAACACTTTTAACTTTTCTAATTGTATTAGTATAGAATTAATATCTATATTTTCAAGCAAATT
>JAKQEZ010000571.1 GCA_029558435.1 Bacteroidota bacterium
CTGGGCAATGCAACAGCTATCCAAATTTTGAAAGGCGAGAAATTAAAAGAGCATATCACCAAAACACCAGCACTTTTGATTTGCGTGGAAGGAGAAGTGATTTTTGAAAATGAAAAAGGGATAATGGAAACACTATTGTCAGGTGACTTTATAAATATTGAACCAATGGTAAAACATTGGGTTGTAGGAACAATTGAAAGTCAATTAATACTCATTAAGTAAAAAAAATTTGACCAATGAAGTTAGCGAATATTCACAAACATTATTTTGTTCTATTATTGATAATAGGAGGCTTTCAATCCGCACAAGCACAAACTTGGACTTTGCAACAATGTATCGACACGGCACAGATTCATAATAAAAATCTGCAAATGAGTAGAAACAATATGGCTATTGGTGAGCAAAGAGAAAAAGAAGCCAAAGCCAATTTAATCCCAAAGGTAACAGCCAATGCGGATTATAAATATTTCACAAATTTACCTTATCAGCTATTGCCGCTAAATGCCTTAAACCCTAGTGCTCCAGAAGGAGAGTTTAGAGCAGCACAGTTTGGCGTTCCGCATAACATCAACGCCAACCTGCAATTGACAATGCCTTTGTATAATCCGCAAGTTTACGGAGCTATTCAAACAACTAAGATAGCCTCGGAATTGACAGACTTGCAGTATCAAAAAACGGAGGAGCAAATCTATTTTGAGATTTCAAATCTGTATTACAATGCCCAAATTCTAAACCATCAACTGGCTTTTATTGACAGTAACTTGATTAATGCAGAACGATTACTAAAAAATATGCAATTGCTCAATGAACAATTACTGGCAAAAGGAACAGATGTAAGCAAGGTAAAATTGCAAGTATCGCAATTAACCACACAAAAAGAAACCATTAAAAGCATATACGAGCAAGTATTGAATGCTTTGAAATTTGCAATGGGTATTTCTATTGAACAAAATTTGCAAATTGATTCAAACATTCAATATCAAAACATAAGAGAATACACACCTGCATCCACTTTAGACATTCGTATCATAAAAACTCAAAACCGATTATTGTCGAGTGAAATAAACACACTCAATAAATCAAGGTATTTGCCTTCGCTAAATCTGGTTGGAATGTATGGAACAACAGGCTTTGGTTATAAAGGTCAACCTGCTTCTTTTCTTGATTTTTATCCGATTGGTTTTGCAGGTATTCAATTGTCTTATCCACTATTTAATGGAACGGTTACGCTTCGAAAAATAAATCAGAAAACACTTGAACTCCGAAACAATGAACTTCAATTT
>JAKQEZ010000602.1 GCA_029558435.1 Bacteroidota bacterium
TCAAAAATCGCCTGAAAAGACTTTTGTTTTGAACCGAGTAACTGCTGATGCAGACACCACTTATGTTTACAAAAACCAAACGGTTAAAATTTACAGCGGTGTGCAAGCTTCGGATGGATTGTTGCCAACATGCAAAAGCAGTTTATTCGATATTATTCTTCCATTAATAGCTTACTTAGCTTTTTTCTGCGGAATCATGGAATTGCTAATTATTTCTGGAGCAGCAGAACGATTGGCTACCAAATTGAGTCCGGCTTTTGCAAAGGTGTTTCCTTCTGTTCCAAAAAATCATGAGTCAATTTCTTATATGACTTTAAATTTTGCTGCCAATTTCTTAGGATTGGATTCAGCCGCAACACCTTTTGGATTAAAAGCCATGCAAAGTTTACAAGAAATTAACCCCGATAAAGACAAGGCTAGTGATGCCCAAATCATGTTCATGTGTTTGCATGCGGCTGGTTTGACATTAATTCCAACATCAATTATTGGTTATAGAGCCGCTGAAAATGCTGCAAATCCTGCCGATGTGATGTTACCTTGTATTATTACTTCATTCATTGGAACAATTGCTGCTTTTATTTTAGTTGGAATTAAACAACGTATCAATTTCAAAAGTGCTTCCTTAGTTGTAGCATTGATGACGGTTATTGGTGGAATTGTTGGATTATTGTTTTACGTGAATAGTTTGGATTTAATTGGGAAAAATCATTTCACTTCCAATTTATCTGGATTGATGTTGGTGTTTATTATTGGGTTTACTTTGGTATTTTCATTTATTAACGAAAAGAAATTTGTAGCGAGTAAAACTACCATTTTTGATGCCTTTGTAGCAGGAGCCAATAACGGTTTGCAAACTGGAGTAAAGATTTTCCCTTATGTAATGGGAATGCTTGTTGCGATTTCGTTGTTTAGAAACAGTGGTTTGTTTGAAATGATTTCTCACGGTATTTCTTTTGTATTTTCTCACATGGGTGTTGCCAAAGAAATTACAGATTCGCTTCCAGTTGCTATGTTACGTCCTTTTAGTTCGGGCGGTTCTCGCGGATTTATGATTGATGCCATGCGAACTTATGGCCCTGATTCTCTCACCGGAAGACTAAGTTGTATTTTCCAATGTAGCGCCGAAACGACTTTCTATGTAATTGCTGTTTATTTTGGTTCGGTAAATATTAAAAATACACGTTATACCTTGGGTATGATGTTATTGGTAGATTTAATTTGTGTAATTACGGCGATTTTTGTGGCGAGTTGGTTTTTTTAACGAGTTGATTTCCTGCAAGGTTCCCAAAACCTTGTAGGTATTTAATAATTTCCCATGAAGTTAGAAGTTTTACAAAACGACAGGGTATATCATATTTATAATCGAGGAATAAATAGTGAAGCCATCTTTAACTCTGACGAAAACAAGCGATATTTTTTAAAATTATATTCCAAACATTTGGAAAATAAAGCTGAAACTTTTGCTTATTGTTTGATGGATAACCACTTTCATTTTATTATTCGAATAGTAAATGAAAATGAAATTACCCAAGCGCTTTCAAATTTATTTAACGCTTATGCAAAAGCTTTCAATAAACAAAACAATAGAACGGGAAGTTTGTTTGAAAAACATTTTAAAAGAATTCAAATTGAAGATGAAACATATTTGACAAACTTGATTCAATATGTTCATTTAAATCCGAAACATCATTTAGATTTGGATTATAAAAGTTTTCAGTTCTCATCGTATCAATCTATAATTTCAGACAAACCAACTAAGTTGTTAAGAGAAGAAGTAATTCAATTGTTTGATTCTTTAGAGAACTATATTTATTGTCATGAATATAAAAGTGAGATTTTAACTGAAAAACATATGCTTGAATAAAAAACCTACAAGGTTTTGAAAACCTTGCAGGTTGGAAAAACAAAAATCCGTAACTTTA
>JAKQEZ010000604.1 GCA_029558435.1 Bacteroidota bacterium
GGTAATATACAAAATGCGCAATATTGATTTTAATCTGATTGCCTGTTTATCAAGAGAATATTCCTGTTTGCTTATTATGTTGATATTTGAAATAAATATTGTATTATTGCGCATATTTATGAGTTGTAAGCAAGCCTATTACGACACTGCAACGGTTAACATGACAGCTTGAAAACTCGACCTTACACTACCTGGCCAAACTTTTCAGACGACCTTAACATGGCAGACAATTTCGGTGTAACTCGACAAAGTCCAGCAGACCACCTTGGCGACACACAAGCCAACGCAATAGGTTTTAAAATTTTTGCCCACCCGCATTTAAAAAAGTAATTCTAATCCCACCCGCATTTTGCACATTTGGTTTTGCCCGACACATAAGCCTACCCTTCGCAAAACCAAAAGAGCAAAATTTTTTCCACAGCTCAATAAACGGACAGGAAATAATTACTACATTTGACAAATTCTGACAAGCCAACAATAATACAAGTAACGTGAAGCATTTAGGACAAAAAATTAGAGAACTTAGAGAGAAGCAAAACCTGCTTTTAAGACAGGTTGCTGCTCATCTTGAAGTTGACACTGCTTTAATGAGTAAGATTGAGAGAGGCGACAGAAACGCTTCCAAACAACAGGTGATTGAGATTGCCAAATTCCTAAAAGCCAACGAAGATGAACTGCTTACGCTTTGGCTGGCTGACAAATTGGAGAATGTGGTTGGTGACGAAAAAGATTTAGCTCCTGATGCTTTGAATATCCTAAAAAAGAAATTGAAGAAATGAAGAAAGGTATTAAACTCATAGACAATTCATCAAACGAGTATCAGCTTGGTACTGTATTAAAAGAACTGATTCAAGACAAAGCGTTTTCTCAAATTTCTATTGCGACAGGCTATTGGGATTTGCCCGGAATGGTTACAATCCTTGAAGAGTTGAATCAATTTTTAGAAAGGGACAATATTACATTCAGACTGTTATTAGGCGAAGAACCATCTGTTAGGGCTTATCAGGTTAAAAACCCTAAACAACAAGACCCCGACTTTCCTGAAAAATATTTGAAGAAAGATTTAGAGGACTTGCAACTGAAAGAGGAGTTTCAACAGGTTGCTGACTTGTTAGGTAAATACATGAACGAAACGAATAGCGGTAAAATTCAAATCAAAGTTTACCGAAAAAACTTTCTTCATGCTAAGTGCTACATTTTTGGAACTGATGAAGAAAATGCAGTTGGCATTATCGGCAGTTCCAATTTCACTAAGCAAGGTTTGTTCGGCAATCTTGAGTTAAATCAGTTTGAAGACAACAACGCAACAGTAAATTTTATCCGTAAAAATCTTTCACAGCATCCTTCACATCGCACATGGTTTGAAGAACTATGGAACGAAAGTGAGGATTGGAGCAAAACCTTCAAAGAAGAAATTCTTGCTTTGAGCAAACATGGTGGAACCTGCTTTAGTGCTTACGAAATGTATATCCATGCTTTGTATCGTATTTACGGACAGGATTTATTGGACGAGAAAGAAAACAAAGTTGACATAGACGACCCAAGTTCAGGCAAGCCGCAATTATTGAAGTTTCAAATCCAAAATGCCAATTCACTTATCAAAAAATTGGAACGACAAGGGGTTGCCATGCTTTCTGATTCTGTTGGGTTAGGTAAGACCTACACAGCCATTAAGGTAATTGAATACTACAAACAGAATTTGAATCAAAGAGTTGTGGTCATTGCACCTGCCGGACTCATTCAGCAATGGAGAAAATCATTTGATGATTTCAAAGTGGTTCATATCCCTGAAATATACAGTTTGCAGGACACCGAGAAAATCAAAGATGTTCGTGAAAATTTACAATCTATTCCCGTTGGCTTATTTGTGTTTGATGAAAGCCACAACCTGAGGGCATCGGGCGGACAACGTTTTGATGTATTTATTAAGTGGCGTCAGGAAAATGAAAACGCTAAAACCTTGTTGCTTACCGCAACGCCTATCAACAATCAGTTAGCCGACCTTACAAATCAAATCATGTTGGGTTCAGGTGGGGAAATTTTTAAGTTGGGAAAATTTTACGACCGCAGCAGACAAAAATATTTTACATTAAAAGAACGCCTTGAACTCCTGCAAACGGACATGAGAAGGCAAATCCGTGAGAGCGGATTTATCAATTATCAGCAAATAAAAGAACAACTTACCCCTTTGCTGAATCGCTTTATCGTCAGACGAACAAGGCAGGGAATTGAAAAAGAATATCCTGATGGATTGGAGATAAATGGCAAACTTCAAAAGTTTCCAAAATCATATCCTGACAATTTGGAGTATGAAGTTCCCAATCAGTTCAAATCGCAATTACTCAAATATGCAGAGCCATATCCCGAACTGACAAGAGCTTTCAATTACGAAATCAGCAGTTTGGCTGAGTTAGAGTATTTGGCTCATCCGCTTGACTTGTTTGACCATTACACCGAAAGAGACAAGCCCATTCATTCATCGCTTGAAATAATTTACACAGCATTGCTAAGTTTAGGTTTTCCTTGCTACCGCTACAATATTTATCGTCATGCTTACTATGGTAGAAAGCGTGGAGAATTGGAGTTAAATGCAGATGAAAACCGAGAACTTAGCAGACAGATTGGTATTTACGGAATTTTCAGAACCGTATTTTTAAAGCGTTTGGAATCATCCCTTTTCTCCATCAATAAATCCATTGGAAGCTATGAGAAAAAATTGATTGACTTTCAAAACAAATTGGAGCAATTCAATAAAATCATTTCAGTAAAAAATCTATCAGCGTTAAACAAAGCCATTGATGCCTACAATGAACAAAATGCTGAGGAAGATGAATTAGACTTTGATATTGAAGATTTTGAAAGTGCAGAAGAAGGATTTACCAGCATTGTAGCCGATGAAGGTGTTTTTAATGTAACACAACTGAAAGCTGATATCAGCAAAGACCTTGCAGTGCTGAAAATTTTGAAAGAGCAAATCAGGTATTTATTAGACAAGGACGATAAGATTCAGGAATTAGCCAAACACTTAAATCAAAATGAAGACCGAAAAGTTTTGGTGTTTACCTACTTTGCCGACACTTTGCAAT
This sequence comes from Bacteroidota bacterium, assembly GCA_029558435.1. Next base: position 3,087 of record JAKQEZ010000604.1, read on the forward strand.
ATCTATCTGAGAACCTGCCTCAGTATTTGGTGAAAGGCAAAAACATAGAATTTGCCTTAGGTTCAAAAAGCGAAATTGAGGTCTATGCCAAACGCTTTGCTCCTGTTTCCAAAAAATACCAACTGAAAAACGGAGAAAAGGAAATTGATTTCTTGATTGCAACCGACAAACTTTCAGAAGGTCAGAACTTGCAAGATTGCGGCATGATAATCAACTACGATTTGCATTGGAACCCTGTGCGAATGATTCAACGAAACGGGCGTATCAATCGCTTAGGTAGTAAACACGAAGAAATTTTTATTTACAATTTCCGACCCGAAGAACAGTTGGAAAGTTATCTGCAATTAGTCCGCAAACTGGAAGATAAAATCAATCTGATTCGCTACACCATTGGAACCGACCAATCTATTTTGGACGAAGATCCCGAACCACAGGACTATACCGAAGACCTTTACAGCCGTGACGAAAAGAAACGTTTGGCTGCATTCCAAAAGATTTTTGAAACATCGGAATTGCTGGCAGCCGAAGATTTATTTATGGATGACCTGAGAGCATTTGACCGAAATGAGGAATTTGCATTAACCTACAAGGCGCAAATTAAAAACATGCCCAAAGGCAAATGGGGCAAAGTGCAAATGCGAAAGGAAGAAGATGATTTTATACATCTGGCTCATTTGGCAGCGGGTGATGAAGAAGCATTGGAAGCAGGATATTTTGTGGCGTTCACCAAAGATAAAATTGGGGAGTTGCTCACCACTACCGAAGGTTTGTTGCACATTAAAGCAACCAGTGAGCAAAATGAACGCTTTGCCGATAAATTCAAACATAAACCTGAAACGGAAGCATACATATTGGATTTTATTCAACGCTACCAGTTTTCGGAAGAAGAACATCAGGTGCGATACAATCAACCGCAACAGACTGCTATTGCTTTTCTAATCAATAAAATGATGGAATACGGTTATCCTGTTTCGGAAATTGACAAAGTGAGTAATTCTATTTTGCATTCTCAAAACGCTTACATCAATAAAGAGAATTTAAAATTGGTGCGATTGGTAAACCGTTTGAACCGCAGAGGCGAACACGTTTCTGATGAAATCATTAAGCAGTTCATTTCGTTGGCTAACCAATACAAACCTGAAGAAAAAACGGAGAAAGCTCCACTAAGTGAAATCATTCAAATTTTCGCATGACAATTAACGAAATCAATAAAATATTAGCCCAACTGGCAGAAAGTCCATCACGAGAGAACGTGTTGGATTTTGCTTTTGCCTTGCTGCAATGGATGAACATTGAACCTAATGCACAGCAGAAACCGCAACTGCTTTCGCCACAAACACAGAAACTAAAAGACTTTTTAGCTCCTGCTCCGCAAACCGTGCAACCACAGTTGTATCGCCTGAGTGCCGACAATCAAAATATCCGTGTAAGGTTTGCTGTGCTTAAAAAACTGAAAAAAGATTACATCAGCCAGTTGGTGGATAATGACCCGGGACTTAGCAGCTATCAATCATTCATAAAAGGCATTACCGCCAATGGAAGCGGATTTGTGCCTACTCAACCCTACTTCATTCACTTTGTAACCACTCCTGAGTATGACAAATTAGTGCTCATTTTCAATCAGGGTGAACAGAAAAGAATTGTTTCTTTCCGCAGAAGATTAACCACCACCCAATACAATAAAATTATTCAGCAATGGCAGGGTGTTGGCTCAAAGACGAAACCCGAAATTGCCGACCTGCTTTGGAAATCGCTTGACATAAAAGAGGTAAACAAAGAGTTCTATAAACAAGTGAAAGAACGCTTTGATGCTTTGTTAGGCATTGTAAAAACGCAACATACCACAGCTACCGAAAATCAGGTTAAACAATTTACGGTTCGCCTAATAGGCAGGTATATTTTCTGTTGGTTTTTGAAAGAGAAAGGCATTATTGCTCATTCACTCATTGGCAAAAAAAACATTGAAGATACAGACAACTATTATCAGAATGTATTGCTAAAACTGTTTTTTGAAACACTCAACACAAAAGTTCAGGATAGGAATCCAATAACACACAACAAGCTTTTTGAGAAAATTCCTTACCTAAACGGTGGCTTGTTTGATGAAAGTGAAGAAGACAAACTGTTCACCGATTTGCACTTAGATGCATGGCTATTGCCTTTTGTAGAAATTTTGGAGAGTTATGATTTTACGGTGGACGAAAGCAGCAGCCAATACCAGCAAGTGGCGGTTGACCCTGAAATGTTGGGACGCATTTTTGAAAATCTGCTGGCAAGCCAAAACGAAGAAACCGAAAAATTAGCCAACCAACGCAAGGCATTTGGTGCTTTTTATACACCACGGGAGATTGTGGACTACATGGTAAACGAAAGCATTAAAGCCTATTTGCAAACACAATGGGAGCAGCACATTGTAGAACAGAAAACCAAAACACTGAACAACCCCGAACCTGTTGGCGATATTTTTGGCAATAAAAAACCACAGCAATTAGCCATAGAAACCAAACGCTATGAACTGAAAGCAGAAGAAAAAACCAAAATAGAAAAAGCCATTGAGCCATTATTTGCTGCCAACCCCGATGCAGGGCATTTGAAGAAAGAAGAAAGGGCATTATTAGACGGCTTTCTCAAAAAGATAAAAATTTTAGACCCTGCTTGTGGCTCTGGTGCATTCCCAATGGGTGTGCTTCATAAACTTAAAGACCTGCGTGAGCAATTAGGTTTATACTCCGACCCATATAAATTAAAGTTGGAAATACTCTCAAACAATATCTATGGTGTGGATATAATGCCCATGGCAGTTGAGATTGCCCGTCTACGTTCTTGGTTGAGTTTAGTATTAGAATCAGATTATAAAGCCAACTTACCAAATAACAATTTTGGTATTGATGCATTACCAAACCTTGATTTCAAATTTGTTTGTGCCAATAGTTTAATTGATTTAGGATTGGACAGTTTTATACAAGAGGCGGGAAAAAGTTTGCTGGCTGGTTTTAATCAAAAACTGTTGACCAAGTTAAAGTCATTAGAAGCCATACGTAAAGACTATTTTAAGCCCGATATATCCAGCAATGAAAAGGAACAATTAAGATATAACTACATTGAAAAGCGAGATGAAGTTGTAAAGGAAATAGATGAGCAGAGTGAGCCGGTGCTGAAAGCCATAGCCCAAAAAATAAAACACTGGAACCCCTTTGACGATAGCCAGCCCAGCCCCTTCTTTTCACCCACTTGGATGTTTGGTATTGACAAGGGTTTTGATGTGGTGATTGGGAATCCGCCTTACATTCAGTTATCGAAATCTGAAAATGTTTCTCTTGATTACAAGCAGTATTTGAAAAAGCGATACAATACTTCGGCTGGCAGATTGAACACTTTCGTTTTTTTTATTCATCAATCCCTTGAAATCTTGGGTCGTGGCGGGCAACTTGCTTTCATTATACCAAACACCATTCTCACCCAGGAATATTACAGTTATACAAGAGAATTGATTTTGAAGAATTACCAGCTGAAGGAAATCGTGAACTATGAGAATATGCCTTTTGAAAATGCTGTTGTAGAAAATGTCACGTTGTTTGTTCAGTCAAAGCAACCAGATGAAACTTTTCGGGTTAAAATAAAATCAGATGATTTATCATCAGTAAAACTTTTAGCAGAAAAAAGCAATGGAGAGTTTATCATTCAGGATAATTTCTCTTTTGGTTTTAAGTCATCTTCACTAATTGATAAATTCTTTTCAAATGAGAGCTACGAAGCAGTAGGTGAAATTTGTTTTGTCAATCAAGCAATTGCTTTAAAAGGTGATAAAAGTTTATCGCTAAGAAATCAAAACCCCAACAACAAATATTATAAGTTGCTTGATGGAAGAAACATCAACAAGTATGAGATTAATTGGACAGGTGTTTTTCTTGATTATTCATTAAGTAGGATTCATTCATGTAAGAGAAAGGATATTTTTCAGAGTAATGAAAAACTTTTATTTAGACGAGTTTCAGAGAATTTAGTTTTTACTTATGATGATGAACAATATTTTGCCCTGAACACAATTGTTGTAATCAATCTTAAACCGAACAAGAAATACAAACTTAAATTTTTATTGGCACTTCTCAATTCATCATTGATGAATCATATTTACAAAAATCGGTTCAAGTCAACCAAAAAAGTGTTTTCAGAAATTCAAGCAAATACAGTTGAGAAATTACCAATAAAAAAAGCGACTAGGGAAATTCAAGCTGGTTTTATTTCCAAAGTAGATAAAATTCTTTCTCTTAAAAAGAAAAACCAAGACACCACCGCATTAGAGCGTGAAATTGATGTGTTGGTTTACAAGCTCTATGAACTCACGTATGATGAAGTGAAAATAATTGATAAAGATTTTTGGTTGAGTGAGGAGGAGTATGGGAAAGTAAAATTGGGGTAAGCGATGGAGCAGTTTCAAATTACATCAAGACCAAGACACCTTCGCTATGTGTTTTTTGTGGATGAAAATTATCCCTATGAAGCATTGCTTTCAATTATTCATACCAATCAGAAAATTTGGGGAGGCAGATACAATCCAATCGTTCCTGTTAAAGACAATACGATTACTGACAGATGGAAGGAGATTCTGAAATACTACGACCCTGATTATGTTTTCTACTCAAAGGAAATTGACCCGGAAGTTCTAAAAAGGTTACGCATTTTCAATCCCTGTGGATATTACAACCTTGACGACCAACCAAGGCGAGAAGATATTTCAGGAGTAAGCGGCTTTTATTTGCTCTCACAGTTTCATGTAAAGTCAAAAATTATTTTGACAGCTGAAACATGGAAAACAGAAAGCCCATTGCTCCCATACTACAAAACCAATTTCGGCTTTGAAACAAGTTTAATGCACCATGAATATGAACTAAGCAAAGACTTTGACAGAACGATTGTTGGAGAAAAAGAATTTGGATCACTGAATAAACTAATTGCAGAGCAGAGACCAATAAATCAATCGCACTTTTCGAGACGAAACTTAAACACCGTAATTCTAAGAAGCAAAAATTACACAGGTGGTTACCATTTTGAAATTGTAATTGCGAAAGACAAGTCTTCCAACGCTGATTTATTTTACTACTGGAACAGAATGTTGTTTGAGTTGCGGAACATCATGTATGTAACAGTTGAAGAATTGAACCTGCTTTGTGCTGATGAATATTTCGGACAGGTTCTTTATGATATGGATTGGGATAATTCCATTCTTGTTACTTCTGAATCATTGTCAAAGGAAGAAGTTCAGGAAATCATTGACAACAAACTGAGAAAGACAAAAGCAAACAGGCGATTTGAAAATGGAAGACTGGAATCATTTCCTTTTGAGGTGCAGGATGCTCAAGGTTTGTATGAAAGAAATTTTGGAGAAGTTCCAACAGTGCAAACACTTCATTCAAGAAAGGGATTGCTTCATTTACCGAAGCTGAGTTTCGCTGATAAGGTCGGGTTTTATCCGCAAGGTTTGGCATTGGATATTCACATCAATCAAATCGGTGAACATACACAGAATGTTTTGGCATTACCTTTTACAACGGAAACTCAATTCATAGTTAAAGGAGTGAAAGGAAGAATCAACCGCAGAAGAAACATCTCTGTTATTCTTCGCAATCAGGAAAACACATCAGGCACTTTGGAAATAAATATTCCTGAGTTCAAAAGTTTGCTTCGCCAGTTACTTCAAAGCCCAGTGATTGACGGAAAACCAAAAGACACAAAATATATTGATAGCGGAGCACATGATGATAGCAATAAACTCACTGCATTTCTGAAAACATTCAATTACAATTTCTTGGCGGTAGATGATTTCTTCGCTGACATATTTTGGGTGAATATTTTTGAAAAACTTGCAACGAGCAAGAAGGCAACAGGCGATTCCATTTCGCTTGATGAAATTTTGGAAAGATGCAGAATTGCTTTGGCTACCAAAGGTGAAGTGCAGTTGGATGAAAACGGAAAATTGGCTGGTAAGAAAGGGGAAACATTTAGGAACGATGAAAACTTAGAATTGGGCATCAAGGAAACGATAAAGGAATTGTGCAACTACAAAGTTTTTCTTAAAGGGTTTAATCTGAAATGTAAAAATTGTTCATCACAATTTTGGTATCACATCAATGAAGCAAAAGAGACAATCAACTGCAAAGGTTGCCTTGAAGATTTTCCGTTTCCTATTGAGCCGAAGTTTGCATACAAACTGAATGACCTGATTAAAAACAATATCTTCCGACCAGACGGTTCGAGAGACGGAAATCTTACAGTCATCCGAACTCTTGTAAGTATGCAGCAAAGAAGAAGTCATCAATCATTTTTCTATAGCCCGCAATTAAATCTTTACGACAACTATCATTCAAATGCCCCTTGTGCTGAGCTTGACATTATTTGCCTTTCAGACGGGCAGCTAGTAATTGGAGAGGCAAAACATGACAGCCGAGGATTCTTTGAAAAAAACAGTAAGGGCGAAAATTCATTGGATACGCTTATAGAAATATCAAAAGCAATAAGACCGGATAAAATTCTCTTATCATGTTATGCGGACAATAATGACAAACTGGAAAAGGCAAAGAAATATCTAGAAGGAAAATTTTATCAATATGATTTTGCCCCAGCAATTGAAACATTACCATTGCATACACCAGACGATTTTCACTTAGGACATCACAGATATTTTTACTACTAAAATGCCAGGCACAGTTTCAAGCACATTTGCAAACCGCTACAAGCCCACACGCAGACCAAAGTTTGCAAAAGAGCTTGAAACTCTCCCGCCCGAGAAGAATAACTTTTTTAAATTTCCACCCCTTCTAAAAAATTTTAATACCTGCCATCTCACAGCCGACACAGCCAGCAAAACACTTACGGACAGCAGCTTGACAATGACGAAGACAGAAGGCCAGCTTACAACAGCGGTTTTGCAAAAGCGGGGGTGCAGTGCTTCGGTTGACAGTTTTTTCGTATTATTGGAGTGCGGTTTTTCAAATAAGCTGTTGTGCTAAAAAGCCCCGCCTTCGCAAAGCCGCCAAACGTTACAGGCAACCCTAACGAGCGACCGCCCAGACATTCAGCAAAACGGACAAACACGAAAATTTCCACTCTGACAACGACTGACAAACCGATTAAAAATGCTAACTTTGCCCTATAACTTTTTTAGACAGACAAATGCTGACAAAAGAATACATAAAAGACTTGAAAACCAACGGAAACGGTGCTATTGGAAAACTTGTGGAACAGCACAAGACCAATAGCGGAAGTTTGGTTTTTATCTTGGAAAGTTTGGGACAACTGCCTAAAAACTTTGACAGTTCTTTTCTGCCCGACTTGACAACTCACAAAAGTTCAGACGTGCGACTTTTAGCAGTTAAGAACATTGGAAAATTAGCAGACGAACAAAACATTCAGTTGCTTTCATACATTTCAAAACACGACAACGACACAACCGTAAGACGTGAAGCAATTTCTTCAATCGGACGAATGAGAAAAGAAATCGTGAAGCCGTATTTGGTTGATGCTCTACAAGACGAAGACCCAAAAGTTGTGTGCCAAGCCATTCGTGGACTTTTGGTTTTCAAAGGCAATGGAGTTGATGAAGAACTTAAAAAACTTATCAACCACGAAAACGAAATGGTAAGAACAGTGATTTATAAAGAGTTTTTTGCTACGCAAAAAACTCATAAAAATCAGCCTCATACCGAAAGTTACGACTACTTGAAAAACGTTGTTGTAAATGCCGATACCATTGAAACTATGAAACTTTTAGAAGATGAAAGTATTCATTTGACGTTCACTTCGCCACCATATTACAATGCAAGAGATTATTCCATTTATCCAAGTTACAAAGCGTATTTGGAGTTTCTTGCTGACGTTTTTAAAGAAGTTCATCGTATAACAAAAGAAGGACGATTTTTAATTGTAAACACTTCGCCAATTATCATTCCGAGAATTAGCCGTTCTCATTCAAGCAAGCGTTATCCAATTCCGTTTGACATTCACCCGTATTTAATGGAAATGGGTTGGGAATTTATTGACGACATTGTTTGGCTCAAACCCGAAGCAAGCGTAAAAAATCGCATTGGCGGTTTTATGCAGCACAGAAAACCGCTTGGCTACAAACCAAATTCTGTAACCGAATATTTAATGGTTTACCGAAAATCAACTGAAAAATTGTTGGATTGGAATATTAGAGAATACGACTACAAAACAGTTCAGGAAAGCAAAGTTGCTGACGGCTACGAAACTTCAAACGTTTGGAAAATTGACCCTTGTTTTGACAAAGTTCATTCGGCAGTTTTTCCTGTTGAACTTTGCAAACGAGTTATACAGTATTATTCATTCAAAAATGATTTAGTTTTTGACCCATTTGGCGGAAGCGGAACAATGGGAAAAACTGCAAAAAGTTTAGGGCGTAATTTTTTCTTGACAGAAAAAGACGAAACCTATTTTGAATATATGAAGTCAAAAAAATCAAAAGAAATTTTTGACAGCAGAGAAACGAAATTTTTATCACTCAACGAATTTAAGCAAACGATAAAATGACATTAACAGAACAAGTAGCAAAGAACATAATCCGTAAGTTGCTTAAAGGCGAAGATTACAGAATTGAAGTTGTAACACTGATAAATGCGGAGTTTCTGCAATTCGCAATAGACTTTTTCAAAAAGATTGTTGAGGCAAAATTGCAAAGCAAAAGCATTACAAGCGATTGGTATAAAGAAGCATTTCTAAATCCGAAATTGACAACAAGTGAAATTGCAATTAATTCGGGTTTGAACAAAAAGACCATTCACAATATGTTCAATTCTTCCACGAAAGAAATTGTGATTGATGCAGCAAATGAACATTACGATATTTTGTATCAAAGCATACAAAATCTTGTTGAAACAGAAAACGAATTGGAACTAACGCTTACAATAAAATTCAAAGGAGTTTCAGTTGATTTGAATGTAAGCGAAAGTTTGATTGTTGTAAATACACTTGCCGTAAAACGTGCAGAACTTCGTGGCGGACTTTGGAGCACAGCAGGAAAACGAGTTGAACGACCTTTGGTAGAAACGCTTTGCAAATTGTATTCTGTTAGTGAGAAAAACTACAAAGCGAAATTCAAAAAAGACAACTCAAAAGGCTTTGACAGAGAAATTGATTTTTACCTACTCAAAGACGACAAAGAATTTTTATGCGAAGTAAAACTTATGGGACGTGGAAATCCCGAAAGTGCAGACGCAGTTATTGCAAGAGCGACAAACGTTTTTGTTGCCGACAAACTTTCTGACCAAAACAAAAACCAACTTGACAGTTTAGGAATAAATTGGATAGAACTGCGGACTGAAAACGGGTTCAGACGTTTCAAAAAAGCGTTAGAAAAGTTGGACATTCCGCATAAAGACTTCAACGGAAACTTAGAAAAAGACCTTGACAAAGTATTTGACGAAATATTTGAATGACGACAAGACGAAAAAACAAGAAGGGCAGCCTGTAACAAGGGTTTGGCGTAATGGCGGGTGAAGTGCTACTATTGAACTTTTGTGCTGTAACAAACGGCAGTGCTTCTATTGAACATTTGTGCTATAAAGCCGCCACTACGCCAAGCCCCGAACCGTTAGCGGTCATGCTATGGCGACACTGCAAACTTGAAACGGACTACATAAAACAAACGGGTAACTCAACAACAATAAAATGAAACGAGGAACATTTATATTATCGGCACTTTCACTATTTCCTTTGAGTATTTTTGC
>JAKQEZ010000616.1 GCA_029558435.1 Bacteroidota bacterium
TTGATTACTTTTTATCTTGCAAAATGAGATACAAAATATTTTAAAACTATATTTGCGACTTGAATCATTTGAACAAATGAACAGAATAAAAGAAGTGTTGGACGAAAAAGGCATTAAGCAAACTTGGCTTGCCGAGCAATTAGGCAAAAGCTACAATATGGTAAATGCTTATGTGCAAAACAGACAACAACCACGTATTGAAGTGCTTTACGACATAGCCAAAATATTGGACGTAAACGTAAAAGACCTCTTAATTGACAACGACATTAAAAAGACCAAGAAATGAATAAAGAGCAAAAAATAACTACTGAGATAAAAGTGCCGAATAAAGATTTGGAAGCATTGAAAATTCATTTTCCGCATTGCTTTGACAAAGACGGGAATTTTCAGTTAGAGAAATTCAAAAATAACCTTACTGAAAAGGAAATTAACTTTTCTACCGAGAGTTACGGTTTAGACTGGTTAGGCAAAAGTTATGCAAGATTGTTAGCAAGCGACCCTGCCACCACTTTGCTAAAAGCAGACGAAACACACAACGCAAAACCCGAAAACGCAAACTCTCAAAACTTGCTCATAAAAGGCGACAACTTGGAAGTATTAAAACACCTTGCCAACGCCTACTACGAACAAGTAAAAATGATTTACATTGACCCGCCTTACAATACAGGTAGTGATGGTTTTGTATATCAAGATGATAGAAAATTTACCGTAAAGGAACTACAGAATCTTATTGGTGTAGATGCAGAAAAAGCAAAACGAATTTTAGATTTTACACAAAGCAATAGCAATAGCCACAGTGCTTGGCTTACATTTATGTATCCACGATTATACATTGCTAAGCAAATTCTAAAAGAAGAAGGAGCAATATTCATATCTATTGATGACAATGAAGTGGCTCAAATTCGTCTGTTAATGGATGAAATATTTGGAGAAGATAATTTCCTTTCAGAGCTTGTAAGAAGAAGAAGGAAAACCCAAGCTAACTTAGCCACACATATAGCACCAGTTCACGAATATGTTATTGTTTATGCAAAAAATAAAGCAGCTTTAACTATTAATAAGCTACCCTACACAAAAGAATTTATTAACCAAAATTTTTCAAATCCTGATAATGACCCACGTGGTGTGTATCAAACGGGACCGCTTGCAAGACCAGAGAGTTCAACTAACCCCGAGTGGGAATTGACCTTGCCTAATGGCAGAAAAATTACAGCCCGATGGAGTTGCTCCCCTGAAACATATGAAAAATACATTTCTGAAAATAGATTAGTTGTTCCCCGAAATGGAGAAGGGATGCCACGTATCAAAATTTTTCTGTCCGAACTTGAAGGACAATTGCCAAACACTTGGCTTGATGATGTCGCAAGTAATGATGAAGCATCAACAGAAATAGAAAATCTTTTTGGTTCAATTTCAATCTTTACATCTCCAAAACCAACAGGTTTAATTAAAAGATTGGCACAACTCGGAACAAACAAGAAGGATATTATTCTTGATTTTTTTGCTGGTTCAGGAACAACAGGTAATGCAATAACCCAGTTAAATTGTGAAGATGGCGGGAGTCGTAAATATATATTGATTCAAATTCCTGAACCTATCAATCCAAAGAAAAACAAAGCAGCTTTTGACTTTGTAAAAGATGAACTAAAAGCAGAACCTACAATTTTTGAAATTACAAAAGAAAGACTTTTAAGAGCCGCTAAAAAAACAAGAAAGGAACTAATTGAAAAATCAATTTTAGAGAAGGAAAAAGAAATAAAGGAGATTGAATCCAAATTAGACCTTGAAGGGAAAGACGAAAATATTAAACAACTTAAGGCAGAAATTAAACCGCTAAAGAACCAAGACCTTGGTTTCAAAATTTTTGAAACAACGCCTATTTGGGAAGATTACAATTTTGAAGCAGAACAGTTCGACAGTTCGCAAACACTGTTTGATGCAGGCAAATTAACAGAAGACGACATTAAAGCTTTACTAATCACTTGGAAAACGTATGATGGCATTGCCTTAACACAAGATTTAGAAAATATTGATTTAAGCGGTTACACCGCTTATTATGGCAATGGCAGATTGTATCTAATGCACAAAGGCTTTACCACTGACAGCCTAAAAGCATTGTTGGAAAAGATAGACACTAACAAACATTTTGAACCTAAAAGCATCATCGCCTTTGGCTATCACTTGGAGAGCAAGAATTTACGGGAGATTTCGGAAAACGTAAAAACCTACAACAACAAGAAAAAAAGCGACATTGACTTTATAACAAGGTACTAATATGAAGGGATTTAATTTTGAGAAGAACCTGAACCATCAATCACACGCAGTAGATAGCACTATTGCGGTGTTTGAGAACATTAACCTTGTTCAGCCCACAGAAGCGGATAAGAATTACATTAACCCTGCATTTGACTTTACAACAGAAAGAATATATCCCGAAAACATTAGAGCTATACAGGAAGATAACGGAGTTAATGAAAAAATAAAGCGTAACAGCAACATCATTGATATTATGATGGAAACTGGAACGGGTAAAACTTACACTTACACCAAAACAATTTTTGAACTCAATAAAAACTACGGCATTTTTAAATTCATAGTAGTTGTTCCAACCTTATCCATCAAGGCAGGAACGATTGACTTTTTGAAATCGGACAGCAGCCGTGAGCATTTCAAGGAACAATATGGCAAAACGCTTCATTTGCATATTGTAGAAAGTCAGAAAAACAGTAAGAGCAAAAAAACATTCATTCCACCGGCAGTCACCAGTTATGTAAATGCCGGAACTTTTGAGAAAAACAGTATTCAGGTTATGATTATCAATGCAGGTATGATTAACTCTGAAACAATGCAAAAGAGTTTTGACAAAGGTTTGTTTGACAAATACACTGTTCCGTTTGATGCCATTGGAGCAACTAAACCTTTTATGATTATTGACGAGCCTCACAAATTTGGGCAAGGCAATAAAACTTGGGAGAACATACAGAAAATGAAGCCCCAATTTATTTTACGTTATGGTGCAACTTTTCAAGGTTATGAAAACTTGATTTACACTCTGACAGCCGTTGATTCTTTCAACAGAAATTTAGTAAAGGGAGTAATCGGACACATTACAGAATTTAATGCAGGCGAAAATGCTTTAGTTAAATTGGTTGACATTGAAGGTAATGAAGCGGTATTCAAGCTAAAAGAGAACAACAAAGAAAAATCATTTCGCATAAAAGAATCTGATTCATTTGCAAAAATCCACAGTCAAATGTCTGATTTGGTTCTTGAAAAAATAAGTGGAAAAGCAAATAATAAAATTGTCCTTTTGTCAAATGGAAAAGAGTTAAGGAAGGAAGAATCAATCAATCCATATTCTTATGCTGAATCGTTGCAAGAAATTATGATTCAAAAGGCAATTAAACACCATTTTGAGATTGAAAGAGAACTCTTAACAAGAGAAATAAAGATTAAACCATTAACACTTTTCTTCATTGACAATATAGACGAATACCGAAACAAAGAAGGATATATCCGCAAAACTGTTGAGCGATACATCAAAGCAGAAATTGAAGAACTGCTAAAAACAGAAAAGGATGCTTTTTACAAAGCCTACCTTGAAAAAACATTGCTTGACCTTTCGGCAACACACGCAGGATATTTTTCAAAAGACAATACCGAAAAAGACGAAGCCATTGAAAAAGAGATAAACGAAATTTTGCACGACAAACAAGCAATGCTTGACTTGGAAAATCCAAGACGATTTATTTTTTCAAAATGGACGTTGCGTGAAGGTTGGGATAATCCCAACGTATTTCAGATTTGCAAACTCCGAAGCAGTGGAAGTGAAATTTCAAAACTTCAAGAAGTTGGTCGTGGTTTGCGTTTACCAGTGAATGAATATGGCAATCGTGTAAAAGACGAACAGTTTTATCTCAACTATTTTGTTGACTTTACCGAAAGCGACTTTGTAGATAAATTGGTTAGTGAAATCAATCAGAAATCGGGAGCTATTTCCATTGAGCAAGTTCCAGACAAACTTTCTGAGCAAATGATTAAAAAGATTTGCGAATTATACGAAACAACCGAAGACGAACTTTTGGAAGTTTTGGACACTAATAACGTAATCACAAGAACAAACTCATTCAAGGCAGGTGGGTTTGACTTCATCAAACAAAACTATCCGAGAATATTTGAAGGCGTAAACTCTAACAAGGTTCGCAAAGCAACCGACCCGAAAAAGAAAGTTGTAGTTAGAACAGAGAAATATCAAGAACTAAAAGACCTTTGGGAAAAACTGAATGAGAAAGTAATTCTTGAATACAAGTTTGACAACGAAGCCAACTTCAAAACTTTGTTTACAGAGTTTTTGAAAGCACAAAAAGACAATTTCACTTCGGACGGAATTAACGAGAGAATTTCAAAAGTTGAAATCAAGGACAACAAAGCAGTTGCAAACGAACCTGAATCTGTTTACAACCGTAAGACAGCGACTATTTCTATTATGAAATATAGCGATTTTCTGAAAGAATTATCAAAAATTCTAAATATCAACATCAATACACTTCATCAATCCATAATTGATTCAGGAACAGA
>JAKQEZ010000620.1 GCA_029558435.1 Bacteroidota bacterium
AAAAACTAAATGAACATAGGAATATTTACCTACGGAACAAGAGGAGATTTACAACCATATGTCGCATTGGCTCTTGGACTTATGGACAAAGGGCATCAAGTAACCCTTTCTGCAACGGAAGACTTTAAAGACTTTGTTGAAGGTTTTGGTGTTGCATTTCAGCCACTTTGGGGAAATGCCGAAACAATGATGAACTCAAAAGAAGGACAAAGCATTTTGCAGACAGAGAACTCAATAAAATTAATGAAGTATTATTTCAAAGTACTTCACGACAACAGAGACCCTTTGAGAAAAAGCTATTATGAAGCAATTTCAAAAGTTGATTTTATCATTGCTAACTCAATGACACTTCCAATTGTAAGTGCTATTGCTGAAAAACAAAATAAAAAAGTTGCATTAACCTATTTTATGCCACCCGTTGTTCCAACGACTGAATTTCCATTAGGTGACTTTGATTTTTTTAATTTTCCTTGGTACAATAAACTCACTTATAAAATCGCACAAGGTTTCTTTTGGAAATTCATAAAACAAGACACCAACGAGTATAGAAAAGAACTTGGGTTAACTGAGTTAAAAGAGAATTTAGTTACATATCTTGACAAACAAAAAATACTGGACTTGTATTGTTTAAGTCAGTCATTAATTCCACAACCAAAAGACTGGGAAAGCCATCATAAAATAACTGGTTTTATAAATATTCCAAAACACAAACGAGAAAATCACTTTTTGGACCAAACAACAAGCGAACTTTCTGAATGGTTATCTAATGGCGACAAACCCATTTATATTGGTTTCGGCAGTAATGGAGTTGGTAACACAGCAAAGTTTTCTAAAATCTTGACACAAGTTTTAGAGCAAACCAATGAACGAATTTTGTTTTGTACAGGCTGGTCACAGTTTGACAATTTGCCAACACACAAAAATTTATTTGTAACGAAGTATGTAAATCACGAAACAATTTTACCACAATGCAAAATAGGAGTTTTTCACGGTGGTGCAGGAACTTTGGCAACTATGTTAAGGCACAATTTACCAGTAATCATTGTTTCATTTTATACAGACCAACCAACTTGGGGGAAAATTGTTAAACGAAAAAAATTAGGTGTACATATTCCTGTAAAAACTTTATCGGCTGACAAACTAATTTCGGCTATTCAAAAAATTCAAATAAAGGAAATAGAAAATAATGTTTCAATAGTTGGGCAACAAATCAGAGACGAAAATGGTCTTGACAATGCTATAACTGAAATTGAAAAATACTT
The DNA here is from genome assembly GCA_029558435.1 of Bacteroidota bacterium. The sequence continues at coordinate 1,263 of JAKQEZ010000620.1, forward strand.
TAACGAATGAAATTAATACGGCACATAACATCGGTTTGGCAATATGGCGGCTGAAGTGCTTCTATTAAACATTTGTGCAAGGTTCAACATTAGTAATTCTATTGAACTTTTGTGCTAAAATTCCGCCACATCGCCAAGCCGAAAACCGTTATGCCCAATAGCCAGTTGAGATTTGCTGGTTAGACAAAGAATGGTGATTTTTTCAATTTTGTTTTGTTCCCTTTTCAATAATCGCTTTGCCGAAATGGTATTCTGTTTAGCGTGAAATTGAACTCGTTTTAGGGCGGTGAATATGTGAAACTTTCAAGCGTTTTTTTGCGATATGGTTGCGTATGGTGTGTGTGACATGCATACGTGACGAACTGTGGGTGACAAACTGTGTGTGACGTGCATACGTGACAACCATGCCCCAAGTGTTTTCCAATTTGCGGTTTGACAAGCACTCCCCTATTTGACTCTGGAAGCAAAAATTGGTTGTTTAAGCAAAAAAACGCTTTTGGTTTTGTGGTGTGCCGGACAAAAATTGTTGGAACAGTTGTTTTTTTGTCGTACTGCCCTAAAAAGCTGTGTTGAAGAGACGTACACTGGTTATTCGGCAAAAGCTTTCGAGTGAGGTGCGTGGCTACTGGAGCATAACACGGGTTTAGCAAATGGCTGGGTGATGCTATAGATTTGGAAGTTTAGAGATAATTATTATATTTGGTGTGTGTTTGGAGGGTGGTGCCTTGAAATCGCCATTCGCCAAGCCCGATAACGTTATG
>JAKQEZ010000642.1 GCA_029558435.1 Bacteroidota bacterium
TGTTGAGCTACTTGAAGATGACGAGCTATAACTTGAACTACCTACACCTAATTGCGAAGCAATAGATTTTAATGTTGAGTGATTTTTGTTATATCTTGTTCTTAATTCGCTAACCATATCCAAAGTTCCTAATGAAGTAGAAACGTCTACTGCACCTCTTATTGCAGTTTTTAAATTTGCAATTGCGGTATATCGGTCTGTAATCAAATCAGTAAATGCACTTGTGGCATTTGCTCTATTAGCTCCGTTACGTCTCACAGCTATTTCTGCAATCTTTTGAATGTTTGCCGATGATGGATTTGTTGATAATTGAAAAAGTTCTTGTTCGTCATTTATTACCGTTACCAACATTCCTTGTGCATTATTGACAACAGCACCACTAATTTTTAAATAAAAATCGTCTGTTGAACCAAGTGTATTTTTAATGTTTACCAATTTAGGTTTGCAACTATCAACAAGGTCTTTGGCATTGGAAATGGTGTCGAAAAGATTTTGAAAACGCTCTAATTTTGATGTGATAAATTTCAAATCTTCTTCAACTTTTTTCTGTTTATCTCTTTCAGGTTTGTCGTCAATCCATTCCTGCAAGTTTTCTGTATTTTCTTGTATACGTTGCTTTGCAACGCTACCAATGGCGAAGTTTTTCGCTTTACGAAATAAATCCATTGAATAACTGCTTGGGTCTGTGTTGCTATCTCTGTAATGTTTAAAATAGTCAATACCACATTGCAATAGTTCTTCGGCAACCTTATCTGAAATAGACGAAAATTTGATGTCGCTTGTTCCTAAAATGCTTTTGAGTTGGTTTATTTCTGTCGCAACAGCATTGTAGAGTTCTTTTCCTGCATTTATTGCATTTGCTTTGTTAGATTTTCGTTTGCTTTTTGCTGTTTCAATTTGTTGTTCAATTTGCGAAATGGATTTTTGAACAAACCCTTTCATAAAATCTTGCTTTGCTGAAAAGTCTATGTCTGAAACGGCTTCAAAAAATTCGGAAATATCAAAATCCTCATCTTGCGATAAGTTTTCAAGAAACAATAATTGTAGTTCTTTTTTTGTTACCTTAAAAGTTTCATCGGTAGCTTGTGCCTTAAACTCTTTTACAAAATCGCTTTCGAGAAAACGTAGTTTTAGTTGAAGCGTATCTTCATCAATACCGTATTCAGACAAGTAAAGCGTAGATAAGTTATGAAAGGCAGATGCATTTCTTTTGGTTACTTCTTCTGCATTTTCTGTGAGTTTTTGCCATATTTCTATTGCATTGTCGGTATCTCCACTTTTCAAGGCATCAAAAGCGGCTTCGTCTGTAATTGGGTTTCCATTCCAAAACCAAAATAATGCAGCGTTTATTTTGTCGCTGTCGAGATTGAGTTTTGATGCGGCTTCTTCAACGCTTTCGAGCGTTCGGTTTAGGTTGCCCAATGTTGGGAAACTAAAATCGTCTTGCGGTTCTTGTTCGGCTTCAATGTATTGTTTGAGCCGTTTTATTTGTCGTTCCTGTTCTCTTGCTGATGCTCCAACAAGCAAACCAACTGTTCTATAAGGGTTGTTTTGTATTAACTTCATTTAATGCTACGGTATTTGTAAAAAAAGAGGCGTAGGCTAATTCCAATTTTACTCGTGTCCGTAGCCCGACCAAAGGCTAAACTGCGAAGCAAAAAGGAACGCCTACGCTTTACCGTAGGCGTTTCCACTTTCACTTCCCCGCAGTTATTGAAAAATTGGTCGTATTTCGGACACGGGAATTTTTAAAGCGAAACGCTATTTCTTATATTTCTTTATTTTCTATTTATTTCATTCAGTTTTTTGTTTGAGTGCAAATTTACTTTTTTTATTCTTATGTCGGTTGTGTTCTGTTGTCAAAAAGTGCGTTTTGTCCGTGCGTTGGAGCAAAATTAAATGTGGTGTTTTGCGTTGGCTTGTGCGTTGGCAAACACCTCTTTTAATTTTGCAGGAGCGTTGGGTTTTTGCATTACCTACAACACCCAAATATACGAAAGTTTTGCGAAAGTGCAAATTTTTTGATAAATTTTGCCTACATGCTATATATTCAGTGTTTTTTGTATATATTTGGTTTCGTATTTCGTATAAATATCCAGGAAAGAGCTCTCTCACGGAGCGCGG
>JAKQEZ010000018.1 GCA_029558435.1 Bacteroidota bacterium
GGGAACACAAACAGCCACTTTTACCGAAGCAAGCTATACCCACAGCAAAGAAAAATCGGAATGGGTAACAGGCGTTAATGTTTGGACGGACAATTTTAAAGAAAAGCAGATTACCGTATTTCCGTTGAGAGATTACAACCATACCACATTCGGGGCTTTCGTTCAAAATTCTTTTAAGGCTACGGATTGGCTTCAATTAGAAACAGGTTTAAGAACGGATTACGTGATAGATTACGGAGCTGTTTTTTTGCCAAGAGTATCGGCATTTTTTAGGATTGCAAACGGATTGACTTCACGTATCGGGGGCGGATTTGGCTACAAAACACCAACCATTTTTACCGAAGAAAGCGAGCGCATACAATATCAAAACGTAATGCCTATTGATGATAATACCAATAAATTAGAAAAGAGCTACGGAGCAAATGTAGACATAAATTACCGTACTAATATTGGCGATGATTGGACATTTAGCATAAATCATTTATTCTTTTACACCTATTTGGATAACCCTTTGTTGCTTCAAAATATAGCTACAAATACATATCAGTTCATGAATTCATCGGGCTACATTCATACCAAAGGAACAGAAACAAATATCAAAATCGGTTATGATGATTTTAAATTGTTTTTGGGCTACACCTTTACCGATACCCGATTGATTGAAAACGGAACAAATACCGAAAATCCACTAACACCAAAACATCGCATTAACTCTGTACTTATGTATGAAATAGAGGATAAATGGAAAATCGGTTTGGAAGCCTATTATTTTAGTCAGCAAAAACTTAATGACGGAACAACAGGAAAAGACTATGTTATATGTGGCTTTATGGCTGAAAAAATTTGGGAACGGTTTTCTTTGTACATCAACTTTGAAAACTTCCTTGATACAAGACAGACACGTTTTGACAACATTTATACAGGCACAATAACCAACCCTGTTTTTAGAGATATTTATGCACCATTGGACGGATTTGTAATTAACGGTGGAATAAAATTTAGACTTTAAGAAGATGAATAAAACCATATTCAATATAACAAAAATGGATTGCCCAAGTGAGGAGCAATTAATCCGTATGAAATTGCAAGACTTCAATACGGTAAAGTCATTAGAATTTGATATTCCCAATAGAAAATTGAATGTTTATCATAGTGGAACCCCAGAGCCGATTTTTTCGGCTTTGGAAACCTTGAACCTAAATACAACGTTGATTTCAACCGAAGAAACTAACACAGTTGTTGAAACAGATACAAGCAATAGCCAACGTAAACTACTATGGACGGTATTGATTATCAATTTCGTTTTCTTTGGATTAGAAATGTTGTTCGGTATTTTTTCCAACTCAATGGGATTGGTAGCGGATAGCTTGGATATGCTTGCGGACAGTATTGTTTATGCTTTGGCATTGTTTGCTGTTGGGGGTACGATTGCAAGAAAAAATAACATCGCCAAATTTGCAGGTTACTTTCAAATCCTGTTAGCCGTTATCGGTTTTGTTGAAGTTATCAGACGTTTTATCGGAATAGAAGCGATGCCCGATTTCAAAACAATGATTTTTGTTTCTGTTTTGGCATTGATAGCTAACGTACTTTGTCTTTACCTGTTGCAAAAGAACAAAAGCAAAGAAGCACATATGCAGGCTTCGATGATTTTCACGTCAAACGATGTTATAATCAATTCGGGAGTTATCGTTGCGGGAATTTTGGTCAATTGGTTAAACTCGAGTTATCCCGATTTGATTATCGGAGCTATTGTATTTGTAGTTGTGGCAAGAGGAGCGTATAGGATATTAAAATTGGCGAAATGAAACCGAAAGAACGCCAGCAGGTAACATCGGTTTTGCAAAAGAGCGGGTTAAGTGCAAAATTCAACGACAGTAATTATAACACCGCATAAGCCATTTTCTATTTGCTAAATTACAAAAAAAGGAAATAAAAATGGCTTACGCTACGGTAGTGCTAAACTGAACTTTTGTGCTTCTATTTCCGCTCCTTCGCAAAGCCGTTTCCCGTTATGCGTAATTACGAAACAACAAATCATTATAAAGAATTCATGAATAAACTTATTACTTTCCTACTATTATTTATTTCTTTTTGTATTGTTGCACAGCCAGAAATTAAATTCGACACCATCGTTTACGATTATGGAACAGTTACTGAATCATCAAAAAACCTAATTGCAAAATTTCGGTTTACAAACATTGGAGACAAACCATTGATCGTAAGTTCTGTGAGAACTAGCGGTGGTGGGCTTGCAACTCATGGATGGGCAAAAGACTCCATTATTCCAGGCAAACAAGGCTGGGTCGAATTAATTTATGATGGGAAAAGAATCGGAAAAATCAACAAAACGGCTGTTGTAACTTCTAATGCTCCCAACAATCCGTATCTGACATTACGCGTACAGGGTGAAATTCTTTTAAAGGAAACAAGTATCAGCATGGATAAGAATTTGCTTGACATAGGAACCATCCCTTATGGTGAACTAGCTATGATTTCTTTTGTAATTACGAATACAGGTAATGCTCCTCTATACTTTGAACCAATATCTTCTTACCCCTCAATATCAGGTATAGACGTATTTCGACAATACATTTCTTTATTCACACCTTCAATTTTAGAAACCCAACTTGAACCAAAAAATCATTATGGAAGAATAGTAGCCGACCCAAACGAGAAAATTCAAGTGCAAATTTATTTACGAAATATCTTTGGGAATGTAGGTGAAATAGAACGTAGTTTTTACTACCAGTACAATTCACACGACACACTAAAAGT
>JAKQEZ010000025.1 GCA_029558435.1 Bacteroidota bacterium
ATAAATCACGACCTTTAACATTAAACATAACAAAAGCCACAGAGTCGTTGCTATCAGATTTTTGAAGATATTGTTCCTGAATTGCTTTCATCAAAAACATTGTATATGATGTTTTTGCAGCTAACCCAGATATTCCCGAAATATTCAAATGTGCACCTTCCGGACCAATTAAAAATTGAGAATTGAAATGAACTGGCAACGATATTTTGTCCTCGTCTCTGTACATTTCCATGTATCCACAAATTAAGGGATTCTTAATATCTTTTAACCCCAAAGCCTGAAGGACTTCGGTTTGATTTGCTAAACCAACTTTGCTGCCATCAAGCACAGGTGTGTAAATACTTTTATCGTTTCCTAAAACTTTGGCTTTTACAAAGTTCATCCCAATTCTGTGCATGTTTGGTTGGGTCGAAACATCTCCGAAATCGCTGGAAATAAAATTGCTCAAATAACTTGCTGAGTCAGTTATATGAGAGATTTCTTCCACGATCCCGTAAGAGATGGAGTTTTCTATATGCTCAACTTTAACTACATCAAACGGATTTAGAATTCTTTGTTTATTCGTCCAAAAATAGAATTCATCTATTGTTGTTGGACTCTTTTCAGTGGCTGCAACTTTGCCGATTATTTTTGTCATGTTAGAATAGGTTTATGAAATGAATGTCGCTTAAGTATTGACTTTTAATGAAGCTTTCTGTCAGGTAAACCGGATATAAATGTTTTTCCCATCTATTGTCTTTTCCGTAACAAACCGGGTTTCTTTCGTTAATGATATTTGCACTTATCAAATCGATTTCATCCGAATCCAGCCCTTCTTCCTCCTGAATCTCCCGTACGAGTATTTTTTCAATTTTTAATACTCCGTCAAAAGGGCTTAAAGTCTCCCTAATTCTTAAATACCAAACGGCAAACTTTACATCAGGGATTCTTTCTGTTTGATACATGAATGCCGGTGTTCGATGATATAGTTTTAACTCGGCAATTCTCCTTGAAATATCCTTTACATCATTCGAAAGTGCTTCTGGATTAAAAGCTTTAGAAACGCCAACAACGCAATCATAATTCGCCTTTATTTCCGATAATTCTTTTGACTCACCACTTTTCATGTATTCCAGTGAACCGTCTTTTAGTAAAAATGAATTATCATTTAACTTTCTGGCTTTAACCAATTCAAAAACAACTTTTTGCTCTAAAGCAATCATTTCGTCCTGAATTCTTGCAACGCCTCTGTCTTCGTATTTGTCGTTTTCTGTTAGTAAAGTGTTTTTATAAGGTAGTATTTTACTGAATTTTAGATTTTGATTTTTTAAAATTTCCTGGCTATTCAGTTTTTGGATTAAATTATTAAAAAACAGCTCGTCATTTCCGACCGTGGTTTGAGCATTTGCGTTTTCTGGTAATGAAATTACAAGTGGATTTTTAAAGTTTACAGCTTTAAAAGAATGTTCGTCGACTCTTTCGCAAATAGCTACACCAATTTGTCCGGCAATAACCGGATATAATCTTTTGCCATAAGCTATGTCGTCAATTTTATAAGTTCTTCGGGAACCGTCCAAAAAATATTTAAAAAGTGGTTTTCCAGTTTGGCTAATTTTGTCAGCAAGGTCTTTTACCGATTTTGTTGTGTTTAGGCTTCTGTCGGTTTCTCCTTTGTTTTTTACTTGAATACCCTTTTTATCTTCGTATTCTAATTTCGGAATTTCAACAGCCTCGAAACAGTATTTATAGGATTTGTAATTTTTCCCATCTGTTTCTTTTGCTATAAAATCTAAAATTCTCTCCATGTTTATTTAAAGGTTAGTTTGCGAAAGCCAAAAAATAGCTCTTTTGGTTTTTATTATGTTGGTTGTGGGTCAGAAAAAACCAAATGTGCTATTTGTGCGGTGGCATTTCATTACGTTGATTTTTGTTTTTCTTTTTTATGTAGCAAATTATCAGTTGCTTATGCCTTTTTTTACACTTGGCGGTAACGGTTTGCGGCTTGGCGTAGTGGCGGAATTATAGCACAAAAGTTCAATCGAAGAACTGTACTTGAACCTACCACAAAACTGTAAAACGAAGCACTGAACCCGCCATTACGCCAAACCGCTGTTACATGCTGGCGTTCTTTTCATGCGTCTTGGTATTTCAGTTCTTCACTAATTATTGTCATCAATCTTTGAAGTTCCGAATTCATTTTAATGTCTCTCTCAAATTTTCGTCTGAGTATTCCTTTACATGCTTGAGGACTTAAATAGAATTTTTCAGGTACTTCGTCTGTTTGAACAATGTCGGCAAGATTACCTTCTATTGGATTATTTGGAAATGCCGAAGCATTCAAATACTGTCCGTTGCTCAAAGAGTGCACACCGTCAAGTAAATATAATTTTGTGTGTAAGTTGTTTTTATGTTCTCGCACATATTTTACCCATTCTACATTTTCGTTGTGTCCGTCTTTAAAATAATTAGCTATTTGTTGACCAATCCATTTTACCACAGGAACAGCCCAAGAATTACCAACAGCCTGATACCTATTTGTATCACTGTTTCCGTTTACAAGAGTGTAATTGTCAGGGAAACCCATGAGCCTTTCACATTCTAATGGTGTAAATCGTCTTATTCTGTCGTTTTGTGCAACGTATAAAGAGCCATTGTAAGCTGCTGCGTTACCATTCCATTTTGTACCGTATGCAGAGTAAAGACAGTCTGTATATTTTCTAAAAAACTCAAATTTTGTATTGTCTTTAAAAATTATTTGTTCTTCGTTTTCTGATAATTCAATGTCGTCATCAAAAAGTGTTGGTGAGCCGTTTTTTCGTTTTGATGAATTGTTTTTGAAAAGGAGTTCAACATTCTTATTGTCAAACTCAAATAATAATTGGTCAGGTCTGAAATCCTTGCCACCTGCCAAAACGTAAAGGCGTCTGCGTTGTTGAGGAAGTCCAAAGTACTTTGCATCTATTACACGCCAAGCAACATTTCTTGTTTTTCCAAGGACAAAACCCGATTTAGACCATTTACTAATTTTCAATTCTTCGTCATAACCTGCTAAACCTGCAATGAAGTTGCCAAATGCATTTGTTTTGTCATTTAGAACACCTTCAACATTTTCCCAAAGTACAATTGCAGGTTCTTTGTTTTCAGTTTTTCTGATTTTATCAATTGCATTTGCAATTTCAATAAATGTCATTGTAAGCTGTCCACGTTCATCTGATAGTCCGTTTTTCCAACCTGCTAGTGAAAATGCTTGGCAAGGAGTACCGCCACAAAAAACATCAGGAGCAGAATACTTTTTGTCCAGTATTAAACTCGGTAATTTAGTCATGTCACCAACATTCGGTATATGTGGATAATGAAAATCTAAAACCTTGCTAGGAAACTCAGCAATTTCTGAACTCCATACTTGTTTTAGTCCAAATGGATTGAACGCCAATTGTGCGGCTTCAATTCCCGAACACACACTACCAAATGTTACTTCTTCATTCATTAATTCTAATTTTCTACAAAACTACAAATGCTAATCATAGTATGCAAGTTTATTTTTGACTTTTTTCTATTAACTCGTTTAGGCTATCTCTCCACTTTTGAATATCATACCAACCACAACCAACGCACCCTTTTTCTGCTTCTTTGCCTATACGAGGAATATCAGTGGGCCAATTTTCATCTCCTGAATAGAAAAATTTAAGACCGTATATAATACCACGTTTACCTGTTTGAAAGCATTTTCTGCAAACTTCTCTTTTCTGTTGGTTTCGTTGATTGTCCAATAACTGAAACTTTTCTTTTATTTCAGGATTAGACATTTCTTCGGGATTTTCGGCACGGGTTTCTTCGTCCCAACGTATTTCTGGGAATTTATGGTCTGGTATTAAACCGTGTTTGTTTGCAGAACTTAATTCATAAGCATTAACAGC
>JAKQEZ010000050.1 GCA_029558435.1 Bacteroidota bacterium
GTTAACCCGCGTGGTTGGGACTTGCACCCTCCGGAAAATAAAAGCGCACGCTAAACTTGCTTATCACAAAATATATTTGCATTTTTGGAATTTTATGATAGCTTGAATTAGCGTGTGCTTATGCTCATGCAAAGCACACACAGCAGTTTGGCAAAATGGCGGGTTCAGTGCTAAATTGAACATTTGGTTTTCAAATGAAGTTTAGTGCTAAAATGAAAGTAATTGCTTCAAAATCAGCCACTTCGCCAAGCTGCAAAACGTTACCAGCAAGCGTAGAGAACGACACGACCTTCAATATAAGACCTTAACTCGACCGACAATTTCGCTGTTCTTTGACAAAAACCGACCTGACTTTTCAGACACTCAAGCCGACCCAAAAGGGTTTAAAAATTTTTCCCACCGCACATTTTAAAAAATAATTTTATGCCTGCCCGCATTTTGCACATTTGGTTTTGCCCTTACACACAAAGCCTTCGCTTCAGCAAAACCAAAAGAGCAAAATTTTTCCCACGCACTTGTTAGGGATATAAAAATAAATTGTAATTTTGACAAAATTGTCAAGGCGAAAATTTCAAGGTAATGAAAGAAACATTTGGAGAATACATTCACAATTTGAGAGTTGAACACGGCTTAACTCTTACAAAGCTTGCGGCTGCACTTGATATTGACCAATCAACGCTTTCCAAAATTGAAAATCAAAAACGCAATGTTCCAGAAGAAATTCTTCCCAAGCTTGCAAAAGTTTTCAAGTTGGATATTAAGAAACTTGAAAAAGAATTTTTCAGTGAGAAGATTGCAGAAATGATTTACCGAGTTCCCGACTCTACAGAATTATTGACACTGGCAGAGGAAAAAGCGAAATACTACAGAGTATCAAAGGTTAAACAAGGAAATTTAAAATTTTAAAAAATGGCAAAATCAATAGAACAATACTTAAACAAGGTTATTCAAGGTGACTGCTTAGAGGTTATGAAAAATATTCCAAGCAAATCCATTGATATGATTCTTTGTGATTTACCATACGGAACAACTCAAAACAAATGGGATTCGGTAATTGACTTAGACCAACTTTGGGAACATTATGAAAGAATCATCAAAGATGATGGAGCAATTGCATTGACTGCTCAGGGACTATTTACAGCAAAGTTGATTATGAGTAATGAGAAGTTATTCAAATACAAAATCGTTTGGATAAAATCTAAATCAACAAACTTCTTAAATGCAAAGAAGCAACCGCTTCGTAAACACGAAGACATTTGTATCTTCTACAAAAAACAGCCTACATATAATCCACAAATGACAAATGGAGAGGCATACGACAAAGGCATTAGAAAAGACCAATACACTGGTAGTTATGGAGATTTCAAACCGAGACACGTTAAAAGTAATGGAGACAGATACCCAAATGATGTTGTATGTTATGAAGAACAACCCATTGACGACTTTGTATATGTGAAAACTGCGGAATCAGAAGGACCTGTTTTGCACCCGACACAAAAACCAATTGAATTAGGAAGATACCTGATAAAGACCTTTACAAAACCAGGAGATGTTGTTCTTGACAATGCTTGTGGAAGTGGAAGTTTTCTACTTTCTGCAATTCTTGAAAACAGACAATTTATCGGGATTGAAAAGAATGAAGACGTTTTACTACATAAAGTAAAACCAGTTGATTACATTAAAATTTGCACTGATAGGATTCAAGAAACACTTAAACACAAGGAGATTGAAGAATCAACTTTAAGATTATTCAATGAGCCAATTGCAAAATATCATACACTTAATTACAAGAACGGAAAGGCAAAAGCAAGTCCAGCAATTTATTAATTGAATTACCTGAAATGGCAAAAGTTACATACAACGAAAGAAGCTGGGCAATAGATGTTATAAGTGAAATCGGCTTGTATCTTGCAAATAAAAGTTGGCACTTTAAAAGTGCAGGTGGTGAAAGCACCATAAGCAACGAAAAGTCAAGTCTATTTCCTGATGTGTTGATTTTCAAAGACCAAACAAGAAATATTATTTTACAAGGTTGGGAATTGAAAATGCCTGACACACCAATTAATGATGCTGAATTAATTAGCAATGCAATCAAAAAAGCCAAGATTTTACAAAGAGACAGTTTTATTCTGTGGAATATAAAGAGTGCCGTTCTTTATTCTAAACAAGGAGATTCATTCTCAATTTTAAAAACTTGGAATGACATTGACATTAATAACCGAACAGAAGTAAAGCCAAAAGAAACTCTTTGGAAATCATTATTGCACACCATACTTTCAGACTTAAACGGCTATTTTGAATCTGGAGAAATTTCAGATGAAGTTTCAACAGAAATTTTAGCTGTTGATGCAATCATTGATGTTATACTCGAAAATATTTCCTCGACAGCGGAAAACATAAGGGGAAATTTTAGAAGAAATTCAAGACTTGAAGCCCAAATAAATAGTTGGTGGCTATCCTCGGCAACAGAATATGGTTATAATCCGACTGCAATAAAAGACGCTTCAAATAAATTACCTACTCTTTCAAAAGTAATTTTAACCGATTGGGTTTTCAAAATCATCTTCGCAAATGTGCTGAAAAGGCATTTTAATGAAGCAAGAGCAATAGAGTCAATAAGCAATGAAACTTCGATTGAACAAGCAAAGGAAATAATTACCTCAATATCCGAGCATTGTAATTTTTGGAATATTTTCAGTGATAACCTTGCAATTGAGTTCATTTCAACTTCTGCTTGGAAACAAATTATCCAGTTAAATCAGTTTCTTTCATCAATCAACATTGCAGGAATTGAAATCGAAATCCTTCATAATTTACTCCAATCTTCAATTGTTTCAGCAAAACGTAAAGTAGCCGGACAATTTGCTACTCCAAAAAAGTTAGCGGATTTATTGGTTAGATTAACCATAGAAGACAAAGAAGGAATTGTAATTGACCCTTGCTGCGGAACAGGAACAATAATCAATCAAGCATATTTGCTCAAAGAAGAATACGAGTTTAATCAAGACGAAATTATAAACAGTATTTGGGCATCAGACAAACATTCTTTCCCTATTCAATTGTCTACACTTACTTTGGCAAAGCCAAACAACATTGGCAAGGTGCTTAACATTTTTAGAAAAGATGTGATTGAATTAGCAACAGGGCAAAATGTAACTTTCAAAGACCCAAACAATGGAAACGATATTGTAAAAATTTTCCCAACTATTGATTATGTTGTTTCAAACTTACCATTCATCAAGAGTAAAGAAATTGAAGTATTAAACCCGAACATAACAGAAATAAACAACTTCATTCAAGATGAAGCTGACACTACAAAATCACTAAGTGGCAAAAGCGATATTTTCGCTTATATCCCATTTTATTTACATCAGCTACTTTCTGAAAACGGAAAAATTGGGCTGATACTTTCTAATGCTTGGTTGGGAACTGATTACGGAGAAATTTTCTTAGAGCTTATTCAAAAATTCTATGACATTGAAACTGTTGTAATTTCAGGAAAAGGAAAATGGTTTGACAATGCAGATGTAGTAACTACTTTCCTAATTGCAAAAAAGCGGAACCCAAATACTCCAATAAACCAAAACAGAACAATTTCATTTTGCACCCTAAAAGAAAGCATTAACGAAATACCTAACATTAAACAATTGAGCGAAAATATTTTGTTGGAAACTGATAATCAATTTGTAGCTGTTCAAAATTATTCAGTAAATGAGATAACCAACTTTGAAACTATTGGTGTTCCTTGGTGCGGTTACTTTGCAAATCTTAATTGGCTTACAGAAGTTTCAGAAAAACTAATTGATTGCAATCAGATTTTCAAGTTTACTCGTGGTGAAAGAAGAGGTTGGAATCCCTTATTTTATCCTGCATGTGGACACAACATTGAAGCGGAATACATAAGACCAGTTCTGAAAAACCTAAGAGGAACATCAGGACTTTATTGTTCAGCAGATGGAGAAGCATTTTGTTGTTCAAGAAGCATTGAAGAATTAGAGCAACTCAATCATACAGGTGCTTTGCAGTGGATTAGAAGTTTTGAAAATCAAAACAACGAAACAGGTGTTCCACTTACTCAATCTTTGCGTAGAGCTAATATGTTTTGGTATGAGATGAAAACCGATAATATGGCTGACTTTGTCGCTAATGTGAATTACGATAAAAGTTTATTCATTGCAACCTTTGTTAATCGTTCTTTCATTGACCAAAGAATGATTGGACTTTCAATTAAGGCAGAGCATCAAGAGGAAAACAGAGTTTTACTACTTGCCTTATTAAACAGCGTTCTAAGTATGTTTTTTATTGAAAGTTTCGGTTTTGGTAGAGGTTTAGGAGCACTTGATTTGAGAGCGACAAAATTTGAGCGTGATTTTAAACTATTGAATTTTGAACTTTTATCAGACGAGCAAAAGCAAAGTATTATCAATGCTTTTCAACCAATTGCAAATAGAAATAAATTGCCTTTGGAACAAGAAGTTGAACAAGCAGACAGAGTAAATTTTGAAAGAGTTCTTTTTGAAGCATTCGAGATTTCTGAACATTACGAAGTTATAAAATCATCTTTGTTACATCTGTATAGGATTAGGTTTGCGGTAAAAGAATAACGGTATTATGAATATTGTAAAAATCCACATAGAAAATTTAAAAACCTTTAAAGGTTCATTTAAACTCACTTTAAACAAAGGAATTAATATTCTTGTTGGAGACAATGAAGCAGGTAAATCCACAATCATAGAGGCAATTCATCTTGCTTTAACAGGTTTGCACAATGGCAAATATTTTAAAAACGAATTGTCTCAGTATGTGTTCAACAACGAAGTCATTGCCGAATACATTCAAGGTTTAGAACAAAACAATACTGCACAACCTTTACCTAAAATTCTCATTGAAGTATTTATTGAGGGTGAAAATACCGCAGAATTTGAGGGAGACGGCAATAGTGAGAAAGGAAAAGTTAGTGGATTTTCTTTTAAGGTTGAGTTTGACGAAAATTATCAGAATGAATACGAGGATTTAGTAAAACTTGGAGGAATAAAAACATTGCCAATAGAATACTATAATGTTTTGTGGTCAAGTTTTTCGAGGGATGAAAGTATTACGCCAAGAACAATCCCTATAAAATCGGCTCTAATTGATTCATCAAGTAACAAGCTTCAAAATGGTTCAGATATTTACATTTCCAGAATTGTAAAGGAGTTTTTAGAATCAAGCGAAGTTGTTGAAATATCCCAAGCTCATAGAAGAATGAAAGAAACTTTTATGGGCGAAGAAGCAATTAAAAAGATAAATGAGAAGATAAAAACAGCTTCAAAAATTTCAGATAAAAAAGTTGAACTTTCCGTTGAGTTATCTTCAAAAAATGCTTGGGAAAGCAGTTTAATGACTTACTTGGAAGATGTTCCGTTTCATTACATTGGAAAAGGCGAACAATGTTTGGTAAAAACCAAGTTGGCTTTGGGACACAAAAAAGCAAAGGAAGCAAATATTATTTTATTGGAAGAACCCGAAAATCATTTATCCTATTCTAAACTCAATCAACTAATCAGCGACATAAAGAGCAATAGCGGAGAGAAACAAATTTTGATTTCTACCCACAGTAGTTTTGTAGCTAACAAATTAGGACTTGAACATTTGATATTGTTGAACGACAAGAAAACTGTAAGACTAAATGAACTTTCAGAAGACACTTATAAGTTTTTTGAAAAGCTGTCGGGTTACGACACTTTGCGTTTGATTTTATGTAAGAAAGCCATTTTGGTTGAGGGCGATTCTGATGAATTGGTTGTGCAAAAAGCATTTATGGTCAGCAATGACGATAAACTTCCAATTGAAAAAGGAGTTGATGTAATTTCTGTTGGCACTTCGTTTCTACGGTTTTTAGAAATAGCCGAAAAAATCGGGACAAAAGTTGCTGTCGTTACCGACAATGACGGAAACGTTGAGGCGTTGAATAAAAAATATGAAAATTATTTGGGCGAAAAAGCCAAGCAAAATATAAAAATTTGTTTTGATTCAACTATTGATAGTGGCGAGTTACAAGATTTCAATTATAATACACTTGAACCGAAATTTTTGAAAGCTAATAGTCGTGAGTTATTGAACAAAATTTTCAAAACAGCTTATCAAACTGATGACGAATTGCGAAAGTATATGAAAGCTAACAAAACAGAATGTGCTTTGAAAGTTTTTGAAGCACAAGAAACGTTGAATTTTCCTCAATACATTTTAGATGCAATCAAACCTGACAAACAATAAACTAATCATAGCAGCCGCAGGTTCAGGAAAAACAACCTTTCTTGTAGATGAAGCCCTGAAACAGAAAGAGGGCAAGGTTCTTATTACCACATACACTCAAGCAAATGAAGCCGAAATAAGAAAGAAAATCATTGAAAAAAATAAGTGCATTCCTAAAAATGTTACTGTTCAAACTTGGTTTTCATTTCTATTGAAACACGGAGTTAGACCCTTTCAAGGAATTTTGTTTGAAAAGAAAATCAAAGGATTGATTTTAGTTAACAGTCAATCGGGACTGAAAGGATATACTAAAACGAAACAACCGATTTATTTTGGGGAAGAAAAAGAATTTGAGAAACATTATTTTTCCAATGCTCTAAAAATATATTCCGACAAACTCTCAAAATTTGTGTTTCGTTGTAATGAAAAATCAAACGGTAATGTAATTGACCGTATTTCAAGAATCTATTCACATATTTTTATTGATGAAGTTCAAGACTTGGCAGGTTACGATTTAGAATTACTGAAACTGTTTTTTAATTGCAGTTCTACCACTCAATTAGTTGGCGACCCAAGACAAGGAACATATTCAACTAATAGTGCTCCCAAAAACAAACAGTTCAAGAAAGCGAATATTGTAAACTTTTTCTCAGACCAAATTGACAATCTTACAAAAGATGATACTTCGTTAATGACAAATCACAGATGTAATAAACCAATCTGCGACTTATCAAATAAATTATTTCCAAATTTTCAGGCAACGACATCAGGTAATAATGTTGCAACAGAACATAGTGGGGTATTTTTTATCAAACCGCAAGACGTAGAAAGTTACTTGCAAAAATTTGAACCTGTTCAACTTAGGGACAGTAAGAGAACCAACGTAAACGAAAATTACAGAGTAATGAATTTTGGCGAAGCAAAAGGACTATCGTTTGACAAAGTTTTAATTTATCCGACAGAACCTTTTATTAAGTGGCTCAAAGACAATAACTCTGAATTAGCAGAAACAAGCCGTTCAAAACTTTATGTAGCAATAACAAGGGCAAGGCATAGTGTAGCTATTATTTGTAAAGACAATTTGAGCATAGACGGTATAACTAATTATAATCCCAATGCACAGGTGTAAGCACATTTGCAAACCGCTACAAGCCCACCCGCAGACCAAAGTTTGCAAAAGAGCTTCCACCTTTCCCACCAGAGAAAAATTATTTTTTAAAATTTCCTTCCCTTCAAAAATTTTTAAAACCGCAACCGCACAACCGACACATAATGACCAAAACACTCACTGGACAATGACAGCGAAACCCTTATCAGTCCAGACTTTCAAGACACGACAGACAGAACGCCAGCTGGTAACAGCGGTTTTGCAAAAGTGGCGGTGCAGTGCTTCGTATGACAGTGAAGTGGTTAATCAAAATTTAGTGCTTCGATTGAAGTTTAGTGGTGAAAATCGCCACCTTCGCAAAGCCGCAAAACGTTACCTGCAACCCTATGACGACACCCTACAAAATTAAGCAGACAGAAAATTGAAAGAAATCATTTACATATTTATTGGTAGTGGACTTGGCGGACTGACAAGGTTTGGACTTGGGAAATGGATT
>JAKQEZ010000065.1 GCA_029558435.1 Bacteroidota bacterium
CGCCAGTTTTAAATTGTTTACATAAAGCAATACCTAAATTTTTACCATTGATAAAATGTTGCATCAACTTTTCTCTTGCTCTTTCTATAAGCTTAATATCATAGTAAACAAATTTTTCATCGAAAGGACGATATGAAATCGGGCGAATTAAGTTTGGTTCAACTTCAATTTGGTAAAATGTTTCAACACTTGATTTAAGCTCCTTTTTTGTATCTTTTATTAAAACATTGTCTTTTGCTGTTACAATTCCAACATTATTCAAAGGAAATAAATCGGTTAGTTTTAAGCCATTGTCATAATCTTTTTGTGAAGAGAAATCTTTACTTACAAAAAAGTAATTAGGTGCAATGTTTGGTAACTCTTTAAAGTTAATTTGATTTAAGCTGTTTTCTGATAGAAAGTCATATTTTGATTCACGTTTACCGAATAAATCAAAATGAAAAACTTTTGCTAATTCATTTGATTTTTTATTACCTGTTTTGACAAATACGTTTATTGAAACTCCTTGCTCTATATCAAAAACATTTACGTCTGCTGAACCGTCTGGGGCTGTTTCTTTTTTCTTGGCGTTACCGTGTAAATCAATCGTGTAAATTTTGTCATACGTTTTAAGCAAGTGCCATCGCATACCACGAAAAGTTGGATTATCTAAAAAACCGTGAGGGTTGATAAAAGCTAAAACTCCGCTTCCATTGCGTTCGATATAATATTGACCATATCTCAAAAATTTCACGTAGTCATCGTTAATCCATTTCGGGTTTCTTTCTTTCAACTTTTCTTTTCCACCTGGTTCTTTTTTGTAATCTTCCATTAAATCCATAATCCACTTGCCTTTGTTGGCACTTTCACCGCTGTAAGGTGGATTTCCAATTACACACATTACTGGAGTATCTCTTTTGATGTGATTAGCTTCGTTTGCTTCGGTGCTTAACCAATTAGCAAATAAAGTTCCTGTGTCGGGGTGGCTTTCTTCAAGGCTGTTAGTTAGATAAACTCTAAATCGTTGATTGGTGGTTGGTTTGTAGCCTGTTTCGGTTAAAAGTAAATCTAATTTCAAGTGTGCCATTGCATAACTTGCCATTAGCAACTCAAAACCATTCAGGCGTGGCAACAAATGTGTTTCAACATAATTGCTCCAAATGCCTTGTTGTCCTTCAAACTTTTTGTGAATGTGTTTTACCACTTCGGCAAGGAAAGTTCCTGTTCCAGTTGCTGGGTCAAGAATTTGCACCTTGTGAACGTCTTGCTCAACTTTTTTGCCTTGTTGTTCAATTTTAATTCTCGTCTTGCTGCTGTCTCCAAGTCCTTGCGGTAAATCAAATTCAGTTTTTAGAATATCGTCAACTGCACGAACTATAAAATTTACAACGGGTTGCGGAGTGTACCAAAC
>JAKQEZ010000006.1 GCA_029558435.1 Bacteroidota bacterium
TTTAGTAATCTCAAATATTGTTTTATTCATTTAGTTTCTCGGTTTTTTACATTAACCACAACGGTTACGTATATGAAACGTTTGGCATTTCGAAGCACATTCCTGTCAAGTTACAACTTACTTTTGATACAGACTGAAATGCTCGATAACCTACTAACTGCCAAATGTTTTATATACGATGTTAGCGTTTCGTTGTTTGTTTCCCATAAAATAAACTTCCTGTTATCAACAAACCTGCAAAAACAAATATAGCAAAAACAAAACTGCTTAATGCAAATTGCATTCCACCTGAAAGGATGTGTCCGCTGGTGCAACCGCCTGCCATTCTCGCACCTATTATAATCAAAAATCCGCCAATAAATGCCCAAATAATTCGATTTAGGTTTGAATTTCCTTTATGGTTTTTCCAATTTTCATAAATTAAAATTAATTTGAAGTCTTTACGAACGAGTGAAAATAAAAAACCGGAGACTAATGCACCTGCTAAAAAAATCAATTCCCAGTGTCCGGGACTTTGAATTTTCGGGAAGTAATCATTATTGGTAATACCAAACACCGTGTCAATGGCATAAGGATATGTAGTTGAAGCACCTATCGGTCTGTCGGAAACGGATTGTAATACAATAATAGCATTTAATACTGCCAATGCAATGCCTGCAAACATCCATTTATTATTTTTTGATTTTTCAATTTTATGCAGCCAAAACGCTACGGCAATCAATGAGGCGGCAATCACAAAACCAAACAAGTTAAACAAGTTGGTATTCTCAGCGAATGCTGATTTTAAGGTAATGTTTCCTAAATCGGGTCCCAAAATGTCTTTAAAAAAAGGCAAAGAAACGGTGTAAATAAATCCACCAAATAATCCTCCTGCAATCCCAATCCATGCATCTATTGAGCCTTGTCCGGCTGATACAGGAAGTGTGCCTGGGCAATAGCCCAAAATAGCCATACCTGAGCCAAATATAAGTCCGCCAAGCGCGATACCACCTAAAATAAAAGGTTTTGTGTGATAACTTGCAAATCCTAAATCAATCTCGAGATTAATAAGGATAGCACCTACACCGATTGCAATCAAAATTGCTTTAGCAACAGCAAAATCTTTTCGTAATGCTAAGCCGCTAATCGTGTTGAATTTGTTCAGTTTTGCATATTGCAAAATCCCACCAAACAAAAATCCGAAAACAAAGATTAAAATATTTATAATTTCACAATTTATATTTATTAAAAATTATTTTTATACAATTTACTATTACCTGTTTTTCACATTCTTATAATTATTGCATCACTAAAATTATACTTGCAATCAGGGTCAAGACGATGTTAATGGTTTGGAACTTTTCAATTGGCATAATTGTATTTATCTTTTTTCCCAAAATAGTTCCCATTAAAAGTAATGGTACAAAAATGAATGTTAATTCTAATGTTTGCAAAGTCATCATTCCTGCCTGATAATATCCTAATATGGCAATAACAGCAGTAATTATACTGAATGCGGCAAAAATCTCGCGGAATTTCTGGTTGCTGATATTTGCCTTGTTAAGGAAAAGTGCTAACGGAGGTCCGCTTACCGATATAGCCCCAGTAAGAAAACCGATAAATGCACCTGCTAATAAATAAGCACGGTTTCGCATGTTAATGTTTTTAGGCTTTTTTCTTGCCAATGAATAAATTGTAAGAAAAATAAAAAGTATTCCCGAAAAACGTATTAACCATTTTCCGTCGGTTGAACTTAATGCAATAACGCCTGCAATTGTGAAAATTCCACCTGCTGCAATTAAATAATAGGATTGTTTGTCGAGTAACTTATGTTCTTTCTTTTGCAAAACTATCATGATTGAAGCAATGAGGTTGCAAATCATCAAAACAGGAATAATTTCTTTTGGTACATACCACATTAAGAGCAGCGGAAACGAAACAAGGGCAAAACCGAAGCCTGTAATCCCTTTTATCAGGCTCGAAAAGGTAATAATTAATATTACCCAAATGTTTGGCATCGCTTATCGTGTTAAAAAAAACAATGAACCAATAGCAATCACAGCCCATAAAATAATTCCAAGTGCAAAACTTTTTGGGCCTGATTTTTTAATTTCACTTACGGTGATATTTGAGCCAATCAGGAACAAAGCAATTACCATTCCGCGTATGCCTAACCAGTTAAAATGATCGTAACTTGTCTGAAATACGGGGAATATATTGGCAAATACAATGGCAAGCACGAAAAACAAAATAAACCAGGGAAATTTAATTGATTTTTTTTCACCGCCTTTATTCATAAATGCAATCACCAACGATAATGGGATAATCCACAAAGCCCGGATAAGTTTTACAGTTGTAGCCACCTGCAATGCTTTTTCGCCATAAATAGCCCCTGCACCAACAACCGAACTGGTATCGTGAATGGCTATGGCAGCCCAGTTTCCAAATGTTTCCTGACTTAGTCCTAATTTATGCCCGATAAAAGGGAACAAAAACAGGGCAACGGCATTTAGCACAAAAACCACGATAAGTGCAAATGAATTTTGATAGTTTTTACTATTAAGGATTGGGGCAATTGCTGCAATGGCACTTCCTCCACAAATTGCTGTTCCGGAAGCAATAAGCACTGAAATATTTTTCTCAACTTTAAGGAGTTTTCCAAGCAAGATACCGAGCGTCATCACTGTAATTACAGAAACTATGGTCTCAAGAAAACCAGTCTTTGAGGCTGAAATTACGGCACTAAGGCTCATTCCAAAACCCATTAAAACAATGGAAGCCTGAAGGATTTTTGAAGTGTACTTATGGATGTTTTCGTGCCTAAACCCGATAATGGAAAGCACTAACCCAATGAATAATGCAATTGCCGGAGACACAAACGGCAAAAAACAGGCACAAATAATAATTGAATAGAGCCAGTTGTAACTTTTAAACTTCTTCCCAATACCAATTAAGCCATTAAATACTTTTACGTTTTTCATACTCATACTTTTTGCTTACAAAGGTACAGGTGTATTATAGTTAATGCAAATACCAAATACTTATATTCGATAACTACATGTTATAGCACAACAAGAAATTTTCAAACAACTCAACCTGTTGGCTTTTATGTCCTTGTTTGTAAGCTAAGCGGAATTTTCGTGGAATGGTAAATCCTGTTACTTTAAGTTT
>JAKQEZ010000076.1 GCA_029558435.1 Bacteroidota bacterium
GTTCCAGAAGTTATCGTTGCACGCCACATGAATATTCCTTGTTTTGCAATTTCTATTATCACCGATTTGGGTGTGCCTGGAAAAATCAAAGAAGTAAGTTTGCAAGATGTAATTGATGTTGCCAATCGTCAAGAGCCAAAAATGACGTTGATTATGCGTGAGTTGATTACACGTATTTAATTTAAAATCAACAGAGTAGGAAGTCAATATTTCACAATAGAAAAATGAACGAAAAATACGAAGCAGTAATAGGTTTAGAAGTGCATGCGCAAATGCTTACAAAAACCAAAGCATATTCAAACGATATCAATGAATACGGAGCACAACCCAATACCAATGTTAGCGTTGTGTCCTTGGCTCATCCAGGTGCTTTGCCTATGATGAACAAAAAAACGATTGAATATGCCATTCGTTTAGGTCTTGCTTGCCATTGTAATATTGCTGATTACCAGTATTTTGCTCGTAAAAATTATTTCTATCCCGATCTTCCAAAAGGATATCAAATTACACAAGATAAAACCCCAATTTGCACTGGTGGTGCCATCATCATTAAAGATGAAAACGGCAACGATAAATCCATCGGTCTTACACGCATACACATGGAAGAGGATGCTGGTAAAAGTATTCACGATGTGGATGTTTACGACACGTTGGTGGATTTGAACCGCGCTGGTGTTCCCTTGTTGGAAATTGTATCCGAGCCAGATATTAAAACTTCGCAAGAAGCCTATAATTATTTAACCGAGGTTAGAAAATTAGTGCGTTACTTGGATATTTGTGATGGCAACATGGAAGAGGGATCTTTGCGTTGCGATGCCAATATTTCGGTAATGCTCAAAGGCTCAAAAGTATTTGGAACTAAAGTAGAGGTAAAAAACATGAACTCTATTCGCAATGTGCAACGTGCCATTGAATTTGAAATCAATCGTCAAATTGAGGCTTTGGAAAAAGGAGAGGAGATTGTGCAAGAAACACGCTCGTTTGATGCGTTGAAAGGTTCTACTATTTCTATGCGTTCCAAAGAAGCTGCCAACGATTACCGTTATTTTCCAGAACCCGATTTGCAACCTTTGTTTGTAGGCAAAGAACAAATTGAAGTGGTGAAAAACGAAATGCCACCACTACCACGTGATTTGTTTATCAAATACACTAAAGAACTTGGACTTTCAGACTACGATGCCTACGTGTTAACCGACACCAAAGAAGTGGCGTTGTACTATGAAGGAGTAATTGCTCATACCAAAAATTACAAAGCAGCAGCCAATTGGGTAATGGGAGATGTGAAATCATACATCAATCACCGAGGGTTGGAAATAACTGATTTTCCGGTACTTCCACAACAATTAGCAGCCTTGATTCAATTGATAGATGAAGGGAAAATCTCTACATCTATTGCTTCTCAAAAGGTTTTTCCGGCATTAACCGAAAATCCAACAGAGGCACCGTTAAAAATTGCAGAACAATTGAATGTTATTCAAGATTCCAACGCCGATTCAATAAAAGAATACATTTTAAAAGTCATTGAATTGAATCCAAACGAGGTTGCACGCTATAAAAATGGAGAAAAACAGTTGACTGGATTTTTTATGGGACAATTGATGAAAGTTTCGCAAGGAAAAGCAGATCCTAAACAAGCCAACCAATTGATGCGTGAAATGTTGGAACAGTAGTGTGTTTCAATAAGCAATAATTAATGATTGTAGTACGAAAAATTTTTAACAGATAAAATGAAGCATTTTTTAAAAAAGTCAAATTATAGTAAACTGGTCGTATTATTTACGTTGGTTATTGTTACCGCTTGTAATTCTTCAGAAAAAGTGGATGAAACCGCAAATGGAAAAGAAAACAACTTATTTATTTCGGGGGTAATTTCTGGCGCTGAAGGACAAGGTGTTTTTTTAGAAGCTGCATCGCAAAATGGCGTAATTAATGTTGCTGAAACAAAAATTGCAGATGGAAAATTTGAACTGGCAACCAACATTCCAGGATTGGGAATTTATCAATTAAGATTGGGAGATAAATCTGAAAATGCTTTGGTTTTAACGGCCAATTCAGGCGATAAAATTAAAATCGAAGGCGATATCAATACCATTGCGTTGAATGCTAAAATTTCGGGCGTTGATTGGGCAAAACAATACAATGAATTCATGCAATTGGCTGCAAATTTCAGCAATGCTCAAAACGAATTGATGGGAATGCAAGGCAAAGTAACCCAAGAAGAATTGGTGAAACGTTATTTGGAACTTAAAAAACCGATGGACGATTACGCCAAAGAGCAAATCAATAAAAATCCTGCAAGTGCTTTCAATATTGTGCTTTCCAACTCATTGATGCCCATGCAAGGTTTTATCGACTATCCAAAAGAAAATGTGGAGATTTTGCGCAAAATGGCCGATAGTTACACCGAAAAATATGCCAATTCACCCGTTGCTCAATCATTGAACGAGCAAGTAACTCAAATTGAATCAGGCTACCAAGAATATTTGGAACTAAAATCGGGTAAAAAATTTGCTCCAGATTTAATCATGAAATCACCTGAAGGAAAAGAAATCAAACTTTCTTCGTTGAAAGGAAAAGTGGTTTTGGTTGATTTCTGGGCATCGTGGTGTGGACCTTGTCGCAAAGAAAATCCAAACGTTGTTCGCTTGTACAATAAATACAAAAACAAAGGGTTTACCATTTATTCCGTTTCTTTGGATACCGAAAAATCAAGTTGGGTAAATGCCATCGAACAAGACGGTTTAATTTGGCCTAATCACGTGAGTGATTTATTGGGATGGAAATCATTTGTTGTGAAATTGTATGGTTTTGATGCTATTCCGCACACCGTGTTGGTTGGAAAAGATGGCAACATTATTGATATAGGATTGAGAGGAAAAGCACTTGAAGACAAGTTGGCTGAACTTTTAAAATAAAATAGAATGAAAATAGTTTTGATGTTATTGCTTGGTTTGTTGACTACTACTGTATTCTCTCAAACTTTAATGGTAAAAATTTCGGGTAGTTTTTTTAATACGACTTCCAAAGAAATTAAACTTTCGTATGCCAATTCAAATGGAACGTTTGAAGATTTTGGAAATGCGAGTTTAACCAAAGATGGAAAATTTGAAATGCAAACAAAAGTGCCACGTGCAGATTATTATGTTTTGCGCTTGGACGAAGGAAATGTAAATATTATTCTTCGCGAGAATTCCGACATTAAAGTTTTTGGTGATGCTAAAGATTTAGGTCAGTTTACCAATTTTGTAGGTTCAGATGAAAGTGCCGAATTGAATAAATTTGCTCATAAAGCAGCTACATGGATAAAACAACGTCAAGAAGCAGAGCAAAAAATTAAGGCTAATCCAGCGTTAGAAACACAGGTAAATGCAGAAATGCAAGCCGTATTTTCTCAATTTCAAAACGATTTCACGGAGTTTTACAAAGCCAATCAAACTTCTCCAGCTTTAATTGCAGCCTTAAATGTAGTGGATGCCAACCAAGATTTTAACTCGTTTGAAATTATTACTAAATCGTTGATGGCTAGCTTTGGTCAAAGCAAGAAAATTCAAGAACTTGCTACATATTACGAGCAAATGAAAGCTAAAAATGAAGCGGCTAATATGTTTGCTCCAGGTAAATTAGCACCCGATTTTGAAGAATTGAAATTGGACCAAAAAACGAAAATGAAACTTTCCGACTTACGAGGAAAAGTGGTGTTGCTAGATTTTTGGGCATCGTGGTGTGGACCATGCCGCAGAGAAAATCCAAATGTTGTAAACGTTTACAATAAATACAAAGACAAAGGATTTACGGTAATGAGTGTTTCTTTAGACGGTGATTTAGAAAGTTGGAAACGTGCTATTGAACAAGACGGTTTAATTTGGCCTAATCATGTGAGCGATTTGAAAAAATGGAGCAGTGCTGTTGGTAGAATTTATCAAGTAAACTCTATTCCTTTTACCGTGTTGATTGACCAAGAAGGAAAAATTGTTACAACCAATTTGCGTGGACCAGCATTAGAAGAAGTCGTATCAAAATTAGTGAGCCAATAAAATGTCGCAGCCAACCAAAATTTATTTTGCATCCGATTTTCATTTGGGAGCTCCCAATTATGAAAAAAGTTTAGAGCGTGAAAAGAAAATTGTGGCGTGGTTGGATACAATTAAAAAAGACGCTACAGAAATTTTTTTAGTTGGCGATATTTTTGATTTTTGGTTTGAATACAAAAAAGCAATTCCTCGAGGTTTTGCACGCTTGCAAGGAAAAATTGCAGAAATCACCGATAGCGGTATTCCCGTTCACGTATTTACAGGTAACCACGATATGTGGATTTTTGATTATTTACCAAAAGAACTTGGCGTTCAATTACACCGTGAACCTATTGTTAGAGAATGGAATGGAAAAACATTTTACATTGGCCATGGTGATGGTTTAGGCCCTGGTGATAGAGGGTATAAATTCATCAAAAAAGTATTTGCCTCACCAGTTTGTCAGTGGTTATTTGCACGCCTGCACCCCAACTTTGGTATCGGATTAGCCGATTTCTTCTCCAGAAAGAGTAGGGCAGCAACAGGCAATTCCGACGAAAAATTTTTAGGCGAAGAAAACGAATGGTTGTATATTTATTCCAAAGAATATTTACAAAAACAACACATAGATTACTTTGTTTTTGGTCACCGCCACTTGCCACTTGAAATGCCAGTAGAAAATAACTCAATTTACTACAATTTAGGTGAATGGATTAATTACCAAACCTATTTGGTGTTTGATGGCAACAATTGCAGTTTGTCTAAATGGGTTTAGTCGTTTAAAAAAATGTTAATTTTTTTTTAATTGACAGGCAACTGGTTTTAAATTAATTCGTAATATTGTTAACAGATTATGAATTAACTTTTGAAAACCATGAAAAAGTATCACTTATTTCTCTTGCTACTAATCGCAAGTACTACGCTGTATGGTCAAGCAAATGACAGGCCGCAACAAATCAAACTAACGGATAAAAAAGATATAAAAGCTACACAACAACCTCAAACAAAAACTACATCCAATTCAACTACAACAGAAAACTCATCCAATTCCAACTCGCAATCTTATCCAATATCTTATACAGTTGATGCTGCTGGAAATCAGGAGACGATGGATAAAGCATTTTACGAGCGACAATTAGAAGGTGTTAACGATTTGATTGAAGCCATAGATTACAAAGTGGAATACGTTAAAAGCAACCCAGAAGAAAATGCAAAAGCGTTAAATTCAGGATGGTATGAGCAAATGAAACGCTCTCGAATAAATGCTGAAAATCGAAAATTAGAAATTCAAGAAAAAATTCAATCATTTAAATAAATATTGAAACTTATGAAAAAGATACTAATTACTGCTTTATATACTTTAGCTTGTTTGTTTTCGTATGTAAATGCGCAATCAAATGATTGTTTTACGGCCAATCCGTTTTGTTCTTCTAATACGTATAATTTCCCGAATGCAACTTCTGGTACAGCTCCAGCAGGACCTAATTATGGTTGTCTTGGTTCTGTTCCTAGACCAATATGGTATTATATGGAGATTGGGACATCTGGAACAATGCAAATAGGATTATCACAAACTGACAATTCAGGCTGGGGAATTGACGTGGATTTTGCTATGTGGGGTCCCTTTTCTGATTTAGCATCTGGATGTACACAAGTTATGTCTGGGGGTGTTGCACCACTTCAGTGTAGTTTTTCAGCATCTGATACAGAGACTTTAGGACTAGGAATGCAAGGAGGAACTGGCACTGGGCAATCAACGCCACCTGCTGCTGTTGCTGGTCAAGTATATATAGTATTGTTAACAAATTATGATGGAGATGCAGGTACCATAGATTTTAACCAAACTGGGGGTACTGGTTCTGCAGATTGTGCTATTGTCAACCCTTGTGTCATCAATAACTTAACAGGAATTGTTTCAGCTTGTAATACTGCAACTAATTTATATTCTGTTTCAGGTAACGTAACCATTTCCAACCCGCCAACAACAGGGAATTTAATTGCAACAGCATGTGATGGTACGCAAACAGTTATTGCAACAGCACCATTTGGAGCAGCATCTTATCCTTATACGTTAAATGGACTAAATTCTAACGGTGCAGCGTGTAATGTAACTGTAACTTTTACGGATGGAGCTTGTTCTCAAGTTTTAAATTACACAGCACCTACTTGTCCCGCAGCTTGTAACTTTACAGATATTAATGCCACTATTGGATCTTGTGAACCAGGTAGTGTTTTTGATTTAACAGGTTCGGTGCAATTTGTAAACGCTCCTGCAACAGGTCAATTGATTATTCAAGATTGTAACGGAAATTCGCAAACATTTAATGCGCCATTTACAAGTCCTACAAACTTTACAATTAATAATATCACAGCAGACGGAGCAGCATGTAGCGTAACAGCCACCTTTACTGCAGATGCTGCTTGTACGATTTCAATGAACTATACCAATACAACCTCCTGCAACTGTGGGGCTAATATTGGAACATTTACCGTCACAAATGATGGAACATCTCCAGCAGCCAATCAATACGTGTTGTGTTATGGAGATAATATAGATATTACAGCTAATGGGGATTATACACCACCACCAATTGCTAATGCACCTCCTTTAGCTCAAGGGTATGACCCAGGTATTTCATGGTTGGTATATACTTGTCCTCCAACTGTGGCACTAAGTCCAGACCCTGTTCTTACAATTACTGATGACCCTTGTTTATTAGGTATCATTTCTAGTGATGACTTAAACGATGTAAATGATCAGTCATGGATGGATGGCTACCCAGGGGTATTTACAAATAACACTGTGTATTTTGTACCAATTACAATGTACAATGTAACATCAGGTCATTATTCCTATGTGAATTCTACTATGCCTTGTTATCACACAGGCGCACCTGTAGCAATCACTTATTTGCCAGAAATTACACAAACAACAACACAAGATTGTCAAGCGGGTACTGTTTCAACAACTGTGCAAGGTGGAGCGCCAGCAGTAAATGGTTCTAACTTTACAGCATCCAATTTGCAACCTGCAACAGCTAGTTTCACTACTAGTACTGTAGGAAATAATGGAACTATCGTTGTTTCTGGCCTACAAGATGGTGATAATTATTCGTTTGATATTACAGATGCTAATGGTTGTCCAATTACAGTAACAGGAACTTTTAC
>JAKQEZ010000078.1 GCA_029558435.1 Bacteroidota bacterium
AATCGCTGACGAAGCACACAGAACACAATATGGATTTAAAGCCAAAACCATTGATGCAAAAGACGGACAAGGAAATGTAGTAGGAAAGAAAATCGTTTACGGTTTTGCAAAATATATGCGTGATGCTTTGCCCAATGCAACGTATTTAGGTTTTACAGGAACACCAATAGAAAATACAGACGTAAACACACCTGCGGTTTTCGGAAACTATGTGGACATTTACGATATAGCCCAAGCTGTTGAAGATGGTGCAACAGTTCGTATTTATTACGAAAGTCGTTTGGCAAAAGTGAATTTGAGTGAAGAAGGCAAACAACTAGTTGACGACCTAGATGATGAACTAGAACAGGAAGATTTAACCAACACCCAAAAGGCAAAAGCAAAATGGACACAGTTAGAAGCGTTGGTTGGAAGTGAAAATCGAATTAAAAATATTGCAAAAGATATTGTAACTCACTTTAGCCAAAGACAAGAAGTATTTGAAGGCAAAGGAATGATTGTTTCCATGAGCCGAAGAATTGCAGCGGATTTGTATCAGGCAATTATTGACCTGAAACCCGAATGGCATTCAGACGATTTGAATAAAGGTGTAATAAAAGTGGTAATGACTTCGGCATCTTCTGATGGTCCGAAAATATCAAAACATCATACAACAAAAGAACAACGAAGAACGCTTGCAGAAAGAATGAAAAATCCTGATGACGAATTACAATTGGTCATCGTTCGGGATATGTGGCTTACTGGTTTTGACGCACCAAGCATGCACACCCTTTACATTGACAAACCAATGAAAGGGCATAATTTGATGCAAACCATTGCAAGAGTAAACCGAGTTTACAAAGACAAGCCAGGCGGTTTAATTGTAGATTATTTGGGCATTGCAGCAGACTTGAAAAAAGCATTGGCATTTTATTCAGATGCAGGTGGAAAAGGCGACCCAACTATTTTACAAGAGCAAGCTGTTCAATTGATGTTGGAGAAATTGGAAGTAGTTTCTCAAATGTATCATGGGTTTGAATATGAAACCTATTTTGAAGCCGACACTTCAAAAAAGCTTTCAATGATTCTAGCAGCAGAAGAACATATTTTAGGACTGCAAGATGGGAAAAAACGTTACATCAACGAAGTAACAGCATTATCAAAAGCCTTTGCCATTGCAATTCCTCATGACCAAGCAATGGATGCAAAAGACGAAGTTTCGTTTTTCCAAGCAGTAAAAGCAAGATTGGCAAAGTTTGACGGAACAGGTTCAGGCAAAACAGACGAAGAAATCGAAACGACCATTCGCCAAGTAATTGACAAAGCTTTGGTTTCTGAACAAGTAATTGACGTTTTTGATGCAGCAGGAATAAAGAAACCTGATATTTCTATTCTCTCAGAAGAGTTTTTGATGGAACTGAAAGGAATGGAACATAAAAATGTTGCCTTGGAAGTTTTGAAAAAACTTTTGAATGATGAAATAAAATCGAGAGCTAAAAAGAACCTTGTTAAGAGCAGGACATTTTTAGAAATGTTGGAAAACTCAATCAAGAAATATCACAACAAAATTCTGACAGCAGCCGAAGTGATTGATGAACTCATCAATCTAAGCAAGGACATTGTTGAAATGGACAATGAAGCCAA
>JAKQEZ010000010.1 GCA_029558435.1 Bacteroidota bacterium
TGATTGTAGAAAAATTTCAATCGGGTCTATTGTTGTTAAAGGAAATTCAAAGGTGTCTTTTCGTGTTTCATAACCTATATAACGAAATTCAATTACCTGTTTTCCGTTCGGAATATTGGTTAAGGTTATCAGTCCGTCAATGTCTGCGGTTGCTCCTGTTGCTGTTCCTGATAAAATTGCTGTCGCACCGATTAACGGCTCTTTTGTTTCGCTGTCTTTTATGACCGCTTTAAATGTATTCTGTCCGAATACGGTATTTATATGAAATGCTGCCATTAGCAGCAAAATGATTTTCAACTTCATTGTCTGAATGATTATTAATGTTTGAAAAATAAGAATTGGCGGTGCGTAGCACCGCAATTTGTTATTGTGCCGAAGGCACTGAAACATTAACTAATCTTAGGCGGTTGCCAAATGAAAGAGCAAAAGTCAGACGTAGTATTGTCCTTGTATAT
The DNA here is from genome assembly GCA_029558435.1 of Bacteroidota bacterium. Next base: position 456 of record JAKQEZ010000010.1, read on the forward strand.
GGAAACTTTTTTATCTGAATAGGTAAGGACAGAGTTTAAAGAGAAGTTTGCTATCGGGAAAGTAAATCCTAAACAGGTATGGCAATTCATAAAAGGCGAACAACAATCGCCACAATCTTTATCTTGGTTGTCTTGGGATTGTTCAGTTGTTTGCTCCTGAAAACATTTGTCCTCCAATAAACTTGGTGCTGCTGTCAGCAACAAAACATAAATGGCTAATATGAAAGATAAATATTTCACGGTGCAAAGTTAATAAAAATCATTTTTCTATCGTCCAATCATCGTTGTCATTTTCTTCAACATTAATTTTACTGATTACAGCGTTTGCCCCTGAGTCTGTGTAAGTTCCATATCCATTAACAAATACACCTTTCGCTCCGTCTTTTCGGTTTCTCATTGCGTATAAAATGGCTTCATCGTCCAAGTCGTTTTGTCCGGTAAAACGATATATTTTATCAATAACGATGTCGTTCAAATCAACCTTTTCGCCTCCTTTTTTGTATGAGATGTTTTCTTCTAACAGGTTAAAGTCTTCTGTGTAACCTCGTTGTCTTAATATTTCAATTACTTCTGATAATGTTTTCTCTGTTGATAGCATAGTGTTCTCTTTATAGATGTTTTATAAATGCAAAGTTAAAAAAGCGTTGGGAAAAATGGCTCTTTGGCTTTTGCCGAAGCGTAGGTTTTTGTGTGTCGGGGCAAAAGCCAATGTGCCATTGTGCTGTGGCAAAAAAATGAATAAAAAATGTGCGGTGGGGAAAGAATAAATTTTTAAAAGCGTTGGCGTGTGTAGGGAAAATTGCGAATAAAATCTTTTTGCATAAATTCTGAAAGAATGCAAAAAGTTTTATCGCAATGTGCGTGAGCCGTGCGGCTATTTACACATAACGTCTAATTATAGGACAAATAAGGCGAAGCCGATTCATGAGAGCCATTGAAAACAGACAACACTTGAATAAAATGACCGCTGAAAAAAGTGTGTGGGATTTCGTGGGACTTTCTATTTAGGCGAAGCCCGTAGCAAAGCGCAGACATAATATTACATTATAGGAAAAAACCTCCGTGTGCTGGCAAATTGAGCCAAAGCCGTTTTGTCCTATAATTAATATTATGTTAAATAGAATATTAAAAAGATAACTCAAAGCTATCTTCTTTTAGATTTTTACAAATCTAATTGCAATTGTTTTAAATCAATCAAGAATCTGTCGATTACAGGTTTTTCTACGTGCATCATGGTTACAATCTTCCACCATTTTGGATTGTTGAAATCATCAGCTACTAAATGGTATTTGTGAGCTAATTCTCTTGAAATGTATTTTGATTTAATGGTAACAATATTCATCGCTGGATGTCTGTAATATTCAATTTTCATTTCATCCAAAGTATCACAAATGCTGTCTGTTCGATCAATCAATTTTTCCATCATGTATTTCCAACCTTCTGATCCATGCGTCATTAAAATCATCCAAACTGCAACAGCATTGGCACCAGAGCGACTTCCACACAATGTAAAATCAGTTCCTTGAACATAAGCTGCTTCTTGTGTTTGAGCATATTCCATTAAACCTTTTCTACACAAGAAAATTCCGGTACCATACGGCGCTTGTAACATCTTGTGCCCATCAATTGTAATGGAGCTAACTTCCTTATTTTTAAACGATAAATCGCTGGCATCGCTTGTAAATGGATAAATAAATCCTCCAAAAGCAGCATCCACGTGCACAAAATAGTCGCTAATGTGTTGTTTTACCACTTCTAAAATACCTTCGGGTAAATCTACACTTCCAAACATGGTTGTTCCCATCGATAAATGGATAATCAAATACTTGATGCCATTTTCTTTGGCTTGGGTTAATTTAAGTGCTAAATCTTCCAAATCCCACAATTTATTGTCTAAAACAGCTACTTCTATTGGTTTAATTCCCAACAAATTGCATCCTTTGTAAACAGAATAATGAGCATCGCTTGAAAACAACACACCTATTTCATCAGATTTTGCCTTTTTTTCTGATTTGAAATAATTTCTATAAATCCATTGCGCTTGAATGTTTGCTTCTGTTCCGCCCGAAGCAACATATCCATCACATCCATTTTTCTCAGCTCCAAAAATTTCTTCAGCACAAATACGAATTAAATCAATCTCCAATTCATGCGTTCCGCGGAAGTACTCCTCCCCTTCTGAATTGGTGTGGCAACCAATGTGATTAGGATTATTGATTAATACGGAAAGAAATGCCGCATCTTTTAAAAATGGTGCATTGAAATAAAATTGCTCTTGATCCAAATACGTGGCTGGTAGGCCCAATATATTTTCTTTGTAATTGATATTTTTCTCCAACGCTTCAAAAACACGTTGTTTCACCTCTCTGATTGGTAATTTTTGCCAGTACATTTTGTTCTTTTTTCTAATTTGCGGTGCAAAAATACAGCTATTTTAATGGATAATCTAAAAATTAGTCGAAAAGAATAAATAAACCATTAAATAGTATCAATTTCAATATCCTCATAAACCTAAAAAAATAAGATAATTTTAACTTGTTCAAGTGTATTTGAGGCAAAAATTATTTATAAAACTGATAATCAAGTTGTTATATTAGTTAAAATTTTAATGAAAAAATTGAAATATTTCTAAATATTGCTACATTTGCGATTGTAAATTTATAATTAAATAAATCATGTCAACACAAAATAAAGAACAAGCACACGATTCAATGTTTGAGGCAGTTTTAGCACGTTTAGATGTAGCAGCAAAATTGATGAATTTATCTGATGACGTAACTACTATTTTAAGAAGTCCACAAAAACAAGTACAAGTTAGTTTGCCAATTGTTATGGACAATGGCAAAGTTCAAGTATTTGATGGTTATCGTGTTGTTCACTCTACAATATTAGGTCCAAGTAAAGGCGGAATTCGTTTTGCGATGGATGTAAACCAAGATGAAGTGATGGCATTGAGTGCATGGATGAGTTTTAAATGTGCCGTTGCTAACTTACCTTATGGTGGTGCAAAAGGTGGAATTAAATGTGACCCTCGTTCAATGAGTGTTGGTGAATTGGAAAGATTATCGCGTGCGTATGCAAAAAGCATGAAAGATGTATTTGGTGTAAATAAAGACATTCCAGCTCCAGATATGGGTACAGGTGGCCGAGAAATGGCTTGGATGTTGGATGAATTCAATAAAGTAACAGGTGAAGATTCGCCAGGTGTTATCACAGGAAAACCAATTGTAATTGGAGGTTCTTTAGGACGTGAAGCTGCAACTGGTCGTGGTGTAATGGTGAACACATTGGCTGCTTTGAAGAAAATGAATATTGATCCAACTACAGTTTCTTGTGCAGTTCAAGGATTTGGAAATGTTGGTTCTAACGCAGCTATTTTATTGGCAGAAAAAGGATTGAAAATTGTTGCAATTGGTGACCACACAGCAACTTTCTACAACGAAAATGGTATTGATATCAATGCAGCTGTTGAATATGCTGCTAAAAACGACCGAGTGTTGAAAGGATTTACAGGTGGAACTGAAATTGCTCCAAATGACTTGTTGACATGCAAATGTGACGTATTGGTTCCTGCTGCATTGCAAAACGTAATTACAGAAGATATTGCTAAAAACATTCAAGCAAAATTGATTGTTGAAGGTGCAAACGGACCAACAACACCAGAAGCCGATCCAATATTAAATGAAAGAAACATTATAGTTGTTCCAGATATTTTGGCAAACAGTGGTGGTGTAACTGTTTCTTACTTTGAATGGGTGCAAAATAAAGCTGGTTATTACTGGTCAGAAAAAGAAGTAAATGAAAAACATGACGAGAAAATGGAAATTGCATTTGCTCATGTTTGGAATAATGCTGAAGGTTACAAAACATCTATGAGAATTGCAGCTTACATCACAGCATTGCAAAAAATTGATCAAGGAATTCGATTGAAAGGAAATTATTAATTCCATTGAATAAAAGAAATAGGTTGTCAGTTTTGGCAACCTATTTTTGTTTTAATAGATTTGCAACATGGCAATACAAGCACTACCAATTGAAGAATTTATTGAGTTATCAAATAATAATTTGGTGATTGATGTGCGCAGTCCGTCGGAATTCAATTACGCCCATTTTCCGCAAGCATACTCAATTCCGCTTTTTGATGATGAGCAACGTAAAGTTGTGGGTACTGCTTACAAACAAATTAGTCGACAAGAAGCCATAAAAATTGGTTTGGATTACTTTGGAATTAAAATGCGAAGTGTTGTGGAACAAGTTGAACAATTGGTACAAGCTTCCAACGCATCGTGTGTTTTAGTGCATTGCTGGCGTGGTGGTATGCGAAGTCAAGCGGTTGCGTGGTTGTTGGATTTATATGGTTTTAAAGTTTTTACACTCAAAGGAGGTTACAAAGCGTATCGAAATTGGGTACTGCAACAATTTCAAAACAAACACAAATTGTTAATTCTCAGTGGGTTTACAGGTTCTGGAAAAACGGAAATTTTACATGAGTTATCTAATTTGGGACATCCAACCATTGATTTAGAACACCTTTCACAGCACAAAGGTTCTGCTTTTGGAGCATTGGGAATGCCTGCACAACCTAGCAATGAGCAGTTTGAAAATTTAATTGCCCTACATCTGCATCAATTTAAAAATAGTACTCTGCCTATTGTTTTAGAAAGCGAAAATCCACGAATTGGCAACGTTTTAATTCCACGTCATTTTTTTGAGCAAATGAAAAATGCTCCTTGTTTGCGTATTGTTGTGCCTGTTGACAAGCGATTGGAGAAAATTGTAAGTGATTATGGACAATTTGAAACCGAAGATTTAAAAGCGTCTGTTCAACGAATTTCAAAACGATTGGGTGGATTGGAAACCAAACGTGTGTTGAATTTCCTGGATGAAAACAACATTCAAGCAGCATTTGAGTTACTGATTGCTTATTATGATCGCAATTATTTGTTGCACACCCCTTTTCAGCAACCTTTTGGTGAGTTGGAGTTACAGACAACCAATGCGCACACCAATGCTCAAATTATTTCTGATTTTTTAAACCGTTCAACATGTGTGAAAACGAAATAAAATTAACCAAATATGCTCACGGAGCTGGTTGTGGTTGCAAAATTGCACCTCAAGTATTGAATGAAATACTAAAAGAAAACACATCATTATCAGTTAGTTGCGATAAGCTATTGGTAGGCAATAGCTCAAAAGACGATGCGGCTGTGTATCAGTTAAACGAAACAGAAGCGTTGATTTCAACTACCGATTTTTTTACTCCAATTGTGGATGATCCTTTTATTTTCGGGCAAGTTGCAGCAGCTAATGCCATTAGTGATGTGTATGCAATGGGGGGCACTCCTCTATTTGCATTGGCTATTTTAGGTTGGCCAATAGATAAATTGCCTACTGCTGTTGCCAACAAAGTGATGGAAGGTGCAAAAAGCATTTGTAAAGAAGCTAATATTCCTTTGGCTGGGGGGCACAGTATTGATAGTCCAGAACCTATTTTTGGGTTATCTGTCAACGGGTTGGTGGCTTTAAAAAATTTAAAACAAAACAATACAGGGCAAATTGGCGATGTATTGCTTCTTACAAAACCATTGGGAGTTGGCGTTTTGGCTACTGCCACAAAAAGAGAACAGATTTCGGCTACGGATTTAGAATTGTTACACAAAACCATCACGCAACTCAATAAAATTGGGCAAAAAATTGGACAAATTGAAGGAGTGCATGCGTTGACAGACATTACAGGATTTGGGTTGACAGGTCATTTAATTGAAATGTGCGAAGGAGCTCAACTATCTGCAACAATTGAATATGCAACGCTCCCAAAAATTGAAGGATTGTCGACATATTTATCTAAAAACACCATTCCAGACGCAACCTATCGCAATTGGAAAGCATATAGCGACAAAATTAAAATCAATAACCCTGCAATTGGGTTGGAAGCATTTCAACTACTACCCGACCCACAAACCAATGGTGGATTGCTGATTGCTGTTGCCCCAGAGAGTTTAAGTGAGTTGCAACAATTGCTTGTGCAAGAAGGGTATGCAGATTTCATTCAGCCAATTGGTCGATTTACGGAGAAAAAGGAATTTTGCATTACTGTTGAATAAAATTAAAGCATCAAAAAAGGGCAACATTCATAAGAACATTGCCCTTCATTAACATTAAACTTAAACAATTATTTTCCAGCTTCTACGGGGAATTCTAAGTTGGATACAATTTGAATTGTTTCACCAACTACAGCGTTGTTGAAATTTGCTCCAACATTAAAATCTTTTCTGTTCAACGAACCTTTAACTGTAAAACCATGTGTTTTAACTTTGTTCATTGGGTTGGTTACCAAACCGTTGTAAATCACCGTTAAACTCACTTTTTTAGTTACTCCGTGCATGGTTAAATCACCTTCCATTTTGTATTTGTTCCCAAATTCTTTTGTTACAGAAGTAGAAACAAATTTCATTTCTGGGTATTTTTCCGCATCAAAGAAATCAGCAGAACGCAAGTGGTTATCACGAGGCTCAACACCTGTATTGATGGTTGCAACTTTGGCAGTTAATGTAAATTTAGCATCCGATAAATCTTCTTTGGTAAACGTAACTGTTGATTTGAAATCAGAAAAATGTCCGCTAATGTTTGAAACCATTAAGTGAGGAACTTCAAATCCTAATCTTGAATGGAATGCATCGTTAGTTAATGTTTGAGCTGAAACAAACGTTGAAACAGCTACAAATAAAGATAAAATTACTTTTTTCATGGTATGATGTTTTTTAATTTCTACAAAGTTACGACTTCCATTTGCCCTACCAATTGATGTATGTTAAGAAAACTTAAAAAATAGGACAATACTATCTTAATAAACCAATTTTTAAGGTTCAAAAATGAATAGAATTTTTGATTATTCATTTTTAAAATCAATTCAATTGAAAAAAATAGCATTTAAAACACCAAAAAAGTACGTTTAATAAACGAGCTCAATAACGTGACAACTTTACAGGCAATTTAGGCGTTATAATAGTGGCACATAAATTGATTTTACCATTAAAAGCTAAAACTTAGAAATCATGAAGAAAAAAGCAAACACAGTAAGATTGGCATCTCTTCATAGTGTAAACAAGAAGTTTAAAAACAAGGAGTTGTCATCATTTGATACTGCTCTTCAAAATTTAGGAGTAGTAAATCAATCAATTAAAAATAAAACAAAGGTGGAGATTTAAAAGTCTCCACCTCCTCCTTCATTATCTTGTTGCTTTTGTTGCTTTTGAGAGCTTTCCATTTTTCCAAACTTATAAGTCAGTGTTAAATAAACCCTTCTTGTTTGAAAATCAAATTTGGAAGTTTGTGACAAATCACCACTGTTCAATTTCATTCTAAAGTTTTTCGTATTAAACACATCTGCCAACTTCAAACCAACTGTAAACTTTTTATTAAAAAAGCTTTTTTGAACTGATAAATCCACGTAATTCCACATATAAACTACACCTTGAGGAGTTGTTCTTGGTGCGTTGTAAACGGCATTAATCTGGACACTTGCTGTTTTTTTCCAAAAGTCAAATGATCCCATGTATTTTGCTCCCCAGTTAAAACCACTGTTATTTAACCCTGCTGTTGTTTTGCTTTTGTAATCAATGTAATTGGCGTTAAACGATAAGGTATTTCTCCACCACGATGTTGGACGAATTTGAAATACCAACTCACCTCCTACTGTTTGGCTGGTGCTAATATTACCCATGGTTACAGCAGCTGTATTGTTGGTGATAAATGATTTGATTCTACTGATTACATCGTTGGTGTAACGGTAATAAACACTTGCTGTAATAGAAATTACTTTAAATGTTTGCGTGTATCCTAAATCAACCGATTGAATAAACTCTGGTTTTAAATCAGGATTCCCCATTCTTAAATTGTAAGGGTCGGAATAAATTGCAAATGGATTCAAATCCCACGATTTTGGTCGATTGATTCTTCTGGAATATCCCAAACTTAATTCTGCATTTTTAGCCACTTCATAACGTATGTGCGCAGAAGGATACAATTGAAAATATTCTTTTTTAAACGATTGAGCTGTGGAAAGCAAGCGCGGTTCTTGCAATACATATTCGGCACGCAATCCTACTTGGTACTTAAATTTACCCAATTCTTGTCCAAAAACACCATAAGCACTATACACATCTTCTTTGTACTTGTAATTGTAAATTGCAAAAGTATCCGGTTCCATTTGATTGGTAAGAATGTTCAAACTGGATGAATTGGAGAGTAAATGTTGACTTCCTAACGATGCTTTTGCTCCCACTTCATAGCGGGCATTGATTTTCTTAACTATTTTTTCAAAATCTATTTGAGCAGAAAAAGTTCCGTCGTCATTGCTTGCTTTTTGTTCTTGATACAATGAATTTGCATTGGAAGTAGCATAATTGAAAATAGAATAATACTGTTCAAAACGTCCTTGATCTACTCTGTTGGATAGCGAGTAATAAACCGAAGACGAAAGTTTCCCTGAATTATCTTTTAGATTAAACGTATGATACAAATTGGCATCCAACGCTTTTCTTGTTTCGGGCTCAAACGATTTTCTTTCCCATTGATTGGCAATAACATCTGTGGTGAAATATTGGGTATTTAGTTGGTCTCCTCCTCTATTTTCAGAATTAAATTGTCCGTTGAGTGAAAGCCCAATTGTATTGTTGTTATTAATAAACCAATCAAAACCAACACGTGCAGAGTGACCTCTTTTTATGTGATTTCCAACTCTTTCTTGATTCAATTTCATATTTGTAGTGTCAGAAAGGCGGCGTTCCATGGTGCTATAATTATTGCGGTAGCCATCCATATAATTGAATCCATACGAACCAAAAACATTGATTTTATCGTTGCGATAGCTCAAAGAAGCATTGAGTTTGTGATCGTTTCCTGGAATACCACCCGAAGCAGAAATCAAGCCATTAAAACCGCGTAACTTATTCTTTTTCAATACAATGTTGATAATACCCGCAGTTCCGTCAGGACTATAACGTGCCGATGGATTGGTAACAACTTCAATGCGTTCAATGGAATTGGCAGGAATGGAACTCAAAAAACTTCCACCATCACCAGTCATGTTGCTAGGTTGTCCATCAATTAAAATCGTTACGCTTCCGTTTCCTCTCAAAGAAACCTTACCGTCTTCATCCAATGAAATAGAAGGAATGTTGTTTAAAACTTCATCAGCTCCAGCACTTTTGGAAGAAATATCTTGATCCACATTGTACACTTTTTTGTCAATTCCAGCGCTCAATGTTTCCAGTTTACCTTCAATCACCAATTCTTCAATGTTTTTGATGTTGACAGTTTGCATTTTTATTTTTCCGACAGAATAAGAAGGTTGACCCGCAATGCGAATGTTGTGTATTGTTTTTTCTTCAAATCCAGAAAAAGTAAGCACGCCATAATAGTTGCCATCTTGAATGTTTTCAATCAAAAATTTTCCTTTTTCATCCGTATAGGCGCCACTTTTAAGTGTAGAATCTTTTTGAGAAAATAATTTGAATGATGCAAATTCGATAGGTTTATTGCTCATGCTATCCAAAACTTCGCCAGATACAATGGTTTGAGAAATTGCAAAAGATGGAATTGCACTTAAGAGAAATAAGAAGATTTTTTTAGTAAACATTAATATAAAGTGTTGTGTTCTGTAAACGAACAAATTTAAGCGATAATGCCTAAACAAAAGCATTTATAACAATTTAATAAGTTTTTTTAACAAACAGAAGTGTTTCAATCTACCGCAAAATATGATTATTTTTGGGGAACTTAATTTCACTCATGACACCCGAGCAATTTTTATATAAAATTTCAACTAACGAGCAATTACCCGGCATTGAAGCCCATCAATTGATGATTCCAGGTAAAAGAGCGTTGCAACGTTCTGAAGTGGAAAATTTGCACGAATACCGTGATTCTGCTGTTGCAATAGTGTGTTATCCTATTCAAAATCAGGTGAATTGTGTTTTAATTCAACGACCCAACTATGAAGGAAGTCATGGCGGACAAATTAGTTTTCCGGGAGGAAAAAAAGAATTAACAGATAGTTCATTAGAATATACAGCTCGAAGAGAAACTTTTGAAGAAATTGGTTGGCAATTGGATAGCAACAATTTCATTTGTGAGTTGACCGAATTATTTATTCCCGTAAGCAAATTTTCGGTGCAGCCCCACCTCTATTTTTGTGAAAAACCACAACTTTTTGTTCCTAACCAACGCGAAGTGGATGAAATACTTCATTTTCCAGTAGAGATTTTATTGAACGATGCAATCATCAAGCATACCGATTTGCAAGCAAGTAGTAAAATTCGACTGAAAAATGTCCCCTATTTTGAGATTAACAACCGAATTGTTTGGGGAGCAACAGCTATTATTTTGAGCGAATTAAGAGCTATGTTGCGTTAATTTTTAAGCCAATTAAGAAAAGACGACATTTTTTCTTTACTCACAACTATTTGCTGTTTAAACTCAAAATTTAGGTTCACCAAATACTTACGGTTTATCAGTGTTGTAATATCTTTCACCGCATTTTTATTGACAATAAACTGACGATTGGCACGGTAAAACTGATCTCCCAAAAGTTGATCTAGTTCATCCAATGATTTGTTGATATAATATTGTTCTCCTTCAAAATTACGTATAGTAACTTGTTCGTTTCTAATATAAACCAAAGCTATATCTTCTCTGTTGAGCGGAATAATTTTGTCTTTGTGGTGTACAACCAACGTGTTATTTTGATTTTCTACAGGTTGTAATTGTTGCTCTACTTTTCTAATGTTTTCTGTAAAATTATTTTTTAAGTTTTTATAACGTTCCAATGCCTCAGTAATGGTTTTTGTTGAAAACGGTTTGAGAATGTATTCTATCCCATTGGCTTTGAAAGCATTGATGGCGTATTGGTTGTAGGCGGTGCAAAAAATAACTGGAACGTTCAACTGGGTAGCTTTAAATAAATCAAAACTCAATCCATCTCCCAATTGAATATCGCTAAAAATCAAGTCGATAGTTTCTTCGGTTGAATTAAAAAACTGAACACCTTCTTTAACACTAGAAATGTGTTTTACAATTTCAATTGAATTATCAATTTCTTTTAAAATGTCCGATAAATCTTCGGCCAAAAGATCTTCGTCCTCAATGATTACTATTTTCATTTGAAATAAGTTTTAATCGAACAACAAATTTATCTTCATTTTCAATAATTTCAATGTCCTTTTCTTTCAGCAAGCGATAACGTTCACCCAAGTTTTTCAATCCATTTCCAGTAGAATTTTCTACATATTTTCTTTTTTGGAGGTTATTTTCTACCACAATTACATCATTTTCAATGAATACTTTGATTAGAAGTGGATTTTCTTTGGTGAGTTCATTGTGTTTTATAGCATTTTCTAACAAGGGTTGAATGGAGAAAAAAGGCACAAACAATTGCTCCAAACCTTCTTCTTCTATTAAATTGGAATATTGCAAAGCATCGCCAAAACGTGTTTTTTGCATGTTCATGTAGTTCTCACACAAAGCCAATTCTTCTTTTAATGATACAACATCTGAGCGGTGTTCTGAAATGGAGGCTCGTAAAAAATCGGATAATTGCATTAAATAGTTTTCTGCAACATCTGGATGTTTTTTAATCAACGATTTGAGGGTATTCAACGCATTAAACAAGAAGTGCGGTTGAATTTGCTGCTTCAATAATTGGTTTAATGTTTCTGAGTTAATTGTTTGTAAACGTGAAACTTCCAATTCCGATTGTCTGGTTGCATGCATTAAAATCACAGAACGGTGAAAAAAATGTGCCGTTGAAAAAGTTACGATGGCTAAAAATGGGATAAACACAAATGCCCTCCAGGTGTAAAATATTTGAATTGCACGGCTATCATTCAAATCACTAGGGAAAATTCCTTTGTAAATTAAAAATTGAGTGGTATAAGAAGTAATTAGTATAAAAATGGCAGTTAAACCGATACCAATAGTTACTTTTTTACGTTCGTTTATTTCTTTATTTTTTTTTGAAAATACAGAGTACAAAAGAATATTTAACCGAAAACAAAAGTAAAAATGCAAAAAAGCCATAAAAGTTCGGTAGAAAATAATGTGCGAGTTTTTCTCCATCACATAGATGCTCACAAAGGCAATGAGCATAATCAGCAATGAAAATTTCATGCTATATTTTCGAAGGTCTTCTTTGGGTATTTGGTATTGCATTTAACAAAAGTTATTATGTAAAACTCAAAAAATATTTTGATGTATAAAATTAGAATAAAAAATCCAAACAGCAGTAATTGCTTCAATTCATTCAAAAATAAAACTTCAACTTTCAATTTTTAGATTAAATTTGTTCACAAATGAATAAAAAAGCACTTCTGATAACGTATTATTGGCCACCAGCTGGAGGTCCAGGTGTGCAACGTTGGTTAAAAATAGTAAAGTATTTACCAGAGTATAATATTATTCCAATTGTTTTAACAGTTGACGAGTTTTATGCAAGTTACCCATTAATTGACACAACTTTGAGTAATGATATTCATTCAAATACGTTGGTTTACAAAACAAAATCTTTTGAAATATTAGATTTTTACAAAAAATTAAATAAAAAAAAGAGTTTACCTGCAAGTGGTTTTTCAAATGAACAAGGTAAAACTACTTTTATAGAGAAAATTTTTAGAGCTATTCGAGGAAATTTATTTATCCCTGATGCACGTATTGGTTGGAACAAATATGCTTACAAAAAAGCAGTTGAATTAATAAATGAACATCAAATTACAAGTGTAATTACAACTGGTCCACCGCATTCAACACACCTAATTGGTTTAAAACTAAAAAAGAAATTTAAAAACATCAATTGGTTTGCAGATTTTAGAGATCCCTGGAGTGGCATTTTTTACAACAACATGTTGTATCAAACTAAATTTGCCAAACTAAAGGACAAAAAATTAGAACAAAGTGTTTTGTGCGGAGCCGATAAAATAATAACAGTTGGAGATACTTTAAAAAAACATTTGTTATCCAATGCCCCCATTTCATCTAACAAGATAATCGTTATACCTAATGGTTTTGATTCCGATGATTTTATAAATGTAAAACAAAATAACGATACTAATTTTAAAATCACATACCTTGGAACTGCCAATAAATTATACCCTTTTAATTCATTTTTAGAAGCATTATCTCAACTTTCAAAAGAAGGAATCAAAATAGAGTTTGAAATAATTGGAGTCATTGATAACGAGGTAAACTCCATCTTAAGCCAATATGAAAGATGTGTAGAAATTAAAAAACATCCCTACATTGAACATCAATTAGTGCCTGAAAAATTAGTAAACACCAATGCTCTACTTTTAATTATCCCAAATAATCCATATAATAAATTGATATTAACCGGTAAACTATTTGAATACTTAGCTTCTAAAAAACCAATTATTGGGCTTGGCCCGGTTGATGGAGATGCTTCTAAAGTTTTAGCAGAAACAGATTCTGGTGAAATGTTTGGTTATATGAGTGTTATAGAAATTAAAACTTTTATTAAAAGTATTTACAATAAAAACAGAGTTTTTAAATTTGAAAACGATAAATACTCTAGAAAAAATCAAGCTAAAAATATAGCTGAACTTCTTTAATTAACTATTCTGTATTTTTTTTCTATTTTTAAATTTATATTTGAACAAATTTAACATGTAATGGCAGAAGTTTCATCAGAAAAAGTAACAGAATTTTACGATGATTTTGTGAAAAATCAAAAAAAAGTAGGCGTTTCAACCCGTCATCGTATTATATTTAAAAATTTAAAAGCAATTGGGTTAACTTCAAATTCTAATGTATTAGAAATTGGTTGTGGAATTGGAACTGTAAGTAGCTTAATTATTAAACACTCATCGAAAGGTCAATTTTTAGGTTGTGATATATCTCCAGAAAGCATACGTTTTGCTAATGAGCATTATGGAACAGCCAAAGCAAAATTTATTGTTAATGACATGTCTAATTTTACTTCAGACATTCAATTCGATTTTGTTGTTTTTCCAGATGTTTTAGAACATATTCCAGTGGAACAGCATTTTAAAATATTTGAAAATGTTGCTAAAGTTTGCAAGCCTAATGCAAAAGTGTTAATCAACATTCCTCACCCAAGCGCTATTAAATGGTATAGAGCAAACAAACCAGAATGCCTCCAAATTATCGATCAAGAATTATCGATGCAAGAGCTATTAAACAATGTTTATCCAAATGGATTTTACTTACACAGCATTACACCTTATGCTATTCATACTCAAAATCCTAGTTATTTTAGTATTGTTTTATTAAGAAATCCATTCTATTCAGATATGAATAAAATTGGAAAGGTGGCTAAATTAATGCAAAATATACAATCTTATTTTTAAATTGCATGCAACCATCTAAATTGCTTTATTTTTATCCCAATTGGTCTACATTTGTACAAAAAGACCTTGACATACTTGAAAGTAATTTTTTGGTTGTTAAACATCAATTTTCATTAGAAAGTAAATTTAAACTACCCATTGAATTTTTTAAACAATTCTATTTTCTAATTAAAAATGGTAAAAAAGCAAAGGTAGTTGTTGTTCAATTTGCTGGATACCAATCATTTATACCTGTGTTTCTTTCAAAGTTTTTTAACTACAAAACAATTTTGGTGCTTGGTGGAACAGATACTGTTAGCTTTCCTTCTATTCGTTATGGTGGTTTTAGAAATAAATCCCTAAAACCATTTTTAGTCTATAGTTTAAAACACGCCGATTTGTTATTGCCTGTATCAGAAACATTGGTAGAAACTGATTACACCTATCAACCCAACGATTTTCCAAAACAGGGATATAAATATTTTGTTCCTTCAGTTCAGACAAAATACAAGGTGATTTACAACGGTTTTGAAACAGATAAATGGTATATAAACCAAAAAGAAACATTCACGTTTATTACAACAGCCGCAAATTTAGGCTCTCGATTTGGCTATGAATTAAAAGGAATTGATTTAATTGTATCCATTGCTGAAAGATTTCCTCAATATAAGTTTTACATAGTTGGTGGTCATAAAATTAACCATGTCACACCGCCTAATGTAATTAAATTAGGCCTACAAAATGGAAATGAATTAGCCGAATTACTTGCCACAAAATGCTTTTATCTTCAACTTTCTATGTCAGAAGGTTTTCCAAATGGTTTGTGTGAAGCAATGTTGGCAGGCTGCATTCCAATTGTTTCAAATGTTGGTGCAATGAAAATGATAGTTGATAATGTTGGCTATATTTTAACTCAAAAAAATAGCGATTTATTAGAGGAATTAATTCAAAAAGCAATTAACAATTACTCTGTAGAACAACATGCTCAAGCAAGAGAACGCATTGTTACTGCTTTTTCTTTTGAGGCAAGAAAAAAAGCGCTGATTTATGAAATCAACGCTTTAATAAATTAATAGTAATCAAACTTTTACTTCTTCTTTCTTTCCAAATAAAAACCTGCTCCCAATAATCCCAACAATAACAACGAACCTATCAATGCTACGGTGTTTAATTGGTGAAACAACGGTAAATCAAATTTCATTTCTATTTGATGTTTACCAGCAGGAATTTCAGCACCTCTCAATGCGTAATTCACTTTCACAATAGGTGTTTCTTTTCCGTCAACCAATAATTTCCAACCTTCGTCGTAGTACATTTCAGAGAAAACCACCAATTGTTTGTCTTTTAAATCAGCAGTGTATTTTACATTATTTGGCAAATAACTTGTCATTTTCACAGTTCCTTCACCTGAATAAGTTTTAGACGAAAGTTTCTTAGCTTCACTCTCCAACATCACCGCTTCTTCTTTCAAATCAAATGTTTCTTTTACTTTGATTGAAGTTAATTGCAAGAACGATTTTTTGCCTTCTTCGGTATCAAAAACAGTTGGCATTACTAAATCCGTTTTTCCGTTTGCATCCATTACAAAAGCCACTTCCATTCCTTCTTTCATACCGTTACTCAACGGAACAGTAATCGTGTCATTAGAGCCTTTTACCAAATATTGCAAACGTTCATTTCCTGTAACTGTAGCGGATGGTGTTTCTTTTCCATTAACAAACAAGGTACCTACCCCTTTATTTTCAACGAAGAATTGAGTTCCCAACGCCAAAATTTCTTCGTTAGGCGAAGGGTATGTTCTCACTTTCTTAACCAACCAAGCATTTCCTGCGGCATTAGGATTCACACGTGCAACTGCACCTTGTTGATCTTGTTGAATAATGTAACGCACGTTCAACATATCGAACACCGTATTATTCCCTTTAGCAATATGGAAATCAACCAAATTCTGGAAATTTCTCAATTTTGCTCCGTGGTAACCTCCAAGTCCTTTGTGAAAATACGAAGAACGGCTGCTGTTAAATCCACCCATTTGGTCAAAAACACGGTAGTTGCTATTGAAATTCAATGCAGAAAATTTAGCGGCATCTATCATATTGGTGCGTGTTTGCCCTGTATAACCAAGTTCTACAGCACTGGAATTAGCTTCTCTCCCCGCTTTTTCAATTTTAGCAGCTAAAGAAGGATTGGTAGCCATTTCCATCTCCATAATTTGATAATCGCCCTCATTGGCAGCAACCGGATAAGCTGTTAAACCAGCATCTTCCCAATATTTGTAATTTCCATTCACATCGGTTTGACTTCCCAAATAATCGTATGCAACAGGAATTAAATCAAACGCCGTTAATGCTACTAATGAAATACTTAAAATTATTGGGGTCATTGAAGTTGAAACAAATAAAAACAACACCAATCCAGTTAAAAATGCAAAAACGGTTGTGCGCATCCATGAATCCTTGTAAATCTGCATGCGGATAGTTTTCAAATCATCAATACGTTCTTCGGATTGTTTCACTTGCATTGCCACAAACTCTTTTACTTGTTGTGCATTGTTAATATCCAATTGATAGTTACTCATCAAAACTGCTGGGTCCATCGATTTGATTTGAGAAGTAATTTGACCTTCCAATTGTGCTAATTGGTCCTTTTCTGCAGCACCTGAAAAGCTATCAATTGAACCTCCAATAGAGCGCATTACAAAAGAAAAAACAACCAAACCTCCAAGCACAATCAATAATTTCTTTTTATTTGCCACATATTGTTCTTTGTTTTTAATAAAATCATCGATAAAGAACATGGCTAATGCCACAGCACATAATTCAACCAAAATTAAAATGATTGTAACGGTTCTAAACATGTTATATCCTGGTACATAATCAATAAAAAGATTGGTTAACACCATGAAATTTTTACCCCATGATAGTGCAATAGCAAGCAATGAAACCCCTAAAAACACCCATTTCATTTTAGATTTCCAGAAAAACAATCCTAAAAAAGCCAAAACAAAAACCACCATACCAATGTAAACCGGTCCACTTGTAAACGGTTGATCTCCCCAATAAGCGCCATAATTGGCTACATCTTGTTTGGCTTGAGCAGATAAATCGGAATTTTCAATTGCGCTTTCAAATTGACTTCCTCCTAATTGAAAAGAACCTCCACCTTTAACATTTGGTGAAATCAATGTGAATGTTTCGCCAATTCCATACGACCATTGTGTGATGTAATCTCTATCCAACCCCTCTGATTGATTGGTTGCCAAGGTTCCGTCTGGATTGATGGTTACATCGTTTTTACCACGAATGGTATGTTTGGCATAATCGTTTGTAAGAATAAGGTTGCCAGAGTTAATCAAAGCAGCTAATAAAAAGACACTTATTAATGCAGCTGATTTAATAATAAAACTTTTTAACTCCTTTTCTTTCAATGCTTTCACAAGGAAATAGATACCCAATCCTACCAATAAAAATGCTAAATAATAGGTTACTTGAACATGGTTACTGGCGAGCTCAAAGGCCATAAACAATCCTGCAAGAGCCAACATCCACAACGATAGTTTTTTATCTTTATAAAAACGAATGAATGCACCTAACACTGGTGCCATAAATGCCGTTGCCATTGCTTTTGAATTGTGCCCAGCTTGAATAACAATGATTTCATAACTTGCGAATGCCATTGCAATTGCGCCAAACAAACCAACCAAAGGATTCATTCCCAACAACATTGCAAAAATGTAAAAACCTAGCATGTGCATAAAAATGATGTCCACAGGTCTGCCAAAAGTAGTTGTGTAATAAGTATTTAACACTTTTCCTATCCAGTTTCCAGAGTAGATAACCGAAATCTGCATGGTTGGCATCCCTGCAAACATAGAGTTAGTCCACAAAGCTTCTTTATCAAATAATTTTCTAAATTCATTTGTTTCATGAGCCATTCCATGATATTGAACAATATCGTGTTGTTTGATGCCATATCCTTCTGTAACAGGTTTGCAATAAATGAGCGTAACAATATACATAATGGCAATTGCCGCAAAATGGATCCAGTTTTTTTGAAAAAATGCTTTCATAGTATTCAAGTCTTAATTTTTTATAGCTTTAGGATTTGCAAATAATTTTACGTCTTCGGCACTGATAGTGTTGTCGCATAAAATAACCAAACGTTCCACAATATTGCGCAACTCGCGAATATTCCCTGTCCAATCGGTGTTTTTTAATGCTTCCAATGCATCTTTTGAAAAGTTTTTACGCTGAATTCCGTGCTCACCACATACCATCGTTAAAAAATGCTCTGCTAAAACAGGAATATCGTCTCGTCTATCGTTGAGTGATGGAACGTGAATTAAAATAACCGCCAAACGGTGGTATAAATCTTCTCTAAAACGTCCTTCTTCAATTTCTTTACGTAAATCTTTGTTGGTTGCAGCAACAACACGGGTGTTAATTTTAATATCTTTTTCGCCACCTACACGCTGAATGGTGTTTTCTTGTAATGCACGCAATACTTTTGCTTGTGCCGATGCCGACATATCACCAATTTCATCTAAAAACAAAGTACCGCCTTCGGCCAATTCAAATTTTCCTTTCTTTTGTTTTATGGCAGAGGTAAAGGCTCCTTTTTCATGACCAAATAATTCGCTTTCAATCAATTCGGAAGGAATTGCAGCGCAGTTTACTTCGATAAATGGAAAATCTTTACGGTTGGATTGATCGTGCAATGAACGCGCCACCAATTCTTTTCCAGTACCATTTCCACCTGTTATCAAAACACGAGCATCGGATGGAGCAACTTTTTCAATCATTGCCTTGATTTGCATAATTTCAGCCGATTCTCCAATGATAGATGTGCCTTTAAAACGTTGAACGGTTTTCTTTAGTACTTTTTTCTCTTCAACCAAGGCTGTTTTATCAGAAGCATTGCGAACTGTTACCAAAATACGGTTCAAATCCAACGGTTTTTCAATAAAATCAAAAGCACCTTTTTTCAATGCTTGAACAGCTGTTTCAATGGTTCCGTGCCCACTAATCATAATAACCGGCGTTTCAACAGAAGCTTCTTGGAGTGCATCCAAAACTTCCATTCCATCCATGTTGGGCATTTTTATATCGCAAAAAATGATGTCAAAAACTTCAGATGTTGCTTTTTCAACTCCTTGTTTGCCATCTTCGGCTTCATCAACTTCAAAATTTTCAAATTCTAAAATTTCACGCAATGCTCTTCGAATTGCGCGTTCATCATCAATGATTAATATTTTGCTCATTTAACTTTGTTTGGTGTAAATATAATAAGAAGCAATTTATTCCAATTATTCTTCCTAAAAAACTAATTATTGAAATACTTAATTGAATACACTTTTTGTTTGCAATACAATTGAATGTAATACAATGTATTTTTCTTTAAGTCTTTAATTGTGTAGGAATTACAATTATTTAATTCATCAATAACTCTACCCGATTCATCGTAAATTAAAACACTATTTTCCAGGTCATTTTCTATTGTCAAAACCCCATTTTTAATCGAATAAGGCAATGTAATATCTGATTTTTCTACCGATAAATTATCCGTTACATGAAAAATATAGTGAATTGTATCTTTGTAATTGGTGTTGGGGTCAGAAATTTCAAATGCAGCCGTACCAATTCCAGGTGTATTGTTCAAGGTTGCGCCAATAATTAATTTTTGCGGAAATTCTTCTGTGGGAAACAAGGTGAAATTAGCTTCATCTCCATCGTTTACAGGTGTATGATTAACCGTTTGGTCATCAAAATTTATAACCCATTGCGGTGGAATTTGAGAAAAAATAGCTTTCCATTTTAGGGTAACATCTGTAGCAGAATTGGAGAAAATTTCAATGTACCAATGAGCAGGCGATTGGTTAACCGTTTTCACCAAAGTTGTTGATGTATTGTTGAAATAAAACACTTGTGAATGGGTAGTAAAATGCATTGAAAACCCCAAAAACAATAGTAAAAAAGCACGATTCATCATACCGATTTAAAATAAATTTGTCTAAAGATAAGTTATTTTTGCTTTTATAGGTGATTAGCACTAATTTTGTGCAAATTTTATAGCGTTGCAAAGCAATACCAATTATCTAGAAAACATCAACTTTCCTTCTGATTTAAGAGGGCAATTTACTATTGATGACTTACCAGCTATTTCGGCCGAAATTCGTCAATACATTATTGATGTGATTTCGGAAATTGGCAACAGTCATTTTAGCTCTAGTTTGGGGGCTGTTGAACTAGCTGTTGCGCTTCATTTTGTCTATAACACACCTACAGATCAAATCATTTGGGATACTGGACATCAGGCGTATGCGCATAAAATTTTAACCGGAAGAAAAGCACAATTTCGTACCAATCGTTTAAAAGGCGGGATTTCGGGTTTTCCAAAAATTACAGAAAGTGAATACGATAGTTTTGGCGTTGGACACTCCTCTACTTCCATTTCTGCAGCTTTGGGAATGGCTGTTGCAGCAACCATCAAAAACGATTCCAAAACCTGCCACATTGCCGTAATTGGCGATGGTGCATTGAGTGCTGGTTTGGCTTTTGAAGGCTTGAATAATATTGCTAGTCACCCAGATGCTAATTTATTGATTATTGTGAACGATAATAATCAATCCATCGATGCTAGTGTTGGAGCATTAAAAGAAATGCTAAATAATTTAGCAATTAATTCAACATCAGGCAATAACAACAATTTATTTAAAGCTTTACTTTTAAATTATTTTGGACCAATTAATGGGAATGACAGTGTTGCTTTGGTGCATAAATTACAAGAGCTAAAAACTGTGAAAGGTCCCAAAATTTTACACTGTGTAACACAAAAAGGCAGTGGATACAAGCATGCTGAACAAGGCAATCCTACCCTTTGGCATGCTCCAGGAAAATTTGATAAAAACACGGGTGAAATAATCGTTTCTAACGCACATACACCTGCAAAATACCAAGATGTTTTTGGTGAAACAATTATAGAATTAGCGCAATTAAATTCAAATATAGTTGGTGTAACACCAGCAATGGCTTCGGGTTCATCGTTAGATAAGATGATGCAGAAATTTCCTGAACGCACGTTTGATGTGGGAATTGCAGAGCAACATGCGGTAACATTTTCGGCAGGATTAGCAAAGAGTGGTTTGTTGCCTTTTTGTTGCATCTACTCTACTTTTTTACAACGTGCCTATGATCAAGTGATTCACGATGTATTGTTGCAAAATTTAAAAGTTGTTTTTTGCATAGACAGAGCGGGATTGGTTGGTGCTGATGGGGCAACACACCACGGTATTTTTGACCTTGCATACTTAAGAATTTTGCCCAACATTATTATTGCTGCACCGATGAATGAAAGTGAATTGAGAAATTTACTTTATACAGCTCACTTGGCTGCGTATGAAGGTGCTTTTGCTATTCGCTATCCGCGCGGAAAAGGCGTTTTAGCGGAATGGAAACAGGAATTTGAAACAATTGAAATCGGTAAAGGTAGGTTGTTAACTCCTGGCAACGATTTGGCGGTGTTATCAATCGGGCATGTTGGAAATATTGTTCAAAACACACTGAAAAACGTTCAAAATTGTTCAGTAGCGCATTACGATATGCGTTTTGCGAAGCCGTTAGACGAAGTGTTATTACACGAAATCTTTAAAAAATTCACTAAAATCATAACAATAGAAGATGGTTGTGTAACAGGAGGATTTGGTAGTGCTGTTTTAGAATTTATGAATAAACACAACTACTCTTCAAAGATTGAATGTTTAGGTATTCCAGACTATTTTATAAATCATGGAACCCAAGAAGAACTCTATCGAGAGTGTGGGTTTGACGAAACATCTTTGTTGCAAAAAATATACACATTACAACAATTGAGATAAACAACACATAAAACCTATTCACAAAAAATTTTTAATAAATAATTCTTGAAATAAGTTTTTATATCTAATGTTTTTTACTAATTTTATAATCTAAATAAATTTAACCACGCATTAATTAAACTAATTGAAAGGACTATATAACTTATGAAATACATACTTTTTTTACTAAGTTTAGCATTTATCATAGGCTGTTCACCGAAAAACAAATCGGAATTAAGTGGAGGCGAAATCCGCATGTGCATCGACTCTGAGCCATTAACGCATATTTCCTATGAAGTTTCAGATTACTATTCATCCGTTGTATTTGGGCAAGTAATGGAAGGATTGGTGAGTATGGATCCTGAAAACTTTAAAATAACTCCTCAAATTGCAAAATCATGGGAAATAAATGATGATGGTACAATTTATACGTTTGATATTCACCCAGATGTTTATTTTCACGAGCATTCTGTTTTCTCCAGTAAAAGTGATCGTTTATTAAAAATTTCAGACATCATTAAAACGTTTGAGGCTATTTGTTCACCCAATTCAAAAAATCAACCAACAGTTGCTTATAGTTTTATTCTAAAAGACAACTTACTGGGTGCTAAAGAGTTTTTTGAGAAAAAATCAAAAACCATAAAAGGAATTAAGGAAGAGAATGGCAAATTGGTGATAGAACTTATTCATAAGGACGATAACTTCCTAAATAAATTATCACAAATTCATTTAGCTATTCAGTCAGAAAAAATTATCAATGCTAATGCTGTGTCAGACATAGTTGGAACAGGACCATTTCGTTATTTTAAATACAACAATGGTGAACCTCCTTCAATTGTTTTAGCAAAAAATGAAGATTATTATGAAGTAGATGAACAAGGAAAACAGCTTCCTTATTTAGATTCTATCCGCTTTTTCATTCAAAATAGAAAATTGGAGCAATTGGATATGTTTGAAAACAAAGAAATTGATTTGATTTTAGAATTGCCAACAAGCAAAATTACTAAAATGATTGAAGGCCGTTTGTCTGATTTCAATTCAACTCCTCCAAAACTATTATTATTTAGAAACCCTTCGCTCAATACACATTACATTAATTTCAATATGAAAGATCCTCGTTTTAATGACGCGCGTGTTAGAAAAGCATTTATCTATGCTTTTAATAAAGAACGAATGGGGCGAGAAGTATTGAAAAATCAGTTCAATGAATTGGGTTATTATGGAATTGTTCCTCCTGTTTCTTCTGTATTTAAAGGTTACGATTTTGAAGCAATTAAAAAACAAGGATACGAATACAATCCTGAATTAGCTAAAAAACTATTGGCAGAAGCTGGATATCCTAATGGCAAAGGATTTGGGAGTGTTAATTTAAGATACAGTATTGGCGATATTAATTCAGCAGTTGCTGATGAATTCTCACAACAAATTTTTCAAGTCTTGGGCATTAATGTCAATATTGACGGTTCTTCTTTTGAACAACTTAATGAAGATGCAATCAATGGAAATGGTGAGTTGTTTAAAAGTAGCTGGATTGCTGATTATCCAAAACCAGAAAATTTCCTCACTAGTTTTATTACTTCCAATATACCAACTGCTGAAAACAGATCGGGAATGAACTACTCAAAATACAGTAATCCAACATACGACAAATTGATAGAGGAAGGAAATAAAGAATCAAATATTGGGAAGAAATTGAGTTTGTTTAACAAGGCAGAAATAGAATTACTCAAAAACCCTCCGTTCATGTCGCTATGGTACAATGGCGATATAGAAATAACCTATTCTTATGTTCGTAATTTACACTTTAATTCTTTAAGTTATTTTAAATTTAAAAAGGTATATTTGAAGCCTTGGACTGCAGAAGAGTACCAAAAAGAAATTACGAATAAGAAATAAAGTAAACTATGCTAAAATTATCTTCGCTGCTAGTATTTTTATTACTGGCAGTTCTTTCATTTGCACAACCTGTTCAAAATGTGCGTGGTAGAGTGTTTGATTCTGAAACTTTTACCCCTGTCGTTGCTGCAAAAGTTGTGATACCTTCAAAAGATACTACTAAAGTTTATCAAGCATTAACTGACGATAAAGGTGAATTTTTAATTAGCAATGTAGTCGTTGGGAAATATACCCTACACGTCAACTTTTTTGGTTACGATGAAAAAACGGTAAACCTAGAAGTTATTTCAGGTAAAGAATCAATTATTGACGTTCCAATGACTGAAGCTTATGTGAAAAATACCGACGAAGTAGTGGTTACTGCTCGAAAATCAGGTGAAGTTATCAATGAATTGGCGTTGATTTCTGCTCGTCAGTTTAGTGTAGAAGAAACCAATCGTTATGCAGGTTCACGCTCCGATCCTGCTCGTATGGCTTCCAATTTTGCGGGCGTGCAAGGTGCTGACGACTCACGTAATGACATTATTGTTAGAGGAAACTCGCCTCTTGGTGTGGTTTGGAAAGTGGAAGGAATAGACATTCCCAACCCTTCGCATTTTGCTACTTCTGGTAGTACGGGCGGACCGGTAACTATTTTGAACAATAAAATTCTTGGAAATTCAGACTTTTTTATGAGTGCCTTTCCAGCTGAATACGGAAATAGTACAGCCGCCGTGTTCGATTTAAAACTAAGAAACGGTAATAATAGTAACCATGAATTTACTGGTCAGTTTGGATTTTTAGGCACCGAACTGTTGGCCGAAGGTCCTATGAGCAAAACTGGAAATTCGAGTTATTTGATAATGGGAAGGTATTCTACCTTGAGTCTTTTCAAAATGATGGGAATCAAAATTGGAACGGATGCAGTGCCAGAATACGGCGATGGTGCTTTTAAATTTAATTGGCGTTTTAAAAATGGAGGTAACCTCTCGTTTTTTGGAATTGGAGGAAAAAGCAACATCCAAATCATGATTTCTGAACAAAAAGAGTTCTCTTCAGAAATGTATGGTGAAGGTGATCGCGATCAATATTTTGGAACGTCGATGGTGGTTTCTGGTTTCAACTACAAACAATCACTTTCTGAAAAAACATTTTTAACCACTACCCTTGCCTACAGTTACGATGAACAACATTCGCATCACAATTATTTATTACGTCATTTGGATACCTTGAACAAAGGTACTGCTGACGAAGCTTATCAAATTGCCATTGATTCCATTTATCCAATGATGGGCTATCAATTTCAATTTCACAAAGTTGCATACCATTTAGCAGTAACACATAAATTCAATACACGCCACTTAATAAAAACAGGGATTAACACCGATTTGTATTATGTAGAGCAAAAAGATTCTGCTTTGCGCTTGGTAACGGACAATCAATTTCAAATGCGTTGGGACTACAAAGGAGCATACACTTTGATTCAACCATTTATTCAGTGGAAATGGCGTGCAACCGAAAACATGGACGTAACTGCTGGTTTGCATGCGCAGTATTTTTCTTTGAGCAATCGTTTTAGTGGTGTAGAACCACGTTTGGGTTGGCGTTGGAAAATTAAAAACAACCACAGTGTATTTGCAGGAGCGGGTATGCACAGTCAAACTCAACCTTTATATACATACACTTATAACAAATTTGATGCTGCGGGCAATAAAATCTACCACAACAAAAACATGGATTTTAGTAAAAGTATCCACACAGGAATTGGTTACGAAGCATTCTTGCCAAAAAGCTGGAACATTAAGTTTGAAGCATATTACCAATACTTGTACAACGTTCCTGTAACGGTTACTCCTTCTGCATTCTCTCTAATCAACATGGGGGCAGGATTTCAACGCTTTTTCCCAGATACACTTAAAAACTCTGGGACAGGCAGAAATTATGGTTTTGAGTTAACCGTTCAGAAATTTTTCGATAAATCATTCTTTGTATTGGTTACAGCATCTGTATATGACTCACAATACAAAGGCAGCGATGGTGTAATGAGAAATACGTCCTACAACGGCAACTATGTATTTAATGTTTTGGGAGGTAAAGAATTTAAAATCGGTAAAAAACAATCTATTTCAACCGGAATTAAAGCAACTTATGCAGGCGGACAACGCTATGGATATGTTAACATTCCTGAATCAGAAAAATACCATGAATTAATATATGCAAGCGATGGCTACAATTCTAGACGATTTAAAGATTATTTCCGTTTGGATTTGAAATTAAGCTGGAAATACAATGCTCGAGTATTGACTCACGAAATTGGTTTAGATTTGGTAAACATCTTAAATACCAAAAACGTGTTGAGTTTAACTTACGCGCCTAATTTAGCAGATCCAACTGCAGAACCTTTGGCAACAAAAAACCAATTGGGATTCTTGCCGTTGTTTTACTATAAAATAGATTTCAGATTTACTAAAAAGAAGAATTAATCAGCATTTTTTGAAAGGAGGTTGCGCAAAAATTGAACGTTTACCACTTTAAAAAGAAGCAAACAAATACCAATGAATATTCCTTGTAACGCTATGTTCAAGGAATATTTTTTTTGTAGCCAAAGTCCGCCAAAAACAACAATGCAATACAATGGAAACACCAAAATACTTTTCAATGAAAAACTAAGGTTGAGTAATTTTACAACTACAACAAACTCTGCAAAAGCCACAAACGATTGAGTAATCAACGTTGCATAGGCCGCTCCAACTACTCCATAAGATGGAATGAGCACTAAGTTGATAGCAATGTTTAATACAAGTCCAATTCCTGCAATAATATTAAGAATACGCATGTTTCCTAGTGCTGTAAGATAAGTCCCAAAAATCAGTGTGATGCACATGGAGATAAACGTAAACATTAGCAATTGAAACGGCAAAACTGTTGATGAAACATCGTTGTTGTAGATTAAGTCAAGCAAGTCAAACGCATTCCAAAAACACAATGCCGTTAATGCAATAGAGCCCCAAATCAATAATTTGGAAGAAGACAACAACAATGTTTGTACGTTTTCTTTTGTTGCAATCATTTTTGAGAATAGCGGCAACAACAAGTTAGAAAACAACATAGCAAACATAAAAAAGGCATCCAGCAAGCGAAAACCTTGTGCATAAATACCGGCTTGTTTAGCGCCATCGGGCAACATGCGTTCTATCATCACCGAATCAATTCGGGTAAAAAGCATCATCAAAATAATCAGCAAGGCATAAGGCAAACTTTGGCGTGTAATTAAATACGAAATGTGTTTATTGATGGAAACCTTGATTTTTCCTGCATTTTTCACTACCAAAACCAAGCCCACCAAAAAGGAAATAGCATAACTGGCAAATTGCAACCAAATAAATGTGGTAATTGTAAAATTGGAAACCGTATGCAAATACAAAGCACTTCCACACAGCACAATCAATAAAAAACGATCTAAAACAGACAGCAAAGCATCCAATTTAAACAGCAATAATCCCGATAAATAACTACGAAAATAAGCAATCATTCCGATGATGAATTGCTGCACAATCAACACCGTCAAAATAGGATAAACAGAAACATCGTATTGTAAAATCAGTGCTAAACCAAGTGTGATAAACGCATAAACAATAAAAAACACCAAGCGCAAACCTGCAATTTTACCTATGTATTTTTTCATCAGCGCTGGATACTGTGCAACATTTTTAGTGGTGTAATTGTTGATGCCAAAATCCAATAAAATATTGAATAAGTAGGTGAAATTCAACAAACTAAAATACAAACCATAATCAGCAGAACCTACTCTATTTTGCACAGCGGCATCAATTCCAAAAATTGAAATTGGTTTTACAATCAAATTGAGTAAAACAAGTAGTACAAGATTGGATATAAATTTCTTTTGCAAATGAACGGTTATTTAAAAATGAAATTTTGAGTTATGTGTTTCTTTTCATCAAACAAAACTAATTTATCATTTTCAATAACGTAAACCGAATAACCAATATTTTTTAACAAATCAAAACTATTTTTTCGATTGTCGTTATCCCACAATTCGGCATAAATAATTGGTTTTTTATCTCTTAAAAGTTGCTCACCACCTAAAAAAGCGAAATATTCAAAATTTTCAATGTCAATTTTTATAGCCTGGATGTTATCGCCCAAAAACAATTCATCCAAGGTTTTTACGGGCACTTCAAACTCTTCACCTTTGTTAAAAGAAGGAATAGATTCGTGCAAAACGTGGGCAAGTCCTTGCATTTTGGTTTTCCCATTGTAGGGCATTACCATTTTTAATTTTCCTTTAGATTGACCGAGTGCAATAGGATACACTTCCACATTTTTCAATTGATAGCGTGCAATGATGCGTTTTAACACCGAAAAATTCACCGGAATTGGCTCAATGGAATGTACTTTTAAATTCGGAAATTTAGAAGCCAAATAATAGGTCATTACACCAATGTTGGCTCCAATATCAATTAAATCGCCTTTTTTATCTTGGATTAAATTTAAAAAATGAAAAAAATCTTTTTCGTTAGCATCATTTTTCAGCGTATTGATTTTAAATTTTGAAAAAATATACAAATATCTTTCAAAACCAAAGAGTTGCTGCAATATGTATTTAACTTGATTTTTCACTATTTTTTAAAAAAGGCAAATCTAACAAATTTCTTTTATTTTCAAGGATATTTTTTGTTTAACATTAAGAATGCTAAGGAAAATGCCAGTTTAAAAAATTAACAACATTTTGATTTGAACACAATTTTATCCGATAGATTATAGTTATTTTTGCAGCAAATCAAATTTTAAAGATTATGAGTGGAGAAACAGATGTTAAAGTGGTTAAAGTTTCACAGTTAGCAGACGGAATCATTGGTTCTGAAATCATTAAATTGGCTTCAGAAGTAAACGAAAAAATCAAACAAGGAGAAAAAATATACAATTTAACAATAGGCGATTTCAACCCTAAGCACTTCCCTATTCCACAAGAATTAAAGCAATACATTGTTGATGAATACAATGCAGATGCAACCAACTATCCAGAAGCAAATGGTATGTTGGCATTACGTCAGGCAGTTTCAAACTTCTTAAAAGTGAAAGGAAATTTGGACTACACAACCGATGAAATTTTGATTTCTGGTGGTGCACGTCCAATTATTTACTCTATTTTCAGAACCATCGTTGATGCAAATGATACGGTTGTTTTTGCCGTTCCATCGTGGAATAACAACCATTATTCTTACTTAAACAACGCTAATGCAGTTGTAATTGAAGCGGATGCTGCAACGAATTTCATGCCTTCAGCTGCCGATATTCAACCTTACATTGGTGAAGCGAGTTTAGTGGCGCTTTGTTCACCTCAAAACCCTACTGGTACGGTGTTTACAAAAGAAGGATTGGAAGAAATTTGCGATTTAATTTTGGCTGAAAACAAAAAACGCGAAGGTGTTAGAAAACCAGTTTATTTAATGTACGATCAAATTTATTGGGCATTAACACACGGTGACACGGAACACCAAAATCCGGTAAACTTGCGCCCAGAAATGAAAGAATATACCATTTTTGTGGATGGTGTTTCTAAATCGTTATCGGCAACGGGGATTCGTGTTGGTTGGACCATGGGACCAAAATTTGTTATCGACAAAATGAAAGCTATTTTGACACACATTGGGGCGTGGGCACCAAAAGCAGAGCAATTGGCAGTGGCAAAATACATCAGCAACATTGAAATGTACAATGAATTTTTAGCGGTTCAAAAAGACAAAATTTACACTCGCTTAAAAGGATTTTACGATGGATTCCAAGCATTGAAAGCCGAAGGTCACAATGTTGATGCAATTGCACCGCAAGCAGCCATTTATTTAACCGTAAACATTGATTTAAAAGGCAAGCGCACAGCAGATGGCAAGCTAATTGAAACAACACAAGACATCACCTCTTACATTTTAAACGAAGCAAAAATTGCCATCGTTCCATTCTATGCATTTGGCGCTTCAAAAACTTCCACTTGGTACAGAATGTCGGTTGGAACATGTGGTGTTGACGATATTGCTGGCGTAATCAACAACTTACGTGCTGCATTGAATAAATTGAACTAAGAAATAAGGTTTTTTTATAGAAGAATGAGGTTGTCGGGATGATGACCTCATTTTTTTTAATTACAACTTTGGTATAATAAAAATGCAATTTTATCTTGAAAAACACCTAATAAACTAGTTATTAATGCAATA
Organism: Bacteroidota bacterium; assembly: GCA_029558435.1. The sequence goes on from JAKQEZ010000010.1 coordinate 30,776, forward strand.
ATTAGACTTATATATGCTATTCTAATATTTTGTTTATGCTTAATATCTTCATTGGTTTTAAAATCGTTTTTCACAAACTGTATCAACTCTTCACTTGGAATAATAAATCCAAATAAATTTCTGTATATAAAATATTCATTTATTGTTTAAAAATCTTTTTTGTTTCATTTCCAATTTTAACAAAATACATGCCACTTGGTAACATTGACATATCAACTTTAGTTGCAAATTGTGTTGTTTCAGAATAAACAATAGAACCATTCATATCAGTTATAGTAACATTTACTGGTTCGGTACTTTCAAAATTAATAGTTAAAATATCAACAACCGGATTTGGATAAACACTTAAGTTTGAAACCATTTCTTTTTTAGAAACTGATAAATTTTCAGGCACATTTAAAATAATATGATGATTATTGTGGCTGGACCAACTTGCAGCTACATTATCAATTTCATAACCTTTATAATTCGTATTATTTAAAGTCATATTGTTTAAATAATTCCAATAGTATGTGGTGTTAATAGATTTAATAAATTTGACACCAATAGTAATATGCATACTATCAATTTGAGATTGAACAATATCATTATATGAAACTGAGTCTGCAATATTAGCAAAATTAAATATAAAAAAATTATCAATATTATCGTAATTGTCATAAATTACATTAATTTCTGTGTAGTTTGTATTATTATACCATATTTTCATTGTATAGGATGAGTCTTTGTATTGTCCAAAACCGATGAAAGATAAAGATGTTAAGATTAGGCTTAAGAATAAATTTTTTAAAGTTTTCATGATAAAAAGTTTTTTAAATGATTAATTATTTAATTATCGATATGTAAAAGTAATAATAATAATTTTTCCATCAGTATTTGAAAATATTACTTATAATAGTAGATACAAATCTTAACATAACTGCTATATTAATAAAATCTTGTAAAAAAACATCACAACACAGCATTATCAATATCCAGAAAATTACAGTGTTGAACAAAACTATCGCTATTGCTTTGGTATCGTCAGTCCAAATGGTTCATCCCCACACGACATCATTTTATCGTTTGACCCATATCAAGAAAAATACATCAAAACGCTGCCTTTGCACGAGTCACAACAGATTTTAGTGGATAACGACTTTGAAATAAGGATAAAACTCAAACTTTGTTTAACTTATGATTTAATCATGGAATTACTTTCATTTGGCGACAGTATGAAAGTGATTGAACCACAATCATTGGTTAAAAAAATTAAAGAAGCGCATGAAAAGGCATACAAACAATATTAGCCGAAACAGAAGAAATTTAAAAAATAATCAAGGTTATAATTTTACAACTTTTTTTAGCATTGGTATAGGCTATGTTTTCAATAAAAAAATAAAAGAATAAATTATAAAGTCAAAATGTTAGCTACTAAAACCCTCTGCATATATCAAAGTAACAACCATAATAAAAATTAAAATTCCTACTATTATCAATACGAAACTCATTAATAGTTGAGAACCAGCAACAGCATATTCATTGTTGTACTCTTTTTGTAATTTAACTTTCATTTTCTCAAAAATTTCTAAGCCTCAAAAAAAGATATAGCCAACCAACAGCTACTAAAATATACCGTGTAAAATTAAACTCCATTTTCAATTCATCCATTTATTTAAAGCCTTGTAAAAAATGTAGCTATACTATAAAATCTAAAAAAGCTTCAAATTCAAAATATTGACTAGTCCTAAATAACCGATACAGATTATTAAGACAAAAATAATTAATTATATCCCAGTAAAGACGTCTTTACTGGGATATTTGTTTTTATAAGTTCTTATTTTAATTTGATTTTGTAGATGCATTTGCTCTG
>JAKQEZ010000013.1 GCA_029558435.1 Bacteroidota bacterium
ATTTGAAACAGACGAGATATTGGTGATAGGGGAAAAATACCCATCTACATTTATCTGGGAAAACGGGAATTATGCCTGTGATTGCAATCGGCATCTCTTTTTCAAAAGGGCAAAAAATGAGGAAACTGAAGAAGACTGGGACGTTGAGTGTTCTCATGGAAATAAGTAAGATGAAAAAAAATGAAAAATAATTGTATCAATTCGTATCATTGCATTATCTTTGTGATACAATTTGATACTTTTATAAAAAGAAAAATATGGTAAATAAAAACACAATAGCAGAACCAAAAGAAGAACTTTTGACAATCAAAGAAGCAGCTGAATTACTTAAAGTTTCAGAGGTTTCTGTAAAACGATACATTTCAAAAGAAGTTATACCATCTGTAAAAATTGGTGGTGCAAGACGAATAATTAAAAATGATGTATGGGACAGTTTCTTAGAAAAATAAAGGAAGAACATAAATCAAATATTGCTTCTGAGCCAGAAAGTCCATATTTGGTAAAACGTGAAATTGAAAACGAAGAAAAGAAATCAAAACTTGGGTTCAACGACTTGACTCCTAGTGAATGGGCTTTGCTTTCAAAAAATGTTATTAATGAAGATGATATTTTAAATCCTGTTTGGAACGACTTATCTTCTCCACGCAACAAATATCAACTTGAACACGGAGCTGTTTATCCTGTAAAACTTGCTGAACGCCTTATAAAAATGTATTCAGCTGAGGGTGACACGGTGTTTGACCCATTTTTAGGTATTGGTTCTACAATTATTGCAGCACAGGGGCTAAACAGACACGCAGTTGGAACTGAACTTAATCCAAAATTTGCAAATATTGCACAACTATGGCTTAATGATGTTCAAGGTTTGTTTGCAAACAACAATCATTACAAAGTTATTAATGATGACTGTCGGAATATGCTAAACCATATCCGTAAAGACAAAGTACAATTAACCGTTACATCACCACCTTATGCTGATTTTATTCAAAAATCATTAAAAGACCGAGAAACAGTTCATAAAACATCGATTATTAAACACGAGAACAACAGTACTGTTAAACAATATAGTGAACACGAAAACGACTTTGGTAATTTGCCTTACAAGGATTTTTTAAAAGGAATAAAATGCGTTCTAAAAGATAATTTTGAAATTACAAAACCAGGTGGATACTCTTGTTGGGTTGTAAAAGATTATCGTGATACCAAAAATAAAATTCCATACATACCTTTTCATTCTGACCTTGCTGTTGTTGGACAGGAAGTAGGTTGGCTATATCAGGATTTGATTGTTTGGGACCAAACAGGTCAACGTAGGTTAGTTTTGCTTGGTTATCCGAGCGTTTTTTATGTGAATCAAAATTGTTCATTTATTGTAGTATTTAGAAAGCCAAAATCAAAATGATAACCCAAACAAGAGAAACACAATTTAGTTTTAGTGGTGAAGACACTTCATATTTAACGCACTCTTTACATCCTTATCCTGCAAAGTTTCCTCCACAATTGCCCAAAAAAATTTTAGAAGACTACGCAATCAAAGGACAAACAGTACTTGACCCGTTTTGTGGTTCTGGAACTACATTAATTGAAGCAAGAATTTTTGGAGCAAATGCAATAGGAGTTGATGTCAATGGCCTTTCAGTATTGCTTTCAATGGGGAAATATTCGGTCAATTTGAAAATTAAAAAGGATGGCAACGTATATTATCGTGAATATAATTTGTAAAAATGACTAAAAACAAAACAAAGACAAGGGTAAACGTGATTAGCCCAGAGGAAGATTTAGAATTGAGCATTAAGGCTTTGAGGGTATACCCCATTGAG
>JAKQEZ010000129.1 GCA_029558435.1 Bacteroidota bacterium
TATGCCAAATATTGCAAAGCTGAAATTCCAATTCCGAATAAAGAAAACAAACGATTTACTTCGATAGCTGGTGAAGCCACTTGCATTTTGGTATTTTGCGCAATGATTCTTGGCCAAGTTACAATTCCCATCTTGTTGCGGAATTTTAGTAAAACGGCTGTGATTTCCATGCCTGGTTCATCTAAAGTCATGTCTGCTTCCTCGTGATGTTCTTCTCCTTCCACATGAACGTGACCTTCTTCGGCGTGAGCTGGATTTTCTTCTTCACCATGACTTCCGTGCATTTGCCAAACACTTGGAATCGTACATAAAATTAAATTATCGACTACTTTTCCTGTTGGTTTTGCAATTCCGACAACTTTGTATCCGTAATGGTCATGCACTTCTCCTTCAGCTGCATCGCCATGCGAACCGAAAAACTCATCACCAATTTTTAAACTTAATTTTTGAGCGATATCACTTCCGATTACGACTTCGAAGTTTTTTTCGAAAAGTTTTCCTTCGGAAATTGTTGCTCCATATTTATCTAAATAATCAGGCGTTGTTCCTAAGATTTTATAACCGAGATAGTTATCTCCAAATGCCAATGGAATTGCTTTTTGAATAAATGGATGTTGCATCCAAACTTTTGCCGAGTCATAGCTAATATTTCCCGTTGGAGAATCTACTTGGTAAACTGCAGATAAAATCAATTGCAATGGACTTCCTTGCGCTCCCATTACCAAATCTACTCCATCAATATTGCTTGAGAATTTTTCTTCAAATTGTTTTTCGACCAAAACTAAAGTCGTAATAATCGCGACACTTGAGGTTAGCAAAACAACACTCAAGATGGTATTTAATGGTTTGAACCATATATTTTTCCATGCTAATTTTGCTATCATATCAAGGTAATTTTATTGATAAATCTTTCTTTAATTCGGTTGTCGTGCGTAACGATTAGTAAAGCTGCTTTGTATTCTTTCGATAATGAAGTCAACAATTCGATTACTTTCTCTGCATTTTTATCATCTAAACTTGATGTGGGTTCGTCTGCCAATAACACTTTTGGTTCGTTCATTAACGCTCGAGCAATCGAAACACGTTGTTGTTGACCGATACTTAACTGCGAAGGCAATTTAGACGCTTGGTTTTCAATTCCCAATTGTTCTAATAATTTCTTAGCTCTTTTCGTATGCTTTTTACCCGTTGCTAACCAACTTGCCATTTCCAGATTTTCTAAAACGGTCAAAGCACCAATAAAATGCGATTTTTGAAAAACCACACCAATGTGCTTTCCA
>JAKQEZ010000015.1 GCA_029558435.1 Bacteroidota bacterium
ATACAAAACAGCTAAAAGACGATTTGCAATGGAAATCAGAAACCTAACAATCGCTTTAATAGTTGTACAATGCGGCGGTGATCCAAAGCTATTTTTTAAAACATAAAAAATGGCCGGAATTTCTTCCGACCATTCGTGACCAAATTGGTGACCTTTTCTAAAAAATTGAAAGAAAAATTATTCTTTATCTTCTTTGTTTTCTTCAGATTCTGGAGCTTCTTCTGTTGATGCTTCAGTAGCTGGAGTTTCTTCAACAACTGGTGTTTCAACAACTTCTTCAGTTGCAACAGTTTCAGTTGTAGCTTTAGAACCACCACCTCTTCTTGAACGACGAGAAGTTTTCTTAGCATCTTTTGTGTAGATTTCGTTGAAGTCAACTAATTCCATCATACACATTTCTGCATTGTCACCCAATCTGAAACCAGTACGGATAATACGAGTATATCCTCCTGGACGGTCTGCAATCTTAGGTGCAACAGTTCTGAACAATTCAGCAACCACTTCTTTATTTTGCAAGTAACTAAAAACAGTACGTCTGTTGTGAGTTGTATCTTCTTTTGATTTAGTCAAAAGAGGTTCTACATAAGATCTCAAAGCTTTAGCTTTTGCAACAGTTGTATTGATGCGTTTGTGCAAAATTAAAGAAGAAGCCAAGTTAGACATCATTGCTGCTCTGTGAGAAGCAGTTCTTCCTAAATGATTGATTTTTTTTCCGTGTCTCATTTTAATTTAATTTCGTAAGTAACGGTTAGTAAGAATTTTTAGTATCGCGTTTCCTTACCACCTATTACGCTATTTAACATTATTTTATTTGCGATACTAGTCTTTATCTAATTTGTATTTAGAAACATTCATCCCAAAAGTCAAACCTTTGTTGTCAACTAAGTCTTCCAACTCAGTAAGAGATTTCTTACCGAAGTTACGGAACTTCAATAAATCATTTTTATTGTAAGTAACCAAGTCACCTAAAGTTTCAACATCAGCAGCTTTCAAGCAGTTCAATGCACGAACAGACAAGTCCATATCTACCAATTTAGATTTTAACAATTGGCGCATGTGCAATGAAGTTTCATCAAATTCTTCTGTTTCAGATTTAATTTCGCTATCCAACGTAATTCTTTCATCTGAGAACAACAAGAAGTGGTGAATTAAAATTTTAGCAGCTTCTTTCAAAGCTTCTTTTGGATGAATTGAACCATCAGTGATGATATCAAAAACTAATTTTTCATAATCTGTTTTTTGCTCAACACGATAGTTTTCGATAGCGTATTTAACGTTTTTAATTGGCGTAAAGATAGAATCAATAAAAATGGTTCCAAAAGGAGCACCACTGATTTTGTTTTCTTCAGCCGGAACGTAACCTCTACCTTTGATAATCGACAATTCGATTTCTAACTTAACAGATTTGTTTAAGTTACAAATAACTAAATCTGGGTTCAAAACTTGGAATGCAGAAGTAAATTTACCAATATCACCAGCAGTCAATTGATCTTGACCAGAGATAGATACTGTTACAACTTCATTGTCTGTTCCTTCGATTTGTTGTTTGAAACGTACTTGTTTTAAGTTCAAAATAATTTCGGTAACATCTTCAACTACACCTTTGATTGATGTAAATTCATGATCTGCACCTTTAATCTTGATTGATGAAATCGCAAAACCTTCTAAAGAAGAAAGTAAAATACGACGTAGTGCGTTACCTACTGTGATTCCGTATCCTGGCTCCAATGGACGCAATTCAAATTGTCCTTGTTGCTCATCAGATTGAATCATAATAACCTTGTCAGGTTTTTGAAAATCTAAAATTGCCATTTTTTCTTCGTTTTAATTGCCTTGGAGTTGCGCGGTTGAGTGAATGAAGAGTTCACTCAACCCTTTGGCTCCAACACAATGTGTTAATTTATTTTATTATTTAGAATACAATTCGACGATCAATTGTTCTTTAATGTTTTCAGGAATCATTTCACGTGCTGGAACAGAAATCATTTTTCCTGTTTTAGACGCTGCATCCCAATCCAACCAATCGTATTTTCTACTGTTTGATGTTAAAGAGCTAGTAATAGCTTCTAAAGATTTAGATTTTTCTCTAACACCAACAACATCACCAGCTTTTAATTGGTATGAAGGAATATTTACAATTTCTCCATTCACTGTGATGTGTTTATGCGATACTAATTGACGAGCACCACTTCTTGTAGGAGCAATTCCTAAACGGTAAACAGTATTGTCTAAACGAGTTTCACACATTTGTAACAAAACTTCACCAGTAATTCCTGGGTGAGCATTTGCTTTTTTGTATAAGTTCTCAAATTGACGCTCTAAAATACCGTAAGTGTATTTTGCTTTTTGTTTTTCTGCCAACTGAATTGCGTATTCAGATTGTTTTCCACCGCGACGTTTTGCTGGTCCATGTTGACCTGGTCCGTATGGTCTTTTATCCAAAGCTTTATCAGCTCCGAAGATAGGATCACGGAAACGACGTGCGATCTTTGTTTTTGGTCCTGTGTATCTTGCCATTACTATTTGTTTTTTAGAAAAGAACTGTGAATTAAGGCTTTCCTTCGACAGTTGCTTTCTTTTCTGTTATTAATTACTACTAAACTCGACGTCTTTTTGGAGGACGACAACCATTGTGAGGGATTGGGGTTACATCAATGATTTCTGTAACTTCGATACCTGCATTGTGAATTGCACGAATTGCAGATTCACGTCCAGCACCTGGCCCTTTAACATATGCTTTCACGCGACGTAAACCGAAGTCGTGTGCTTCTTTTGCAGCATCTTCTGCAGCAACTAAAGCAGCATAAGGAGTGTTCTTTTTAGATCCTCTGAAGCCCATTTTACCAGATGATGACCAAGAAATAACTTGACCAGCTCCGTTAGTTAAAGAGACAATTACATTGTTGAAGGAAGCAAATACATGCGCTTCACCCGATGCATCAACTTTAACGTTCTTCTTCTTTTTTTGATTTGATTTTGCCATTTTTATTAGCTCTTAATTTTCAATAATCTACTATACTATTCAAGAATCAATAACGATTATTTTTTCTTGTTAGCAACTGTTTTTCTTCTACCCTTACGAGTACGAGAGTTATTTTTTGTTCTTTGACCTCTTAAAGGAAGACCAGCACGGTGACGAATACCTCTGTTACATCCGATATCCATCATACGTTTGATGTTCAATTGAATTTCAGAACGCAAAGCACCTTCCACTTTAATAGTGTTTATAGCTTCACGAATCAAACCAATTTGATCATCGTTCCAATCATTAACTTTGATGTTTTCATCAATGTTATTGTCCTTTAAAATTTTAGAAGCTGTGCTTCTTCCGATACCAAAGATGTATGTTAATCCAATTACACCTCTTTTGTTTTTTGGTAAATCTATACCTGCAATACGTGCCATAATTCTATTTATTAACCTTGTCTTTGTTTAAGTTTTGGATTCTTTTTATTAATCACATAAACTCTACCTTTTCTCTTAACGATTTTGCAATCTGCAGTACGTTTTTTAACTGATGCTCTTACTTTCATTTTCTTTTACTTTAAATATTATTGAGCTTCTTAATTATTTATATCTAAATGAAATTCTACCTTTTGATAAGTCATAAGGAGACATTTCAACTTTTACTCTATCACCTGGTAAAATTTTAATGTAAAACATTCTCATTTTCCCAGAGATATGAGCTGTAATTACGTGCCCATTTTCTAACTCAACACGAAACATTGCATTAGACAATGCCTCGATAATTGTTCCATCTTGTTCTATTGATGTTTGCTTTGCCATACAACTAATATGCTGAAATTTCGTTAGCTGATCTTCTACCTTTAGTCTTTGTTCCATCCATTAAACTATCCATGTGACGGTTTAATAAATAAGACTCAATTTGTTGCAAAGTATCTAAAACTACTCCTACCATAATTAGTAAAGAAGTACCACCAAAGAACATCGCAAATTGACCGTTAACACCAGCAATATATGCTATTGCAGGAATAATTGCAATCAATGCTAAAAATAAAGAACCTGGTAATGTAATTCTCGATACTAAATCATCAACATAGTTTGCAGTATCTTCACCTGGTTTAACACCTGGGATAAATCCTCCACTTTTCTTCAAATCATCTGCAATTTTTTTAGGGTTAATCATAATTGCAGTATAGAAATAAGTAAATACAATGATTAATACGGCCAAAAGGGTATTGTACCAAAAACCATAAGGGTTACTCATTTCAACTTGAAGTCTGCTTGGTGTTTCAGAATTTGTTGCAAACAACATCATTGGGATTGTTACAATTGCTTGAGCAAAGATAATAGGCATTACACCAGATGCATTCACCTTAATTGGTAAATAGTTTCTAGCACCTTGCGCATCATCTAATTCACGCATTCCAACAATCTTTTTAGCTGTATTTAGTGGAATTTTACGAACACCTTGTACGATAAACACAGTAGCCATAACAATAACCATGAAAACCATTATTTCCAAAATTATTTTAATAAGGTTACCACTGTTAATACCAATTTCAGACATGAATGCTTGTGGTAGGCGAGCTAAAATACCTACAGTAATTAATAATGATATACCATTACCAATTCCTTTTTCAGTAATTCTTTCACCCAACCAAACAGCAAACATAGAACCAGCAATTAGTACTAAAATTGTTTGTGTCCACCAAAATGTAGATTCATCAGCTGGCATTGCTCCTTTGCTTCTAACATATAATGCTAAATAACTAGGTGCTTGTAATGCACAGATGATAATAGTTAGTATTCGTGTGTAGTTGTTGATTTGTTTTCTACCAGACTCTCCTTCATTTTGCATTTTTTGTACAGCCGGAACAGCCATACCTAATAATTGCATAATGATAGAAGCACTAATGTAAGGCATAATTCCCAAAGCCATAATGGAAGCATTGGAGAAACCACCTCCTGAAAACATTGACAACAAATCCTCTAATACATTTGCAGAACCTGCCTGATTAGCTTGAGCTAAAGCAGTATAATTAACACCTGGAATGATGATAAACGACCCAATTCTATAAACAAGAATTAGAGAAAGAGTTAAGATGATTCTCTTTCTTAACTCTTCAACTTTCCAAATATTTTTTAAATCCTGTATTAAACGTTTCATATAAAAAAGTGTAAAGTTAGTTAAATTTCAGAACAAACACCGCCATTTTTTTCAATAGCTTCTTTTGCTGAAGCAGAAAACTTATGTGCTGTGATATTGATCTTAGCTGTTAACTCACCTCTACCCAAGATTTTAACTAAATCGTTATTTGAAATCAAACCGTTTTCACGTAAAACTTCAACAGAAATTTCAGTAACGTTTTTACGTTCAACCAACGCTTGAATTAAATCTAAATTAATAGCTTTATATTCAACACGGTTGATATTTTTGAAACCAAATTTAGGTACTCGTCTTTGAAGTGGCATCTGACCTCCTTCAAAACCAATTTTCTTGCTGTATCCAGATCTTGACTTCGCTCCTTTGTGACCACGTGTAGCAGTACCTCCGTATCCAGAACCTTGTCCTCTTGCGATTCTTCTTCTGCTGCTTACAGATCCTTTAGCAGGAGTCAAATTATGTAAATTGCTCATGTTAAATCAATTTTATTTAAATTATTCAACAACTTCTACTAAGTGTTGTACTTTTCTAATCATTCCCATGATTTGAGGAGTTGCTTCTTTTTCAAGAACTTGGTTCAACTTCTTAAATCCTAACGCTTTTACCGTAGCTTTTTGTACTGCTGGTCTTTTAATAGCGCTTCTTACTTGCTTAATTTTTATTGTAGCCATGTTTTTGTCTATTTATTAACCATTAAATACTTTATCCAACGTAATTCCGCGTTGCTTAGCAACTGTAGCAGCATCTCTTAATCCACCCAATGCATCAAATGTTGCTTTAACAACGTTGTGCGGGTTAGAAGAACCTTGAGATTTTGCCAATACATTGTGAATACCAACACTTTCTAATACTGCACGCATTGCACCACCTGCAATAACTCCAGTACCGGCAGAAGCTGGTTTGATTAACACACGCGCTCCACTAAATTTCCCTTTTTGAGGGTGAGGAATTGTTCCTTTCAATACAGGAACTTTGATTAGATTTTTCTTAGCATCATCGATTGCTTTAGTGATAGCCTCAGTTACCTCTTTAGCTTTTCCTAAACCGTGACCAACAATACCATTTTCATCACCAACTACAACAATAGCAGAAAAAGAGAATGTTCTACCTCCTTTTGTTACTTTCGTTACGCGGTTTACGGCTACTAAACGATCTTTCAATTCAATATCCGAAGATTTTACTCTGTTCATTGTCTGTGCTGCCATAATTAAAATTTTAAACCGCCTTCTCTTGCTGAGTTAGCTAATGATTTAACTCTACCGTGATACAAATATCCATTACGATCAAAAACAACGCTTTGGATTCCTGCCTTAATTGCTTTTTCAGCTACTTCTTTACCAACAACTGCTGCTTGTTCAGTTTTATTCAACTTTTCAACAGCTTTATTTTTGAAAGATGATGCTGACACCAAAGTTTTTCCGTTTGTATCATCAATAACTTGAGCATAAATTTGCTTGTTACTACGAAAAACTGATAATCTAGGCACCATTGAAGTTCCAGAAATTTTCTTTCTGATGCTTCTCTTGATTCTAGCTCTTCTGTTTAATTTACTAAATGCCATAATTTAATTTTTATTTTTTACCTGCAGATTTTCCTGCCTTTCTTCTAATATCTTCACCTACGAACTTAATACCTTTTCCTTTATATGGTTCAGGCTTACGAAGAGAACGAATCTTAGCAACGGCTTGACCCAAAAGTTGTTTGTCGTGCGACTCTAAAGTCACAACTGGTGCCTTTCCTTTTTGGGTATCTGCTGATACTTTAATTTCTTTCGGAAGTTCGATAACATAAGGGTGAGAGAAACCTAATGCTAACTCCAACTGTTGACCAGTTGCTGTAGCACGGAAACCTACTCCTACAATTTCTAACTCCGATTTGTACCCTTCCGATACGCCAACAATCATATTATAAACCAAAGCACGGTATAAACCATGTTTAGCTCTATGAGAAGGTGCGTCAGTTGCGCGGCTGAAAGTTATTGTTCCATCTTCGATAGAAAGAGTCACGCTATCTGTATCGATAACTTGACTTAATTCACCTTTGGAACCTTTAACAGTAATCACATTACCGTCAAACTTTACATCTACTCCACTCGGGATGTTTACTGGGGATTTACCTATCCTTGACATTCTGTTATTTGTTAAAGATTAATATACGTAGCAAATTACTTCACCACCTACGTTTAATTTTCTTGCTTCTTTATCTGTAATTACTCCTTTAGATGTAGAAACTACAGCGATTCCTAATCCATTTTGTACACTAGGAATTTCTTGTGATCCTGCGTATTTACGTAAACCTGGACGAGAAGCTCGTTGGATTTTTGTAATTGCAGGTACACGAGTTGAAGGATTGTATTTCAAGGCAATTGTAATAATTCCTTGTTTTGAATCATCTTCAAATTTGTAATTGGTAATGTACCCTTGATCAAAAAGAATTTGCGTAATTGCTTTCTTTGTGTTAGATGCTGGGATACTAACGGTTTTTAAACCAGCAGAACTTGCGTTTCTGATACGCGTTAAAAAATCTGCTATCGGATCTGTATTCATATAAATAAAAATTCGACTATGGTTTTTGGAAAGCACTGATTTACAATGCTTTCCAAACCTTTAGTCAGTTAATACTACTTAATTGGGGTGCAAATATAATAAAATATTTTTACCAACTAGCTTTTTTCACACCAGGAATTTTTCCAGCTAATGCCATTTCACGGAAAGTAACACGTGAAATTCCAAATTGGCGCATGTATCCTCTAGGGCGACCAGTTAAACCACAACGGTTGTGTTGTCTGTTTTTTGCTGAGTTTGCAGGCAATTTTTGCAATGCCATCATAGCATCCCATTTTGCATTTACAATCTCATCAGATTGGTCACTAGATTTAAGAATTTTTACTAATTCTTCACGTTTTTTAGCATAACGAGCGTGAAGTTTTTCTCTTTTGCGCTCACGCGCTTTCATTGATTCTTTTGCCATCTGTTATTTTTTTATAAATGGAAAACCAAATGCATCTAATAATGCTTTACCTTCTTCATCTGTTTGAGCAGTTGTAACGAAAGTAATATCCATTCCTAAAATGCGATTCACTTTATCGATATCAATTTCGGGGAAAATGATATGTTCTTTAACTCCATAGTTGAAGTTTCCTCTACCATCAAAACCAGTAGCTGGAACACCTCTAAAGTCACGAGTACGTGGAATTGCTACAGAGAGAAAACGGTCTAAGAAGTCATACATGTTATCACCTCTTAAAGTAACCATTGCCCCAACTGGCATTCCTTTTCTCAATTTGAAGTTAGAGATATCCTTTTTAGAAATAGTAGCTACAGCTTTTTGACCTGTAATTCTAGACAATTCCTCAACAGCTGTTTCAATAATTTTCTTATCTGCTACAGCAGCTCCTAACCCTTGATTGATAACAATCTTAGATAATTTAGGTACACGCATTGTTGTTTTGTACCCAAATTTTTCAGTTAAAGCAGCAACAATTTCTGCTTTATACTTTTCCTTAAGTCTTGGTGTATAGCTCATATTACTTAATCTCCTCCCCTGACTTTTTTGAATAACGTACTAATTTTCCATCTTTGTTCAATTTACGACCAACTTTAGTAGCTTGACCGTTATGAACAACCATAAGGTTTGAAATATGTATTCCTGCTTCCATTTCTACAATTCCACCTTGAGGATCTTGTGCACTTGGTTTAGCATGTTTTTTAACGATGTTTAAACCTTCAACAATTGCACGACTTTTGTTTCTATCAATCGAAAGGATTTTTCCTTCACGACCACGTGACGTACCGCTAATAACCTTAACAGTATCACCCACTTTAATATGTAATTTCTGTTGCATAACTTCTACAATTTATTAAAGTACCTCAGGGGCAAGTGAAACGATTTTCATATAATCTCTCTCACGAAGCTCACGAGCAACTGGTCCAAAAATACGGGTTCCTCTCATGTCCCCCGCCTGATTCAAGATAACGCAAGCGTTATCATCGAAACGAATGTAAGAACCGTCTATACGACGAATTTCTTTTTTTGTTCTTACAATTACTGCCTTAGCTACCGCACCTTTTTTAACGGCACCAGAGGGCGCTGCACTCTTAACAGCAACAACGATTTTATCTCCAACTGAAGCATAACGACGTCTTGTACCTCCTAAAACTCGGATACACAATACTTCTTTTGCTCCTGTGTTGTCTGCTACTGTAAGTCTTGATTCACTTTGTATCATTACTAAAAATTATTTAGCTCGTTCAACTATTTCTACTAATCTCCAATTCTTTGTTTTTGACAAAGGTCTTGTTTCCATAATGCGAACTGTATCTCCAATATTGGATTCATTTTTCTCATCATGGGCTACAAATTTAGTAGTTTTTTTAACAAACTTACCATACTTAGGGTGTTTTACTTTTCTTTCAACAGCAACAACAATAGATTTGTCCATTTTGTCGCTAGTAACTACACCAACACGTTCTTTTCTTAAATTACGCTCTTCCATTTCAATCTTTTTAAAATTTACAAGCTATTATGCTTGTTTCTCACGTTTTGTCAACTCAGTTTTCAATTGAGCAACCTCTCTTCTCATCTTGCGAATTTGACTAGGGTTTTCCAACGGAGTTACCTTATGATTTACTTTGATTTTTGCTAATTGCCCTACTAAGCCTTCTATACGGCTTTTCACTTCATCTAAAGATAATTTTGTGATTTCTTGCTGTTTCATACTAAAGGCTAATTTTCTGGAATTACAAAATCATTACGAACGATAAACTTACATTTAACTGGAAGTTTTTGAGATGCCAAACGCATAGCTTCTTTTGCTATTTCGTAAGGAACACCGTCCGCTTCAAAAATAATACATCCGGGTTTAATAACTGCAACCCAGTGGCTTGGAGCACCTTTCCCTTTACCCATACGTACTTCAGCTGGCTTAGACGTAACTGGTTTATCTGGGAATATACGAATCCATACTTTTCCTTCACGCTTCATGTAACGGTTAAGCGCGATACGAGCAGCTTCGATTTGGCGTGAAGTAATCCACGCTGGCTCCAAAGTTTTTAATGCAAATGATCCGAAAGCAATCGTACTACCTCTATGGGCCATACCACGGTTTCTTCCCTTTTGCGCTTTTCTAAATTTGGTTCTTTTTGGCTGTAACATTTTTCTAAAACTTTACTGTTTTATTACTTTTTTCTTTTCTTAGCACCACCTGCTGCGAATTTCTTCTTAGCACCACCTGCACTTGCTTTACCAGCAGATTGAGCTTGACCAACATTTGGTGATAAATCACGTTTTCCGAATACTTCACCCTTACATATCCACACTTTGATACCTAAGCGACCATAAGTCGTGTGAGCTTCAGAAATTGCATAATCGATGTCAGCTCTGAACGTATGTAACGGAGTACGTCCATCTTTGTACATCTCTGAACGAGCCATCTCTGCACCATTCAAACGTCCAGAAATCTTAACTTTGATTCCTTCTGCTCCCATGCGCATTGTACTCGCGATAGCCATTTTAATTGCTCTTCTGAAAGAAATTCTCGCTTCTAATTGACGAGCAATACCATCTGCAACTAAACGAGCATCCAATTCAGGTCTTTTTACTTCAAAGATGTTGATTTGGATTTCTTTTTTAGTTATCTTTTTTAACTCTTCTTTTAACTTGTCAACCTCTTGTCCACCTTTACCGATGATGACACCTGGTCTTGCAGTGTTAATTGTAACTGTGACAAGTTTCAAGGTACGTTCGATGATAATTTTAGCGATAGAAGCTCTTGAAAGACGTGCTTGTAAATATTTACGAATTTTATCGTCTTCAACTAACTTATCTTTGTAGTTATCACCACCATACCAGTTAGATTCCCATCCATGGATGAAACCTAAACGATTACCTATTGGATTTGTTTTTTGTCCCATTTTCAAAAATTATTTAACACCATCAACGATAATGGTAACATGGTTTGATCTTTTTCTAATTCTATGCGCACGTCCTTGTGGAGCAGCTTGAATTCTTTTCATCATTGCACCACCGTCTACTTGAATAGAGCGAACTACTAATTTTTCGTCCTCAATACTTTTACCTTCATTTTTTTGTTCCCAATTGGCAATTGCAGAACGTAAAAGTTTCTCTAAGCTAACAGACGCAGCTTTAGGATTGTGTTGCAAAATATTTAGAGCCTTATTTACTTCTACTCCCCTTACAAGATCTGCAACTAATCTCATCTTTCTTGGAGCAATCGGAGAATCATTCAAACGTGCGAATGCAGTCGAAGCTTTCTCTTCTTTAATTTGCTTTGCTCTTAATTGTTTTCTAGCACCCATAATTTGCTAATAACTTATTAATACTATCTTTTCTTATCTTTTTTATTTCCCCCGTGTCCACGGAAACTACGAGTTGGTGAAAACTCACCTAACTTATGTCCAACCATGTTCTCAGTTACGAAAACTGGAATGAATTTGTTTCCATTGTGTACAGCGAATGTTAATCCAACAAAATCAGGAGTAATTGTACTTGCTCTTGACCAAGTTTTGATAACATCTTTCTTTCCTGATGCTTGTGCATCGTCCACTCTCATCATTAATTTATAATGAACAAACGGTGGTTTTTTCAACGAACGACTCATACCTTACTTATTTTTTTCTTCTTTCGATGATCAACTTATCTGAATATTTCTTAGGCGCACGAGTTTTGTATCCTTTAGCTGGAGTACCTTTACGTGAGCGTGGGTGTTGTCCTGCGTTACGACCTTCACCACCACCCATTGGGTGATCTACTGGGTTCATAACTACACCACGTACACGTGGACGACGACCTAACCAACGTTTTCTACCTGCTTTACCTGAAACAACTAAGCTGTGTTCAGAGTTAGAAACAGAACCAATAGTTGCCAAACAAGTTGTTAAAATCATTCTAGTTTCACCAGAAGGCATTTTAACGATTGCATAACGACCATCACGAGCGTTCAATTGAGCGTATGCACCAGCTCCACGAGCGATTGCACCACCTTTACCAGGTGTTAATTCAATGTTATGAATTACAGTACCTAATGGAATATCGCTTAAGAATAAAGCATTTCCTACATTAGGTGTAGCTCCTTTACCAGACATTACAGTATCCCCTACTTTCAATCCTTCCGGAGCAATAATATATGACTTTTCACCGTCAGCGTAATACAATAAGGCAATACGTGCAGTACGGTTTGGATCGTATTCAATTGATTTAACCGTTGCTGGAATACCTTGTTTACTTCTTTTAAAATCGATGATACGGTATTTTTGTTTGTGACCACCACCAATGTAGCGCATCGTCATTTTACCGTCATGATTACGTCCACCAGTTTTACTCTTTCCAACTACCAAAGATTTTTCTGGCTTTGCAGCTGTTACTTCAGAGTAATCACTGTTGATTTTGTGTCTTTGCCCTGGAGTTGTAGGCTTAAATTTTTTAAGACTCATTTCGTTTTACTTCTTATAAATTACTAAATAAATCAATCGTTTCTCCATCTGCAACAGTTACAACAGCTTTTTTCCATTGTTTGCTGCGTTGCTCAACGATACCTTTGTTAGTGTACTTAACAGAGGATTTACCACCACCATAATTCATTGTATGTACTCCTGTTACTTGAACTCCATACAATTTCTCGATAGCACTTTTAATTTCCAATTTATTTGCCTCTCTGTCAACAACAAATGAAAAACGGTTTTGTTTTTCGCTTTGTCCTGTTGCCTTTTCTGTAATAATTGGCTTTTTAATAACTGTCTTCATCTTTAAATCAATTTAGAATCTTTTCGATTGCTTCTATTGAACTTGTTGCCAAAACAACTTTTTTAGCATTTAATACATCGTATGTATTGAATGAATCAGCTGTTACAACTTTAACTTTTCTAAGGTTACGAGAAGATTTGTAAACATTCTCATTATCACTTCCTAAAATGAACAATACTTTTTGATCGTTCAAGTTTAAACCGTTTAATAATGCTGTAAAATCTTTTGTTTTTGCATTGTTAAAGTTCACATCATCAATAACGATTAATGAATCTTGTTGTGCTTTGTATGCAAATGCAGATTTACGAGCTAAACGTTTTAATTTAACATTTAATTTAAAGTGATAATTTCTTGGTTTTGGTCCAAACATACGACCTCCACCTACTCTAGTACCAGATTTGATGCTACCTGCACGTGCACCACCTGTACCTTTTTGTTTTTTAATCTTCTTAGTAGAACCTGCGATTTCAGCTCTTTCTTTAGATTTGTGAGTTCCTTGACGACGATTAGCCAAGTGCTGTTTAACATCTAAATAGATTGCATGATCATTTGGCTCAATTCCAAAAACTTCTTCAGATAAACTAACTGTTTTCGAAGTAGCTTTACCAGTTGTATCAATTACTTTTACTTCCATTATTTCTGAATAATTACGATTGAACCATTAGCTCCAGGTACTGAACCTTTAACAACTAATAAGTTTTTATCAGTTAATACTTTTAACACTTCCAAGTTGTCTGTTGTCACACGAGTATTTCCCATTTGACCAGCCATTCTCATTCCTTTGAATACTTTAGCAGGATAAGAAGCCGCTCCGATAGAACCCGGTGCACGTAATCTGTTGTGCTGACCATGAGTTGACTGCCCAACTCCACCAAATCCATGACGTTTCACAACCCCTTGGAAACCTTTACCTTTAGAAGTTCCTGTAACATCAACAAATTCTCCTTCTTCGAAGATTTCTGCTGTTACTACATCTCCTAAGTTCAAGTTATCGAAACCTTTAAATTCAGCTAACTTCGCTTTAGGCTCAGTGTTTGCTTTTTTAAAGTGACCTTTCAAGGCGTTTGGTGTGTTTTTCTCTTTACGAGTTCCAAACCCTAATTGAACGGCATCGTAACCATCTCTGTCTTGTGTTTTTACTTGAGTAACAACACAAGGACCAGCTTCAATTACTGTGCATGGTAATGCTTTACCCTCAGCACTATAAATGCTAGTCATTCCGACTTTTCTACCAATTATTCCTGGCATCTTACTTTATTTATTTATAATTAAACTTTAATTTCTACATCAACACCACTTGGCAACTCCAAACGCATTAAAGCATCTACAGTTTTTGAAGAAGAACTGTAAATATCCAACAAACGCTTGTATGAACTTAATTCAAATTGTTCACGCGCTTTTTTGTTTACGTGTGGCGAACGCAATACAGTGTATATACGTTTATGTGTTGGTAATGGAATTGGACCGCTAACAACTGCTCCAGTAGCCTTTACCGTTTTTACGATTTTCTCAGCTGATTTGTCAACTAAATTGTGATCGTATGATTTTAATTTAATTCTAATTTTTTGGCTCATTATACTATTGTATTATGCTTTTACTTTTCCGTTAACTTTTGCGATTACTTCTTCAGCAACATTTTTTGGAGCTTCTGCATAGTGAGAGAATTCCATTGATGATGTTGCACGACCAGAAGACAATGTACGTAATTGAGTTACGTAACCAAACATTTCAGACAATGGAACGTCAGCTTTAACAACTTTTGCTCCGTTTCTATCATCCATACCACGAACAACAGCGCGACGACGGTTCAAGTCACCTACGATATCACCCATGTTTTCTTCTGGAGTAACCACTTCAATTTTCATGATAGGCTCTAACAAGATTGGACGACATTTTTTCAATGCTTCACGGTATGCCATTTTAGCCGCTAATTCGAAAGACAATGAATCTGAATCGACAGCGTGGAATGAACCATCCACCAATTCTACTTTCATTGCTTCAACCAAGAATCCAGCTAATACACCATTTTTCATTGATTCTTTGAATCCTTTTTCTACAGAAGGGATAAATTCTTTTGGAATGTTACCACCTTTGATAGAGTTAATGAATTCCAATCCTGTTTTTTCTTGATCGTCTTGAGGAGAGATTTTAACAACGATATCAGCGAATTTACCACGTCCACCTGATTGTTTTTTATACACTTCACGGTGATCAACAGAAGCTGTAATTGCCTCACGGTAGCTAACTTGAGGAGCACCTTGATTAACTTCTACTTTAAACTCACGTTTCAAACGGTCGATGATGATATCTAAGTGCAACTCACCCATACCTGAAATTACAGTTTGTCCTGTATCTTCATCTGTATGAACTTGGAAAGTTGGATCCTCTTCAGCCAATTTATTCAATCCAATTGATAATTTATCTGTATCAGCTTGTGTTTTAGGCTCGATTGCAATACCGATTACTGGATCTGGGAAGTCCATAGATTCCAAGATAATTCCGTGACCTTCAGCACATAAAGTATCTCCTGTACGGATATCTTTAAATCCTACAACCGCACCGATATCACCAGCACCTAACTCATCAATTTGATTTTGTTTGTTAGCATGCATTTGGAAGATACGAGAAATACGCTCTTTTGCGTTTGTACGTGGGTTGTAAATATAAGAACCTGCTGGCAATTTACCTGAATAAGCTCTAACGAAACACAAACGACCTACATAAGGGTCTGTTGCAATTTTAAATGCTAAACCACAGAAAGGTTCGTCAAAAGAAGGTTTACGAGAAATAACATCTCCTGTTTTAGGATCTGTTCCTTCAATTGCTTCTTGATCCAATGGAGAAGGCAACAATGCCATTACCATATCCAACATTGCTTGTACACCTTTATTTTTGAAAGATGAACCACACATCATTGGAACAACTTTACCTGAAATTACAGCTTGACGTAATGCTGTCAATACTTCTTCTTCAGTAATTGAATTTGGATCTTCAAAATATTTTTCCATTAATGTATCATCGAACTCAGCAACTTGCTCCAATAAGTGCTCACGCATTTGAGTAGCTTCGTCTAAGATATCAGCAGGAATTTCAACTTCTGTGAACGTCATACCTTTATCTGCTTCATTCCAAACAATACCACGGAAGTTAATTAAGTCAACAACTCCTTTGAAATCATCTTCAGCACCGATTGGCAACTGTAATGGTAAAGAGTTACTTCCTAACATATCTTTAACTTGACGACAAACGTTTAAGAAATCTGCACCTTGACGGTCCATTTTATTAACGAAACCTAAACGAGGTACGTTATAGTTGTTTGCCAAACGCCAGTTAGTTTCTGATTGAGGCTCAACACCATCAACTGCAGAAAATAAGAATACTAAACCATCCAATACACGTAATGAACGATTCACCTCAACTGTAAAGTCAACGTGTCCCGGAGTGTCAATTACGTTAATTTGGTATGTATTTCCGTTGTATTTCCATGGAACTGTAACTGCTGCAGAAGTAATAGTAATACCTCTTTCTTGCTCTTGCGCCATCCAGTCAGTTGTAGCACCACCTTCGTGTGTTTCACCAATTTTATGGTTTACCCCAGAGTAATACAAAATACGCTCTGTTGTAGTTGTTTTACCAGCATCAATGTGTGCTGCAATACCAATGTTTCTTGTATATTTAAGATCTCTTGCCATCGTTATTAAAATCTAAAGTGAGAGAATGCTTTATTTGCTTCAGCCATTCTTAATGTATCTTCTTTTTTCTTGTAAGCAGCACCTTCTTCTTTAGATGCAGCGATGATTTCTGAAGCTAATTTAGCTGCCATTGTTTTCTCGTTACGTTTACGAGCATAACCAATCAACCATTTCATAGCTAACGATTGCTTTCTAGTTTCACGAACTGGAGTAGGAATTTGGAAAGTAGCTCCACCAACTCTTCTAGAACGTACCTCAACAGGAGGCGCAACATTTTCCAATGCTTTTTTAAACGTATCCAATCCAGTAGCTTCTTCTACTTTTTTATCTACTAATTCGATTGCATCATAAAAAATCTTAAATGCAACGCTTTTCTTTCCGTCATACATCAAGTTGTTAACAAACTTTGTAACTTGAACATCCTGAAAAATTGGATCAGGAAGTACGGCTATCTTTTTTGCTTTTCTTCTTCTCATTTCTTAACAGCTTAAAATGTTATTTTTGTTTAGGTCTCTTAGCACCGTATTTAGAACGGCGTTGTTTTCTTCCTTCAACACCAGCAGTGTCTTCAGCACCACGCACGATGTGGTAACGAACTCCAGGTAAATCTTTTACCCTTCCTCCTCTTACTAACACTAATGAGTGCTCTTGCAAATTGTGACCTTCTCCACCGATATACGCATTGACCTCTTTTCCGTTAGTCAAACGTACCCTTGCAACTTTACGCATTGCTGAGTTCGGCTTCTTTGGAGTAGTTGTGTAAACTCTCACACAAACTCCTTTACGCTGTGGACATGAATCAAGTGCAGCAGACTTAGATTTCTTAGCTACCGCTGTTCTTCCCTTGCGAACTAATTGTTGAATAGTTGGCATAAAATACTCTTAATTTTTAAAATTTAATTAATATATAATTCTCCCCTAAATACACTTTAGGGGGTGCAAATATATGACAAATATTTTACAAAACAATAGTTTGCGAAAAAAAATGAAAGATTTTCAACGGTTTACAAAAAAAGAATCGTTTTAAAACTATTTAAAGTTTTCTATAAACCCAAAACCAAATCGTGGCAAAGTTGCATCGGTGCACATTATAATAATGACATCATTTTTTAATGCTTGTTCTTTGATGCTTTCTAAATTTAATGGTTGTGAAGTTTTGTTTACATTCTGATAAACCTCTTTACAATAATACCAAAACTCGCCATTATTCAAATAATTTGTTGAAAAACCATCTTTAAATAATCCAAAATAATAACTATCACCAATTACCAAGGTTTTTGCAAGATTAAACTCCGTATGCGCAGCTTTCCATTGAGGATAGGTCATTTTAAAATCTTCAATTGTTGAATAAATGTTCAATCCTTTCCATACATCGTTATCGGTATCTCTTAACTGGTTTGAATATTCTAGTTTAGTTAATTGAATGGATGGAAATGGTTTTTGAGTTGTAGCTTTTAAATATTTTATTAATGAATCAGCCATTAGGTATTCTCCATACTTACTCCAATGTATTCCTGTTTTAGAATATAACTTGTGTTTTTGGTGTACTGTCTTTTTTAAATCTATAAACCAACTGTTGGCATCGATGTAATTGATTCCATTTTTAGTAAAATACTTTTTAAAAACTTCTAAATTGGCAGTTGTTGGTTGAACACCGTTGTATTGAGCTGGGAAATAATCGGGATAAAAACTTCCTTTACCTGGAGCTAAAACAACCACCAGATCGGTTTGGTGTTTTTTTAATGTATCTGCAATTACTTTTAAACGCTCCACTTGCATTTGAATACTGTCCTCTCCAATAAAATCCAATCCCAATGCCGCTTTAATGTAATTGGTTTCATACAAATATCCCTCCTTGCCTATTTCAACCCATTGTGTGTTGGTTTTCTTAAAAAAGGTATAATTCCACTGGTTGTAAATTCGAACCATCACCTCATTGAAACCATAACTACGTTTGGCAGCAATTTCTTGCTGTTCTTGGTAGCTACCATTTAACCAGGTTGTTTTTGAAATGTATGGATTTTCTATTTTTTCAGATGAACCGTTTAATGGCGCAATGGAAAAAATCTTGAACTTTGATTGCAATTGAGGCAACAACAACACCATCAATATAACGATGTACAATCCATTTTTTATATGTTCACTGTATTTATTCATCAGAATCGGAAATAGATAAATGGATTAAAATCGGATGCGGTGATGGATGCTAAACTGGCAATAAATAATAGTAGTGCTAGTCCAAACAAAACAAAATGGCGACCAATAGTTGCCTGAGGTTGAAAATATACTGCTTGTTCAATATTTTTCCCGAAATTGAAAGCTGTGAAAATTGAAAATCCGATTGCAATTAGTAATACCAACCAATATTCAGCACTTAACTGAATGGTGGAAGAGAAATCGAAGCTAAACATTTTATAAAGTACTAATTGCATTTGACCAAAATCTTCCATTCTAAAGATGGCCCAGCCAACGGTTACGATAAAAAATGTAAACACAATTGAAATTACACTTCCTAATTTATCCAAGATACGCAATAAAAACATGCGGTCTAAAATCAAAAACAATCCGTGAAATGCACCCCACAACACATAATTCCACGATGCGCCGTGCCACAAACCAGACAATAGAAACACGAGAGCTAAGTTGAAATACAAACGCTGTTGGGTTGCAACTCTGTTTCCTCCAAGCGGAATGTATAAATATTCTTTCATGAAAGCACCAAGTGTCATGTGCCATCTGCGCCAAAATTCGGAAATGCTTTTGGAAATGTAGGGTGAATTAAAGTTTTCTGGAAAATGAAATCCAAATATGCGTGCCAAGCCGATTGCCATGTCGGAATATCCTGCAAAATCAAAGTAAATTTGAAAGGTGTAGGCAATAATCCCTAACCAAACTGTTGGTGTGGAATATTCTGCAATTGGTCCGTCTAATATTTGAGTAGCATAAACCGCTAGTGTATTTGCAATCAGAACTTTTTTAGCCAATCCGATGCAAAAACGATAAAACCCCAACAGGCGATCGTCGGAGGTTTCTTTTCTTGCGTCAATTTGATTGGCAATTTGGTGGTATTTAACAATGGGACCTGCAATCAACTGGGGAAACAACAAGATAAAAAGCATGTAGCGGCCAAGATCTTTGGCTGGAGGGTTAACTCCTCGGTAAACGTCAATTGCGTAGGTAATGGATTGAAAAATATAAAACGAAATACCGATGGGCAATGCCACAGCCGTCCAATCAACGGTTGCAAAGCCTATGCTTTCTATAATTGCGTTTACATTCTCAACAAAAAAGTTGGCATATTTGAAATAAGACAACATTCCTAAATTGAGCAACAAAGAAGCAATCAGCCATTTTTTCTTATGGTGTTGTGTTGCACGATAAATTTGATTAACCAGAAAAAAATCAACGATGATGGTAGCTAAAACAACAAAAATAAATAGTGGAGCTCCCCAAGCATAGAAAAAAATACTGGCAAGCAACAACCAATGATTTCTGTATTTATCATTAATAAAGTGGTATCCCAACAATACAATTGGAAGAAAATAAAGCAGGAAATAAATGCTGCTAAATACCATCAGTAGTTATCAATTGAAAAAGGAGGCGAAAATCACCTCCTTGAATGTTAGTTTCTATACAATACTGTTTTTACAGCTTTGATGATTCGTTCCACATTTGGCAATGCTTCTTCCATTAACGAAGTTGCAAACGGGAATGGTGTATCTGATTGTGTAACTCTCAATACTGGTGCATCCAAATAGTCAAAAGCATAACGTTGTAGGTGGTATGCAATTTCAGAAGAAATGGAAGCCAATGGCCATGATTCTTCCACCACAACACAACGGTTTGTTTTTTTCACGGATTCAACAACTGCTGCATAGTCAATTGGGCGAACGGTGCGCAAGTCGATGATCTCAACTTCGATTCCTTCTTTTTCTAATTCATCTGCAGCTGCATGTGCTACTTTGATAATTTTACCAAATGAAACAATGGTAACGTCTGTTCCTTTGCGTTTTGTATCTGCAACACCAATTGGAATAAGATATTCTCCTTCTGGAATTTCACCTTTATCTCCATACATTTTTTCTGATTCCAAGAACACAACTGGGTCGTTATCGCGAATTGCGGATTTCAACAAACCTTTTGCATCATAAGGAGTTGAAGGTGTAATTACTTTCAACCCTGGCACGTGTGCATAAAACGACTCAAAGCTTTGAGAGTGTGTTGCAGCTAATTGTCCAGCTTGTCCGTTACCACCTCTAAATACAATTGGGCAATGGTATTGACCACCCGACATTTGCAACATTTTTGCAGCACTATTGATAATTTGATCGGCAGCGAGGATGGCAAAGTTCCATGTCATAAACTCCACAATTGGGCGCAAACCGTTCATTGACGCACCAACACCGATAGCTGCAAAACCAAGTTCTGCAATTGGTGTATCGATGACGCGTTCTGGACCAAATTCATCCAACATTCCTTGTGAAACTTTATATGCACCGTTGTATTCAGCAACTTCTTCACCCATTAAAAAGACGCTACTGTCTTTTCTCATTTCTTCCGACATTGCTTCGCGCAACGCTTCTCTAAATTGTACTGTCTTCATATCAAATTAATGCTATTTTCCATTTGGAAAGTGTCAAAGTTAAAAAAATGTTGGTATTTGTAGCAATAAATAGGACTAAATTATTTGATAGTGAATTCAAGTATCAACTACTCTACTTTTAATTTTATTTTTTTCGTGTCCATATCGTATTCGTAATTCACAATTTAATAGTAACCGCAATGAGCGCAAAGTAGGCGCAATGAACGCAAAGAGGAATTATATTATAACCGCAATGAACGCAAAGGATTACGCAAAGGGCGCAATGTTTATCTCTGTGCGTTCTTGGCGTAACTCCGCGGTTAAGTTTTTTTAAACCGCAATGAACGCTAAGAGAAACAATTCACAATTCACAATTCACAATTTAATTGTAACCGCAATGAGCACAAAGTAGGCGCAATGAACGCAAAGGGAAACAACTCACAATTCATAATTCCCAATTCGTAAATTCAAAATCGTAATTCGTAATTCGTAATTCACAATTCATCATTTATCACTCCCTTCACCAATTCGTTTTATTTCTCTATCAAAATCACTTTCAAATAATCGGTCTTGAATAATTCTGTATTTTTCAAATTCACTTTCTGCATGGACTTTAGCTATTTCTGCAGTTACACTACCTGCATTTTGCAATATTTCTCTATCAGTGGCATCTATAAATTTATTTAAGCGATTTTCCCAATCTTCCATGGTCATCGGAATATGCCGATTTGCCATATCTTCTGCAATATCTAAATAAGCTGAGACTAAACGTTGTAATTGTTGCATTTCGTTTTCAGAAAGATAATTTTTAGCCACACTCACATCAAATTTTTGAATTTTTCCTTTTGGAGCATCTTTCCAAGTAGTCAATCCCATATTTTCTTTTTGATGGTCGGCTCTGTTTACAATAACTTCAGCAGCTGTTTGTCCGTGTATTGCCCAATGCAGCTTGTTTTGTACAGTAGCATAAAAACGTTTTGTTGCTTGGGCAGTTACATCATAATCAATCGCTGTTGCATAAATGTCTGTTATTTTTTGATAGAACTTTCGTTCGCTCAAGCGGATTTCTCTTATCCGTTGAAGTTGTTCTTCAAAATATTTTTTACCGAGAATAGTACCGTCATTTTTTAGGCGTTCATCATCCATTGCAAAGCCTTTGATGGTAAACTCCTGTACGATTTGGGTTGCCCATTTGCGAAATTGTACGGCTCGCTCCGAATTTACTTTGTACCCTACGGCAATAATAGCCGACAAATTATAGTGTTTTGTATTGTAACTCTTACCATCTTTGGCAGTTATTCGAAAATTTCGAACAACTGAATTCTCCACCAATTCACTGTCTGAGAAAATCTTTTTTAGGTGATAATTAATTGTATGCGTTTCTACATTGTAAAGCACCCCCATCATTTTTTGAGTAAGCCAAATATTTTCATCTGCATAAATGGCATCTACACCACCTTCTCCTGTAGCTGCAATAAAAGTTAGGTATTCAGCCGAAGAAGAACGAATTAATGCTTTTTGATTATTGAATGATAAATTATCTTTTGCCATACTTTTTTTCTTTTGAGGTAATAATTATGGATGCTAAAAACTTATTCAGTTACTAAAATAGTCAGTTTATTTTAAATTTATAAAAAATATGTAGTGATAATGTGTGCATGGCTCAATATTTTTGAAATGAAATGGTTGGCTTGTGTTTTAAACCAAATTAATCAGAATTGAGATGTATGATTTTTTCACCTATTCTCATCCCTCACCCTTCTTGTTTAAAATATGCTTTTGCATCAAGCATATAGGCAAAAAATGCTTGTTCTACTTCTGTATAATTTTGCTCCAACACAGTGCGTCCTTGCCCCAATTGATTTGCAAACGACAATTTTGTGGCTAAAAAAGAACAGGCTCTATCCACAGCATATAAATTGGCATATTGGTTCATCCATTGGTGGGTTTTCATGCTTTGAATCAAGGTTTGAAATTGTAGGTTGGTATATTCATTTGATTGGAGTGGATGTGCATAAAACGCAGCTAAAAAATCATCCAATTGTTGGGTGTGATAACGCATCCAGTGCAAGGCTAAAAAATGATCAAAATAAACATCTAGAGCAATGGGAGCAACTTTAGGCAATGAGGGTGATAACGTTTTAGAAATTACTTTCACTGCTGAATGTTTTGCCATAAAGTCGTCAATTTTTCGGTGCAAGATGATGCCTTTTTGTTGGGTAGGTGAATAAGCGGACAAATCTTTACCTTTTACAAAATCGCCCAATAAATTGGCATGCATAAGGTCCAAATCATTATTGGAAAAATAGAGGTGTCCGAGGTAATTCATGGCTATAAAAAATCCCTCTTGTGGAGGGATTGCATTTAATATTCGTCTTCGTTAAATAGAAAATCGTCTTTTGAAGGATAATCAGGCCAAATTTCTTCGATACTTTCGTAAATTTCGCCTTCATCTTCTAAATCTTGCAAGTTTTCTACAACTTCCAAAGGTGCTCCTGTGCGGATTGCAAAATCAATTAATTCATCCTTAGCGGCAGGCCATGGTGCATCTTCTAAATACGATGCTAATTCTAAAGTCCAGTACATATCTTATAATTAATTTTTGGCTTATTAAAGTGGCAAAAATAGATTTTTTTTAATTACTTGCAAGAAAACGACAAGAAAGTTTTATTAACACTTTGATTAAACTGTTGATAAGTTCAATTTACATGTATCTTACTTTAATTGAGACGTTAACTGTGCCGTTTAAATAAAACTTAAACTTTTCAAATTTTGGCTTGCTCAAAGGAGTATGGTAATAATTTGAAAAACCAAAACCTTCTTTGGGCATCATGATAAACGACCAATCCATTTCTTTGTTATTGTTTTCATCGTCCAAAATGGCAATTCCATACGTTCCCTCTGGTAAATCACTAATTTTATAGTGGAGGGTATTGTTTTTCATATCTGTTTTTGAGACGTAATATATTTTGTAGGGTGTTTCCTTAGAAAAAGTTGCTTGATCGCGATACACCTGCAGTTGTATTTTCCCGTTATTGTTACGCACATTGGTGATGGTAATATCAATTACATCTTTTGTGGAAAATGAAAATCCAAAATGGATTACAATTAAAAGAAATCCTAAAAATGTTTTAAGTAGTTTCATACTATTGCGTTAAAAAAAACATTACTTTCTTGCTACCCACGGTTTTTCGATTGCATTCAAGTCTTTTGCTTGCTTTCTGCTCAAGGTATAAATGTAATCGCTCAAACGGTTTAAATATTTGATAATGATGGGTTCTACTTCTTCTGTTTGGTTTAAATCCACACAAACACGTTCGGCTCTGCGGCATACGCAACGAGCAATGTGGCAATGAGAAACAACTGGATGTCCGCCAGGCAACACAAACATGCGCAAAGGTTCAAATTCTTCAAATAGTTTATCAATCCATTTTTCTAACAATTCCACGTCATCTGTTGTAATTTCTGGAAGTTTCATCACCGAGTTATTTGGGTCTGACGCTAAGTGTGAGCCAATGGTAAACAAACGATCTTGAATTTCTAAAATTTGATCTTCTAGTTCTTCATTCTGTATTAAATCGCGCAGTAATCCCATGTAAGAATTCAATTCGTCCACTGTGCCATAAGATTCTAGTCTTAACGAACTTTTTAAAACGCGTGTTCCACCAATTAATTGCGTTGTTCCTTGATCACCTCTTTTTGTATAAACTTTCATTGTTGTAATTGTTTAAGTAAATTATTTAATTCTTGTATTCGCACATTTTTACCGTTTTTGCGAATATTATTAGCTGTATCGGTATAATATTGATGTTTGCTCGTCAAATATTTTAATTGAAACTCCACCCATTCTACGTCTGACATATAAAGATTACTCATCACTTCTAACTCACTCCGTAAACGTGAAGAAATAACTCTATAATCTACTCTACCAAGATAATCGTGGTCGGCATCACACATTATTTTCTCCAAAAGGGTTTGCGGTTCAACGGTTGATTTTGTTGCATTAATTATGCCACAAATTAGTGTAATTTGTTCTTCTGAATAACCAAAAGTTGGCAATGTTTCTTTCGCTAACAAAATGGCATAATCCTCATTGTTATCGTATTGCAGAATAAATCCGGCATCGTGGTACAAAACAGCAGTGCGCAGCAACAACATTTCTAAGTGAGAAAGTCCTTCCAGCTTACCATAACGCATGGCTGCTTTTTCTACGTTTAAGGTATGTTGCACATCATGGTAGCCCAAATCTTCGGGTAAAAGTGCTTTGAGTTTATTGATGATATCTACCCGCATGTTAAAGAAGTCGAGTGGCGTTAAATCGCACAAATTCCTCAATTCGATATTGGCAACTTTTCGGCGTTTATCCAACAAATATTTCTCATTAATACCGTCTAAGAAATACATTTTTACCCTACCTCCTCTTTTTTGAATATCTACTTCACCTCTTTCTGTTGTGTTAAAATAGCGATTAACATTTTCGAAAACAGCATCGGTTATTGTGATACGCCCAGGTAAACTTGCTCTTTCTGCACGCGAAGCAATATTAACACTATCCCCCCATACATCGAAGGAAAATTTTGTTTTTCCGATTATACCAGCAACCAACGGCCCCATGTGAATACCTATTCTAATCTGCCAATAATCTTTTCCTAGTGCTTTACAAAGTTCTGCTTCTGAATCAATGTATTGTTGTATTTCTAAAGCTGCCAAACAAGCACGAATTGCAGGGTTTGCTTTATTTTCTGTTACACCTGCCAACGCCATGTATGCATCTCCAATGGTTTTGATTTTCTCAAGTCGATAACGAGCTATGATTTCATCAAAAGTGGTAAAATACTTCTCTAATTGACGAAGCAATTGTATTGGTTCCATTTGGGCAGATAATTGAGAAAAATCCACAAAATCGGTAAACAACACCACTCCGTTTTCCACTCTTTTAGGAGAAAATTTCCCATAGGTATTAAAATCTTCTAACACATTCGTAGGGAAAATATTTTGAAGTAACTGCACAATACGTTGATCTTTGTAAAACAACATTTTGTACACTTCAATTTTAGCTTTTACTAAATTGGGGCTAAAAGGAGCAGAAATAAAATCGACAGCTCCACTGTTCAATCCTCGCACCATTTTGGCCGCTGATGTGTTGCTCTTGGTAATCAGAATTTTATAGGTATTGGGCGTAATGCTTTCATTCTTCAATTCTTGCAAAATTTCCATCCCTACAAAGGATTTACTGTCCAAATTGATTAAAACAATCCCAACTTCGCGCTTTTGAAGAATAGGAATAGCTTCTTTGTAATCATTAACTGCCATTACATTGTTGCCCGAGCCCGATAAAATCTCCTTAAAACCAGCTGTTAACTTCTGGTCATCGTTAATAATTAGGATATTTATAAAGTGCTCAATGGCCATAATGCACTATTCTGTTCTTAACCAATAATCTCTTTTAGCGTTGTTTTTTTCATCCGTTGCAGCTGAAAACTTGTAGCTGGGGCGTTCATAGGTTGAACTTCTCAATTGTATTTCCATTAAAACATCATCTCGAGAAATCAACAAATTCAAATGCTTCCCTTCTTCCAATTGAGCCACTAAGCTTTCAAAATCGCTTTGATTAACGCGCATTCCGTTGCATCCAATAATTTCATCGCCAACACTCAACCCCGATTTCTCGGCACCCGATTCAGCTCTGATGGACTTAACGTATAAACTAGCTCCAGATTGTGCAATGCGTGCGCCAATTGAATTTTCTTTTCTTCCATCATACTCAACTTTTAAACCAACTGCATTAAAAATTGTAGCGTAATCGGGTGTTTTTGTACCATAAATATGATCGCTGAAAAACGAAGTCATGTCCTTTCCTAAGAAGTTTGAAAATTCATCCTGAAATTCTTTTTCAGTAAATCCTCTGTTTAATTTCTTATAATATTTTGCATAAAGCGTTTGTAAAAAGTGATCCAAACATTTGCTTCCGTTGGTTTTATCAATAATCATTGCATCAAACAAAGCACCAATTACACCACCTTTTGAATAGTAAGAAATTGTAGTGTTAGAGCTATTTTCATTGGGACGATAGGCTTTTATCCACGCATCAAAACTAGCATGTGCAACGGGTTGAACACTATTTCCAGGCGTACCTTCTACATAATTCAATGCACTTTTTAATTTATTCAAATATTGATTGGCATCGTAAAATCCAGCTCTTAGCAAAATCAATTCATCGTAATAGGAAGTAAAACCTTCCATTACCCACAATAATGATGTGTAAACTTCTCGGTCGTAATCAAATGGACCTAATTCAAAAGCGCGCAAACGTTTTACATTCCACAAATGAAAATATTCATGCGCAACTAAAGATAAAAACCCTAAATAATCATCGCCCTGATAGGTGTAGCGATTAACCGATAATGTGGTAGAGTTTAAATGCTCCAATCCTCCTTGTCCATCGGTTACATTGTGAATGATAAACGTATAATTTTTATTGGGATTTTCTCCAAAAATTGCCGTTGTTGAAGTGACAATTTTAGCCATATCCACTTTCAATTTTTCCACATCGTAATTACCCCAACCATACATTGCAACGGTGTGTTTTACGCCTGCTGCATCAAAGGTAAATTCTTCTTGATTTCCAATTTCTATTGGACTATCAGCCAAAACATCATAATTCTCAAAACTATATTCTTTAGCCTTACTATCGTTTACTACGCCCTCTCCCACTTCTGGCAAGGCAGTTGAAATTTTTGAAAATGAGGCATGCGGAATGATTTTTAATTGCCCTGGTTTATTACGCGTTTCTTCGGTATACATAAAAACGCCTGTTCCGCTTACAAATCCATGTGTTAAATCTAGAAAACTAGTTCTTACGGTTAATTCAAACGCATACACTTCGTAGCTCACTTTTACTTCTTTTGCTTTTTCGCGTTTAATTATCCACGCATTTTTTGTTTTTTTAATTACTTGCAGTGGATTGCCATTTTCATCGGTTGCACGCACTTGATTGAGGTTTTTAGAAAACTCACGCACCAAATACGAACCCGGTGCCCAAACAGGAAGTTTAACTTCAATTTCTTTGGATTTATAATCTTTCAAATAAAAATCTACTTGAAAATAATGATTGGCAGGATTTTCCATTCTCAATTCATAACGAGCTGTTTGAGAAAAACTTGCAGCCATAAATCCGCTAACAAATACGATTAAAAAAACGATAAATTTCATTGAAACTATTTTAATTTAAAAAGCTAAAATAATAAAATATAACGTGGCTTGACGTACCTTCCTTCAATCTTTACAAACAATTTTCTAACTTTGTTGAAATTCTTTATCAAAAAAACATGAGAAAAATAGCATTATTCATCGCAACTACTTTTTCAATTTTTAATTTTTCTATTGCCGAGGAAGGCATGCTCATTCCTTCTGTAATTACCGCTTTTGAGTTGGATATGCAAGCCATGGGAATGAAATTAACAGCCGAAGAAATTTATAGCATCAACAAATCGAGTTTAAAAGATGCCATCATCCATTTTGGAGGTGGTTGCACTGCCGAATTGGTTTCTAATCAAGGATTGTTGTTGACCAATCACCATTGTGGTTACTCGCAAATTCAAGCTCATTCTTCGTTGAAAAACGATTATTTAAAATATGGTTTCTGGGCAAAAACAAAAGCCGATGAGTTGCCTAACAAAGGGTTAACAGCTTCAAGAATGGTGCGTATTCAAGATGTAACAAAAGAAGTTTTGGCTGGAACAAATGGCATTACTAACCAAGATGAATTGAAGAAAATTTTAACTAGAAATACTCAAGCTTTAATTACCGAAGCAACAAACGGAAATCACTACCAAGCTGAAATCAAGCCTTTTAACCAAGGAAATGAATTTTACATGATTGTAAAAGAAACGTTTTTGGATGTGCGCTTGGTTGGAACTCCACCCAATTCAATTGGTAAATTTGGTGGAGATACAGACAACTGGGTGTGGCCACGTCATACAGGTGATTTTTCGGTATTTAGAATTTATGCAGGTGCCGATAATAAACCAGCAGAATACAGCGCTACAAACGTACCCTACCAACCTATTCATTTTTTAAAAATCGCTTTCAACGATCGTAAAGTGGGTGATTTTACAATGGTTTATGGTTTTCCGGGCGAGACAGAACAACACGTTGCTTCGGATTATTTGAAATTCATCATGGAAAAAGAACGTCCGGCACGTATTCGTATGCGTGAACTTTCATTAAGTGTAATTGACCAAGCGATGCGTGAATCGGATGAAGTGCGCATTAAATATGCATCAAAACAAGCTAGTATTGCCAATGCTTACAAAAAATGGATAGGCCAAATTGATGGTTTGCGCCGCATGGATGCCGTAAGTGTTAAAAAAGAACGTGAAAATGTGTATGTTCAACGTGCCAATTCAAAACCAGAATGGAAAAATGAATACGGCGCAGTTGTGGAGCAAATGAACAAATTAGTTGCATCTTCTGTGCAAGCTGAGTTTGAATATTCGATGGCAATTGAATACTTTTTTGTTGGACCAGAATTTTTAAAATTAGCACGTGGTGTGGATCAATTGCGTAAAACAGCTTTGAACAACCCTGCTGGAGTGGATGCCTTAAAAAAACGTTTGTTAGATGGTGCTGAAGGTTTTTTCAAAAACTACGATGCAAAAGTGGATCAACGCATTTTTGAATTAACAACTGCTGCGTATAACAACTACATCAGCGCGCCTTCAACGGCTAAAATTAACAATGCTGCAACTAATTATAACGCAAACGTCATTTTCGAAAAATCTATTTTTACCAATCAACAGCGTTACCAAGCATTTTTAGAGAAATTTACAGCAAAATCGGTGAAGAAATTATTAAAAGACCCTGGATTTGCACATTTCAACTTACTGTATTCTAACTTCATTGACCAATCATTGGAAAAATACGAGCAATACGATGCAGCTATGGGGGATTTATTGAAAACTTATGTAAAAGGTAAATTAGAAATGTTCCCAGAACAAAAACACTGGGCAGATGCCAACAGCACTTTGCGCATTACTTATGGTAAACTGGAAGGTTCTGAACCGCAAGACGGTGTTGCATATTTAGAGCACACTACTTTGGATGGGGTGATTGATAAATACTATTCTGGAAACCCTGATTTTGAGTTATTGCCACGCATGTTGGAATTACACAAGAAAAAAGAATATGGCAGATATGCGCAAGACGGTGAATTGTGGGTGTGTTTCACAGGATCTAACCATACAACTGGCGGAAATTCGGGCTCACCTGTATTGGATGCACACGGCAATTTAATGGGATTGAACTTTGACAGAACATGGGAAAGCACCATGAGCGATTTCATGTTTGATGCTTCACGTTGTAGAAACATTACCGTTGACATTCGCTATGTATTGTGGGTAATGGATATTTATTCGGGCGCAAAACATTTAGTGGATGAAATGGAATTTGCCACTCAGAAATAATCGAAAAAATTTAGAGAACAAAAGGAATGGTCAACAATTGTTGACTGTTCCTTTTTTTTGTTAGAATACTCCTAAATATTCTTGTAAAATGATGGTGGCACTGATTTTATCTACCATTGCTTTGTTTTGGCGGTCTTTCTTTTTCATACCACCTGCAATCATTGCATTTACAGCCATTTTTGACGTAAATCGTTCGTCTTGCAACACTACTGGAACGTTTGGAAATTGTTTTTCTAATGCTTCTTTGAGTAAATAAACATTTTGGGTGATATGGGCATCAGATCCATCCATGCGTTTTGGTTCGCCCAACACAATGGTTTCAATTTTTTCTTTTTGAAACAATGCAATAAGGTAATCCATCAATTTGGGTGATTCAACTGTATCTAACCCTGAAGCAATGATTTTTAATTCATCAGTTATGGCTAAACCTGTTCTTTTTAACCCAAAATCAATGGCAATAACTTTTCCCATTATTTAAAAGTTTTCATGGCTCTATCCATATCCCGTTTATCGTCTTTTTCTTTTAAATCCTGACGTTTATCATGGAGTTTTTTTCCTTGTGCCAACGCAATTTCAACTTTTGCCCAGCCTTTTTCGGAAATAAATATTTTTAGCGGAATAACGGTGTTTCCTTTATCTTTCAGAAATTTTTCAATCTTATTGATTTCTTTTCTGTTCAACAATAATTTTCTGTCAGAACGTGGAGAATGGTTGTAATAACTTCCATTTTCATACTCGGTGATGTGCATGTTGCGTATCCACATTTCACCGTTGCTAAAGATGCAATAGGCTTCCAAAATACTGGCTTTATTGCGGCGAATACTTTTTATTTCTGTACCGCTTAACACAATACCCGCAACAAAAGTATCCAACAAGTGGTACTCAAATTTTGCGCGTTTGTTTTTGATATTTATTGCCGTTTGTGCCATTTGGTTGCAAAAATAAGCATTATCTGGTTACAGAATTCTTTAAAATTGTGTTTCGTTTAAAAAAGCAATCATTTTAGCCAATGCACGTGCACGGTGACTTTGTGCATTTTTCTCTTCGCGCGACATTTCTGCAAAGGTGATGGAATTTCCTTCGGGTTCAAAAATTGGATCATAGCCAAAACCACCATCGCCAGCAGGTTGATGGCGAATTATGCCTCTTACCACTCCTTCAAAATAGTGTGTTTTTTGATTGATTATCAAACAAATAACCGTTTTAAATTGTGCACCACGATTGGTTTGACCTTCAAGTTCGGTTAATACTTTTTGCAGATTAGCCCTGTCATTTTTAGCTTCACCTGCATAGCGTGCCGAATAAACACCTGGCTGTCCGTTTAAAAAATCTACTTCCAAACCAGAATCATCCGAAAAACAAGCCACATTGTATTTTTCGGCAACATATTGAGCTTTCAAAAGTGCATTTCCTTCAAAAGTTGAGGCAGTTTCTGGAATGTCATCGTGGCATCCAATATCGTCTAGGGTTTGAATGGAAATTCCCTTGGGCATTAACGCTTGAATTTCCAATGCCTTATTACGGTTGTGTGTTGCAAAAACTAAATTCATCTTAAATATCCAAACGATCTACTTCTTGAAGCATTTCGTTATTTTTTATAGTGCAATTCAAATCGTTGATTAATCCTGTTTTTAGCGAGTAAGCCCAGCCGTGAATGTGCAATGGAATTCCTTCACTCCATGCTTTTTGAACAATATACGTTTCTGCAAGATTAAATACTTGTTCTTTTACGTTTAACTCAACAAAACGGTCATAACGTTGTTGGTAATCAGCAATGGCGTCTAATTCTTTTTTATGAAAACGATACGAATCTTTGATGTGAGCAATCCAGTTATCTACAATTCCAACGTGTTTGTTTGACATTGCGGTAGCCACCCCACCACATCCATAATGGCCACAAACTACTACATGTTTAACATTTAAAACAGTAACCGCATAATCCAACACACTCAACATGTTCATATCCGAATGCACCACCATGTTAGCAATATTTCTATGTACAAAAACATCTCCAGGTTGCGCTCCAATAATTTGGTTAGCAGGCACGCGCGAATCGGCGCAACCAATCCAAAACAACGGTGGATTTTGAATTTTTGATAATTCTTCAAAAAAAGTTGGGTCTCTATCCACCTGTGCTTGCGCCCATTTTTTGTTATTTTCAAGAAAATCGCTGTATAATTTTTCCATCGTTTGTGTTTTATATTCGACCAAAAATAGTGTTTATATTCCAATCAAAAACGACTTTTTTAATTTGTTTTGAACGAGAAATGAACCTACGTTTTTTGTTTTTTCTTTTTGGCGGCTGGAAATAAAATATTGTTTAATATCAAGCGATAGCCCGGTGAGTTGGGATATAAATTCAAATCGGTATGTGGATCGCCGACCTTATGTTCATAGTCTTCGGGGTCGTGCCCGCCATAAAACGTCCAAGTGCCCTGTCCCATTTCTCCATGTATGTATCTTGCAGTACCCAGTGCCTTGTTTTCACCCATAATCAACACGTTTGATTTGATGTATTCTTTTACAAAATCAGTGGTTTGCCCCATAAAACCATTGATAATTGTTGTATGGTTTTGTGTTAAAATAGTAGGCACAATATCCCATTTGGCAGAAAACTCAAAGAGCGTAAACTTGTCAACGGTTTCTTGCACACGTTGTGTTCTTCTTAATTCTGTTCCATCAATTGACGAATATTCGTATTTCAATGGGTCGCGTTCCAATAAAAAATCTTTAAATGCCAACGTTTGGTTGAAATCCAATTCTTTTTGACAATTGGGACTTGCAGGGTCACCATCATACATTTGCTCACAAATATCCGTGTTTTGTGCCGCTAAAGCAATATCAAAACTATCGGTACCACTACACATGGTAAACAAAAAGCCACCTCCGAGTACAAAGTTTTTTATGCTTTGCGCCACTGCTAATTTTAGTTGTGAAACTTTTGAATATCCCAAACGTGCCGCCATAGCTTCTGCATCGGCAACTTGCTGACGGTACCAAGGATACGAACGATAAGCTGCATAAAACTTACCGTATTGACCTGTAAAATCTTCGTGGTGCAAGTGCAACCAATCGTATTCGTGCAACTTGCCGTTCACAATTGCTGAATCGTAGATTTTATCGTAAGGAATTTCAGCATATTCCATTACCAATGTAACGGCATCGTCCCACGGCATTTTTCCATCGGGCGTGTAAACAGCAATTTTGGGTGCTTTTTCCAGTTGCACAATCTCCATATTTTCTTCTGGATTGGAGATTTTATTGCGAATTGCATTGGCTTGTCCGTCTGAAAGAATCTCGTATTTTATCCCTCTGATAATTAGCTCTTGTTCTACTGATTTTAGATGCGGAAAAAGAAAAGAACCACCTCTATAGTTGAGCAACCATTCAATCACTACTTCGTGTTGCAACGACCAATATGCAACGCCATAAGCTTTCAAGTGATTGGATTGGCTATCATCCATTGGCACCAGCAATTGTGCTGCTTTCAGGTGAAATCCAATGAACAAAAATACAATAAAACAAAAATTTTTCATGTGCTTTTAAAATGGTATGCTATCATCATCAAACGATCTATCAAAATCAGAGCCGCTATTATCAAAAGCATTCATTTTTGATGGAATAGTAATGAAATTCTCCGATCTTGACGCCGTATTTAATGCAGATGTTTTATTGTCTAAATCAAAATCATTGAATTCATTTAAGTTTTCAAAACGTGCATATTCACCAATAAAGCGCAAACGAACCGTTCCTAAACCACCATTACGGTGTTTAGCAATAATGATTTCTCCAATGCCTTTATTACTTTCTCCTTTTTCATCAAAATCTATGTTATAGTATTCTGGGCGGTAAATAAACGAAACAATATCAGCATCTTGCTCAATGGCACCCGACTCACGAAGGTCGGAAAGTACAGGTTTTTTATCACCACCACGTGTTTCTACCGAACGACTCAACTGCGAAAGTGCAATAATTGGCACATTTAATTCTTTTGCAATTTCTTTGATGGAGCGAGAAATGGTTGAAATCTCTTGCTCTCTATTTCCACTTCCTTTAGGTCCACCAACAGTCATCAATTGCAAGTAATCGATAATCACCATATCGATGTTGTATTGCATTTTCAACCTACGGCATTTTGCACGAAGGTCAAAAACCGAAATTCCCGGTGTGTCGTCAATATAAAGTGGTGCTTTTGCAAGCTTTGAAATACGGGTATGCAACTGTTGAAATTCGTGTTCTGCTAAATCACCTTTTCTCAATTTTTCGGCACTTAAACGCGATTCACTTGCAATCAAACGTTTAACCAATTGAACAGATGACATCTCTAAGGAGAATATTGCAACTCCTTTTCCGTAATCAACAGCGGTGTTGCGTGCCATCGACAATACAAAAGCGGTTTTACCCATTGCTGGGCGCGCTGCAATAACAATCATATCGGAACGTTGCCAACCCGAGGTAATTTTGTCCAACTCAAACAAACCGGTTGGAATTCCAGAAATACCACTGCTTTCTTTTGCTGCATTTTCAATTTCTTCAATAGCCATACGCACCACATTGGGCATCGTATCAACGGCTTTACCAAAGTTGTTTTCAGCAATTTTAAACAAGTTCTCTTCGGCATCACCCAACACTTGAAACACATCGTTGGTGTCGTCGTAAGCATTTTTAATCACTTCCGAACTCATGCGAATCAACTCGCGTTTTATGAATTTCTCAGCTATAATACGGGCATGGTATTCCACATTTGCAGTCGAAGAAATTTTACTAGTCAACGAAGAAACATAGGCTGCTCCTCCTGCTGCTGCTAATTCACCTTTCTTTTTAAGTAAGTTAACAACTGTCAGGATATCAATCGGATTGGAAGTTCCAAACAACTCACGAATGGCACCATAAATGTATTGATGTTTAGGATCATAAAAACTTTCGACCATCAAAATTTCAATGGTATCGATCACCGCATTTTTTTCCAACATCATTGCCCCTAAAACAGCTTGTTCTAAGTCCAACGCTTGTGGCGGAACTTTGCCCAACTCATTGATAATAGGAGAACTAGAAGAAATGCGCGCTGCTGGTTTTCGTTTATTTTCCGATTGATTATTTTCCATAATACAAATATAAGCAAACAAAAACCTTAGATGAAATCAAAATCAAAAAAGTGCATTAAAAGATATCCATAGCAGTTATTAACAATTGTTAATAATCGCAAAAACACCTCATTATCCGCCTATTAACTTTTTGATGTCGTTTAATTTCATTAAAGCTTCTACAGGAGTCAATGTATTGATGTCGATGGAAACCAATTGGTCGTGAATTTGTTCTAAAACTGGATCATTTAACTGAAAGAAACTCAGTTGCATATTGTCTTCCATTGCCACTTCTAACGGCTGAGCATTTTTTACTTTTTTCTTTTTGGAAGTGCTTGCATTGGACTCTAAATCGTGTGATTTTTCCAACGTAACTAAAATTTCTTCGGCACGCGATAAAACAACGGGTGGCATACCCGCCAAACGAGCCACGTGAATACCAAAAGAGTGTTCACTTCCTCCTTCAACCAACTTACGCAAGAATAAAATTTTATTACCAATTTCTTTTACCGAAACGTTGTAATTTTTGATACGTGCAAATTGATTGGTCATTTCATTCAACTCGTGATAATGCGTTGCAAACAGTGTTTTTGCTTTAAACTTTGGATGTTCGTGCAAATATTCTGCAATTGCCCATGCAATGGAAATTCCGTCATAGGTGCTTGTTCCACGTCCAATTTCATCCAACAATACCAAACTTCTATCCGATAAATTGTTGAGGATACTGGCTGTTTCGTTCATTTCTACCATAAATGTAGATTCGCCACTGGATATATTATCAGAAGCACCAACACGTGTAAATACTTTGTCAACAATGCCCAAGGTAGCTGCCGATGCTGGAACAAAACTTCCCATTTGCGCCATTAAACAAATCAATGCTGTTTGACGCAAAATAGCACTTTTACCACTCATATTTGGTCCCGTAATCATGATGATTTGTTGGGATTTATTGTCCAAAAACACATCGTTAGCAATGTAACTTTCGCCAATCGGCAATTTTTGTTCAATAACTGGGTGGCGACCTTCTTTAATGTCAATTACAAAACTATCGTTGATGGTGGGTTGCACGTAATTGTTTGCTTGAGCAACCACCGCAAAAGCTGCTAAACAATCCAATTGAGCAATTAAAAAGGCATTGTGTTGAACCGACTGAATGAAATCGGTGAGTGAAAGCAATAAATTTTGGTAAATCTGCGCTTCTAAAGCACCAATTTTTTCTTCAGCTCCCAAAATTTTTGTTTCATACTCTTTTAATTCTTCGGTGATATAGCGTTCGGCACTGGTCAATGTTTGTTTGCGTATCCAATCGGCTGGCACTTTGTCTTTGTGGGTGTTTCTAACTTCCAAATAATACCCAAAAACGTTATTGAACGCAATTTTCAAGCTTGGAATTCCTGTATTTTGACTTTCGCGTTCTTGAATATCTTCCAAATAATCTTTACTGGAGTTAAGAAGCGTGCGAATTTCATCCAATTCTTGGTTCACACCATCTGCTATTACTCTCCCCTTGCCTATTGCAATTGCAGGATCATCGAGCAAAGTATTCTCAATTAAATCAATGAGTTTTTGACACGGATTGAGTTGATCTACAATTTTATCCAACAACAACACATCGGTTGCTTGCAACAATGCTTTGATGGGAGCAATTTGAAGAATCGTTCGTTTGAGTTGGATGACTTCTTTTGGATTTACTTTTCCCACTGCCACTTTAGAAATCAAACGTTCTAAATCGCCAATTTCACGCAAACAGGTGATGAGTTGCTCACCAATTTCTTCCTTGTTTTTCAGATAATTCACCGCTTCGAGGCGTTCTTGCACATTGGTTGCATTTTTTAGTGGCAACACCATCCAACGTTTCATCATGCGCCCACCCATGGCGGTTTGTGTTTTATCCAAAATATCGCTGAGCGTAGTTGCTTCGGGATGTGGCGACGAAATCAATTCTAAATTACGCAAGGTAAATTGGTCTAACCACACGTATTTATCTTCTTCGATACGAGAAACAGCGGTAATGTGCCCCAATTTATCGTTTTGTGTTTCAGATAAATAATGCAAAATGGCTCCAGCGGCAACAATTCCCAAATCCATATTTTCTACACCAAAACCTTTGAGCGATTTGGTATTGAAGTGCTTATTCAAATTTTCAAGTGCAAAATCGGGTGTAAAAACCCAATCATCTAAACGGAAATGGTAGAATTTTGTACCAAAAAGCGCATCAAATTCTTTGGATTTATTTTTTTGAAAAATGATTTCTTTGGGTTCAAATCCTTGAATGAGCTTATCGATGTATTCGTCGTTTCCTTGCGCCAACAAAAATTCGCCTGTAGAAACATCAATGAATGCAATTCCATGTCCAGCCTTGGTAAAATGAATGGCGCACAAAAAATTGTTTTTCTTTTGCTCCAGCACTTGATCGTTGAATGAAACGCCAGGAGTTACTAGTTCGGTAACACCACGTTTTACAATTCCTTTGGCCATTTTAGGATCTTCCAATTGATCGCAAATAGCCACTCGTTGACCCGCACGCACCAATTTAGGCAAATACGTTTCCAATGAATGATGAGGAAAACCTGCCAAAGCCGTTTCAGATTCACTTCCATTTCCTCGTTTAGTAAGAACAATGCCTAAAATTTTAGATGTTTTGATGGCATCTTCTCCAAAAGTTTCATAAAAATCACCTACACGAAACAAGAGTAAAGTACCCGGATGTTTGCTCTTGATACTGTTATATTGTTTCATTAATGGCGTAACATTGGCCGTCTTTTTGTCGTCGTTTTCGCTCACGCTATTGATTTAGAATTGTGGTTGGTAAAATTAATGAAAGCAATAGGAAACCTTACACATTTGTGCAAGTTCTTATTAACAAAATCAAGAAGTAATTAACGAAAAAACTAAATTTTCATTTTTAACTGAATTTTTGCCTTGGCTTTGATTCCCAAATACGCATTTACAGGAATTCCCACCATTTGATTGGATGACGTGTTGGGATCTGGCGTATTAAAAATAGCTTCAACAATAATGTTTTTGGTTGAATTGAGTTTATCCACAGCAACAATTGACAATGGAACTTCTACGGTGCTTGTTTTGTGCCACAATCCGTTAGAAT
This sequence comes from Bacteroidota bacterium, assembly GCA_029558435.1. The sequence goes on from JAKQEZ010000015.1 coordinate 38,818, forward strand.
TTTGCTCACCATACAACGAAGAAACAATAGGTTGGCTAGCATTAACTGTTTCAATAACAGCGCCGTTTTCGTCCACAAAAAGAAGTTTAATTTTTCCTTCAAACGGAAAAGCATTATCTAAATCCAATTGCAGCACACCACTTTCAATGTGTGATTTATCTTTTTTCTGACTCAGTTGAAAAGCAAACGTATCACGAATGGTAAGGTTGTCCATCTTTATGTTCAATGGCATTTGTGCTTCCAATGTCATTTTTAATTTGCTTTGCGGAAACACTTCGTTCCAACCTCCAGAAATGTTGCCCCACGGATTGATTTTAATTCCATAAGCCAATTCATTTTTAACACCTAGATTTTCAATAAACGCTTCAATATTGCTATTTCCAGAGTTAAATTCTATGATGCGTTGAGATGGTACCAATGTTGAAAAACTACCCGTTGGTTGGTCAATTGTAAAGGTTGTTCCAACATTTCCTCCCGAAAGATAAACCACATTTCCTTGATTATTCGTGCTTTTAAGGTGTTTAATCAACCCCGAGCCGTCCATTTTAATTCCATTTTCTAGAATTAGTTTAACAGTTGTGTTAGGAATATCAATGGTGCCTGCAACAATTTTATTAAACACATCCACATTGAACTGTGTCGTATCGTTGATATCTTTTTTACCAAAATAACCACGTGCATAATGCAATTTTACGTCTCTAAACTTCGATTTCACATGAAAAACATCAGTGCTTGAAACGGTAACCGTATTGCCGTTTGGATCGGATTTAATTTTAATTAACGATTGCAATTTGTTATACGAATTGCCTGCTGTTCCTCTTAAATCTATCTGATAATCGGCAATGCTTATTGTTTTTTTGATTTTACCCGGATTTGAATTGGTGCCAGCTCCTATAAAAAATGTTTCCGACAAAACGTTGCCATATTTTGTAACACCTGGCAATTCTACAGTAACATACACACCTGTTTCAACTGGATTTTCCAATTCAAAATCAATATAACCTTCGGCAACTTGAATGATTTTTAATTGTGCATCTTGCAGTTGCAATTCATGCTCTTCAACAACGTTATAGAATGTAAAACCTGGATTAACCGTTAGTCCACTCGAACTTAAATTCACCGATCTATCAATAGTAGTGTCGGGAATAGCAACAATATCTGTAAGACTGAAATTATAGAGCGTTCTTTTTAAATCCAACGCATAATTAACACCACTATCGTCCAGTGTAGAATCGTTTACAAACTTGTCTAAACCTATGCGGTCGTTTATTAGAGGAACAACCCACGCAGAATTCCACGAAGCATCTTTTTTACAAGCTGTCAACGCCAGTAAAATAAGCAAGCCATAAGTTTTCAAAAGTTTAGACATAGCTAATATTTTTAAGTTAAAACGAAAAATCGCTTTAAAAGTTGTTTATACGCGCTCAATAATTGCTGCATAACCTTGACCAACACCAATACACATGGTTACCAACGCATATTGTTTATTAGTTCTTTGCAATTCTTTAGCAGCCGTTAAAGTTGTGCGTGCACCGGTCATTCCTAGTGGGTGTCCCAACGAAATAGCTCCACCATTTGGGTTGATACGAGGGTCGTTATCGGCTAATCCCATTTTACGTGTACATGCTAAAACTTGCGCTGCAAAAGCTTCGTTAAGTTCTATCACATCCATTTGATCAAGTGTTAACCCTGTTCTTTTCAACACTTTTTCGGTTGCATACACAGGTCCAATTCCCATAATTCGTGGTTCAACACCTGCCACTGCGCCTGCCACAATGCGTGCGATTGGTTTTAAATTTTGTTCTTTCACTGCTTTTTCAGATGCCAAAAGCAAGGCAGCAGCTCCGTCGTTTAATCCAGAAGCATTTCCTGCGGTTACAGTTCCATCTTTTTTAAATGCAGGTCGTAATTGTCCCAATCCTTCCAACGTAGTATCCGCTTTAGCAAATTCATCCGTTTTAAAAATGATAGGATCTTTTTTGCGTTGAGGAATTTCAACTGGAATAATTTCAGCATCAAAAATGCCATTTTTTACAGCTTGGGCTGTTTTTTGTTGCGACCAAAAAGCAAATTTATCTTGGTCTTCACGGTTAATATTATACAATTCAGCTAAATTCTCAGCGGTATTTCCCATAGAATCTGTTCCGTAAAGTTCGTGCAATTTAGGGTTAATAAAACGCCATCCAAACGAAGTATCGTGCATTTCAGAATCGCGTCCAAAAGGTGTTGATGCTTTAGAAATCACCCACGGTCCACGTGTCATATTTTCCACTCCTCCTGCAATGTAAATATCACCACATCCATCTTTAATGGCACGTGTTGCGTTCATTACAGAAGCCAATCCAGAAGAACACAAACGGTTAACGGTTTCTCCAGCAACTTGATATGGCAAACCTGCAATTAAGCCTGCCATTCTTGCCACATTTCGGTTATCTTCACCAGCTTGGTTGGCACATCCTAAAATAACATCTTCAATTAAAAGCGGATCTAAATTCGGCATTTTATCCATTAAACCTTTGATGGCAATTGCTGCTAAATCATCTGTTCTAACTCCTGCCAACGTTCCGCCAAATCTTCCAATTGCTGTGCGAACTCCTTCAACTAAATAAACTTCTTGTGACATTTTTTATTTTAAATTGTTAATATTCCAACGGCTAAAATACAATTTTTTCATCTTGTTGAAAACTTAATTCCTGATTTACTAAAATATTTTTTACATTTAAGCCTCATTAAATTTCTGTACAATGATAAAACATAAATTACTGCTTTGTGTTGGCTTAGGGTTGTTTTCAACTTATTCCCATGCACAAATAGAAGAACTAACACCAGCCGAAAAAAAATACAGGGATTCCATTACGGCTTTAAACATGCAAAACGCAACAATTGCCAACAGTCAAAATGCGTATAACGATGGGATAAAGTTTTTTTCGGAAGGAAAATACCAACAAGCTCGTGATCGGTTTAAACAATCGCTTAGTTTTGACCCTAACTTCACAGCTGCTTCCTATAATTTAGGTGTTACTGAAAATGAGTTAGGTAGCTATGCAGATGCTTCTAAAACATTGAGTCAATTGATTGAAAAAGATCCTAGCTATTCCAAAGCTTATTTTCAGCGTGGACGTGCCTATCAAGGTTTGAATGAATATTTGAAGGCAGAAAATGATTATGATAAATCAATTGCATTGGATCCATCTAATCCTAGAGCATATTATAACTATGGCACCTTGCGTTTCTTGCAACAAGATTACAAAACAGCCATTACTTATTTTACAAAAGCCATCGAATTGGATAAAAACTTTGCATTTGCATATAACGACCGTGGAAGTTGTTACCGTATGTTGGGAGATTACACAAAAGCATTGGCCGATTATCAAGAAGCTGAACGAAAAAACCCAAATCTTGCCTTTGTGTTGAACAACATTGGCACAACAACCAGTAAAATGAAAAATTTTCAAGGAGCAATGGCAGCTTTTAACCGTGCCATTTCAATTGATGCAAATTTTTACTTAGCTTACAATAACCGTGGGGTTTTAGAATTGGAAAACAATAAAATGGACGATGCTAAACGCGATTTTGAAAAAACATTGGAGATTAACCCTAAATATGCACCAGCTGCGTCTAATCTTAGCGGTTTGTATTTCAAGCAAAAAGACTATAAAAAAGCATTGGAATATGCCAATAAAGCGGTTGAATTGGATAAAAATTATGCAGGTGCTTATGTGAACCGTGCCAATGCCAAAGAAATGCTTCGCGATATGATTGGAGCATGCGAAGATTGGGAAAAAGCCAATGAATTAGGAGACGGAAATGGTAAAATTTACTATTCTTCCAATTGCCAATAAGTCGTATTAATCAACAAGAAAATTATGAAAACAATTATAGCAATCGTAGCACTTGCATTGAGCTACTCCGCATTTGCACAAAACATAGATTTTAAAGCGGCAAATTTCAAAGACGATAAAGAAGGACTAAAAAAAGCAACCGATGCCATCAAAACTGGTGATGAACTTTTTAAATTGGCAAATGAGGCATTGTTTGCAACTCAAAGTCCGGGTTTGAATTTCAAAAAAGCGTTAATTCAATACCAAGTTGCTCAAAAATTCAATGCACAAAATGCACTCAATAATTTTAAAATTGGGGTTTGCTACATGAACTCATCAGATCCAGGTAAGGGAATTCCGTTTATAAAAAAAGCAGCTGAATTAGACAAAGCATGTGACCCATTTATGAGTTATTATTTAGGATATGCATTGCAATTGGAAGGTAAATTTTCAGAAGCATTGAAACTATACGATGAATTTGAAACTGGTTACAAAAAAGCAGATAATTTCAGCAAGTTTGTTGCCATGCACAAAAACGAATGCAAAAATGCACAAGCGGCAGTTGCTAATCCAGTACGTGCATGGGTAGATAACTTATCTGAATTAAACAGCGAAGCAGATGATTTTGCGCCTTCCATTTCAACAGATGGTAGTGAAATTATTCTATCCTCTAATCGTCCAAATGGTAAAACACCCAATGAAGCGGGAGAATATGATTTTGATATTTACACTTCATCTTCGCAAGACCTAAAATGGGCAAAACCACAAGCAATTAAAGGAGCTGTGAACTCAGCTGCGGATGACGTTTCCAACAACTTAAATTTTGATGGAACAAAGATGTTGATGCATCGTGAAGAAAATGGACAAATGGATATTTATGAAAGTGAGTTAAAAGGCTTGAATTGGTCGGATCCTAAAAAAGCTCATTTTCAAATTTCATCTCCAAGAGCCAATGAAATCTATGGAGCTTACTCTAACGATGGTTGGAGCATTTATTTTGCCAGAGACAATGCCACCAGAAGTACAGGTTTTGACATCATGTTCTCGCAAATGCAAAGTAAAATTGCAAAAGATTACATGGCTGCTTCAATGTTAGCAGAAGTAAATACTGGTTTTAATGATGGCCCAATTTACATGCACATTGATGGAGAAACGATGTATATTGCTTCGCAAGGAAGAGCTTCGTTGGGAGGCTACGATATTTTTGTTTCTAAGAAAGTTCAAGGTAAATGGACTACTCCACAAAATATGGGATATCCCATCAACACACCGTATGACGATTTTTTCTTTGCTCCAACGGCTAATGGGAAATTTGCCTATATTGCTTCTAATAGAGATGGGGGCAAAGGAGGATATGACCTTTACAAAGTAACATTTTGGGGTGAAGATAAAAAACCAAGCCTTCAAACAGAAGATTATTTATTGGCTTCTTTAATTATGCCGATAAAAGACAATAAAATTGAAGCTACAGTGGATGTAAACAAAAAATCGTTTACCGTATTTAAAGGAAAAACAATTGATGCCATCACCAAAAAAGCGGTAGAAGCACAAATTGAAATTACAGACAATGCAACAGGTAAAGTAATTGAAACATTTACAACGAATAGTGCAACAGGTAAATTTATCATCACTTTGGCTTCTGGTAAAAACTACGGAATCATTGTAAAAGCAGATGGTTATTTATTTCATTCTGAAAACTTTGACATTCCAAAAGGTGCTGCCGACAACTTGGTGGATAAAACAATTGAGTTGAAAAACATCAAAATTGGAAGCACCATTGCTTTGCGCAATATCTTCTTTGATACGGGCAAATCTACATTGCGCCCAGAATCCAATTCGGAGTTGGATCGTTTAGTGAAATTATTGAACGATGTTCCAAGTTTAAAAATTGAGATTTCTGGTCATACCGACAATACTGGTTCTGCAAAATTGAACGAGCAGTTATCAAAAGACCGTGCAGAAGCTGTTGTGGTTTACCTTAAAGGGAAAGGAATTACAGCATCCCGTTTAACATCTGAAGGTTATGGTGCATCAAAACCAATTGCATCTAATGCTACAGAAGATGGACGACAAGAAAACAGACGCACCGAGTTTAAGATTACGGGAAATTGATGTGTAGAAATATTGACTAGTCCTAAATAACCGATACAGATTATTAAGACAAAAATAATTAATTATATCCCAGTAAAGACGTCTTTACTGGGATATTTGTTTTTATAAGTTCTTATTTTAATTTGATTTTGTAGATGCATTTGCTCTG
>JAKQEZ010000019.1 GCA_029558435.1 Bacteroidota bacterium
TGTTAATGAAAAAACATGGCTGGCCGAATTACGAATCGGACTATTGCGCCAGAAAACGACTGGCACGGTATTTGCCTTTATGGTTGTTTGCAGAATGGCGTGCCACCAAAGTTTTCTGGCTCATGACCAGCGCACCCAGGCTAATTGTCCTAATTTTATTCTTCATTTCACACTTTCGTTGATCAGCAAAACATCTGCTTTAGCTGAACATTTTCGATGGGGTATTTGTCTTGTTTTGAGCTAGTCTAACGCCAGTCGTGAGCGGAAAAACGAGACGGGCGCGGGTGTTGCGCAAGCAAGACCCGTGATCCGGCCGGTTTTTCCGCCTCGACGCAAATGTTAGAATTGGCAGCTTTGATCGAATTTTTGCTTTTTTATTGTCTTCATTTTGTCCGAAATCTGTCCTAAATTTGTTCTCATTGTCCTTATTCTGATTTTTTCAACCATCCGATGCTGCCATAGTTTCTTCTGTCACCTGAAAAGCTGGATCGCTGATTATTTGGGGCTTGAGCGAATCTATATTAAATCAGTAAAATTGTGGATTGCTTTACATCCAATAGTATTTTTTTGCGCTTCACTCATAATGAACTTTGAATTCTATTTTGCATGAAAAGCCAGATCAAGGACAAAGCTGGATAGCCTAGAATTTGATAAGTCAATCTTATATGCAGAAACTAATATTGCAATTGCGTTGGCAAATTTAATCCTGATTTTTTGAAGTTCTCGATACATCTTGTATTGTTTTTTGGGGATGGGGTTTAAATCTAATTTGTGGAAAACAATTAAGCTTTCGCTCAAGGCCAAAATCAAATTTAACAAAATTGTCTCTAGGTAATTATCAGAGATGTTGACTCTTAACTTTTCGGTATTTACCTTAATCTCTTCGAAGCTACGCATTACGGCGCACAAAACTTCGTTTTCAAAAGGTTCGGTCAGGACTTTTTTGGCTTCAAGATACTTAATGTATTTTTCAATTTCATTCTTGTTTGGATTATTTTGTTTTATATCCTTTAAGGATACGCCCGAAATTGATGCAAGTGAACCAATAACAGAAATAATGTCTTTAATCATGTCTTTAATTTCTTAATTTTTAAGCCTAGCCCGAAACTAACGCATAAAAATGAGCCAAATTTTGCCTTTCATATATTTGCTTCTTTTAATTTTTGTATTTTTTCCCTAATTTCTGCTGCTTCCGATATTCCTTTAAATGAAACTTCAATGCCAGCAGTCCCTGCTGAACCGATATTAATAGTACCTACGTCGAACAATTTTTCTAAGATATCTTGCTGAAGATTTACGCTTCTTATATCTCTTATAAAAAGCTCATCAAATGAACAGGAGATTATTCCTGTTTTTGATCGTATTCTTTTATTTGTTATGGTGAATACCATTGATTTGCGGTATATTAAAGCAATTAGAATGACCAATAAGCCTAGGCCAGAAACAAAAATTAGTACTCCGCCAATAAAATAAACAAACAGAAAATTAAAATGGGAAGGGTTATCTTCCCACAATGTTTCTTCTTGTTCATCGTTTTTAAATATTTTTTCAGGATTGCTGTTCTTTTTACCCAGGAATTCTCCGCAATGTTTGCATTTTATGGCAATCGATAAAATCTCCTCACCACAGTATGGGCACTTCTTTTTAGTTTCTTCCATGGCCTTCCCCTTTTATATTTTATGTTATCTGATATCGGATACCATAGTTTTTATCGATATTATTGGTCTGGATTATATCATTGGTGCTTGCCAAAAAAAAGACTCTATTGTATTTTTTTCCCGAATGGGAGAACAGTATTTCAAAAGGATACGTTGGATCTCATAATTTTATTACAACCTAATTTTAGCCGAGTAGCAACGATAGGCAATTATCTTTTTTTGAGCGGTTCTAACAGCCGCAGCAGCTGGTTATTATTTTTCATTATTGTCTAATTTTGTCAAAATCTGATTTCATTTATCCTATTTTGTCTTGAAAAAAGTCTGTCTAGCCGTTCATGATCGACCTGCTGCGCCTGAATGCGATTGGCACTAGGCTTGCATAAAGAGGAAGAAGGAGTCCAACCATTTGCTTTCTACCTGTCTTGATGGCGCAGTGCAAGGGAAGTAACCCGTTACTATCTTTCAATTCATAGGCATTGGGGATGTTTTTAAAATAATCTTGACCTTTTCAATGTCACCATTGCGTGCTGTGTCGAAAATCTTTTCCGGTTGTAACTCCCTTAATGTTTTAAATTAAAGACTGGGCTTTATCGTTGATGGCAAAAAGCTTGCAAGGTTGAAAGAACAAAAGAAACGACAATGAAAGGGCGCAAAACAAGAAACTTGAAAAAAATAACATGAAACCCTCCTATTTGATTTGAGCTACAATGGAGATGGCAGTTCCGAGAGCGGAAAACAGAACGCCAGCTTTTACCATTATTGCTGAAGTCGCCACGCCTTTAGCAACAAAATCAGGTTTGTTAATGAAATGAATTTGGTTGTCCGGAGCTTCTTTTGACTCCTCTTGCAGTTCAATCATGGCAATACTCGCATGAAGGCAAGTAATAACTGAATCCAGTGAGTATGCGAGAAGAATCGTGCCAAAAAGGGAAAGAATCGAACCCAGTATTGTCAAAACGTAACCTCCAATGAATGTCTATTTTTTTCAGTCTAACGACGGTCGCGGGGCTTGCGACTGCAGACCTTTGAACGGCGGTCTTTTTACGCCTTGCCGCAAATCTTATGCTTGCGTAGTTGTGATCGAATTTTTGGCATTTTTATTGTCTTCATTTTGTCCTAAATTTGCCCTCATTGTTCTATTTTGTCTTGAAAAAAGACCGTCTAGCCCGTTCATGATCGACCTGCCACGCCTGAAAGCGGTTGGCACTGGACTTGCCTTTGGTTATGATCGTCATGGCCTGTGACAAACGATTTCAGGCACGCTGTCGAAGGCAACCCGGCCAGGTAACTTTTAATCTATACTTTCAGTCCATTATAAATACACTTGTTCACCGCAAAGTTGCATTGAGCCTGTATTATCTTCATTTGTCCTGATCTTTTACAATAATTTTCAAGACCGCCAGCAACTTATCTTTTACCCGCAAAGCCGGATTCGGTGTGTCTTTTTTTGTCTTCTGCTGATTCTAACGACGAGTCGTGAGCGGACGCCGAGCGACGCCACCGGCGCAGCGAGGGAACCGAGGATGGCACAAAAGTTGCGATTTTTCGCAACTTTTGTGATCAGCCTCGGCGTTCCGCCTCGACGCTCTTGTTAGACTTGCGTACTTTCAATTTATTGTCTTTCATTTTGTCTTAATTATGGCATTAATTTTGGATTTTAATAAAAAAAA
>JAKQEZ010000188.1 GCA_029558435.1 Bacteroidota bacterium
ATACGATCAATATTTCAAGCAAATTTCGGGTGGAATTGGTGTTTTAGCAACGCACGATATGACGGGTAAAGCTACTATTCAAACATCAATGATTGGTTTAATCTATTCGTATCACTTAAATGTTACACGAAAATTTTCATTGCTTTTTGGTGCACGTGCAGCGTGGTATCAAAAGTTTTTGGATTGGGATAAATTGACTTTTGGAGATATGATAGATCCTCGCAAAGGGTTTATTTATCAAACTGGTGACGTTCCACGTGGTGGTTCAAAAGGATTTTTTGACGCATCGGCTGGAATTGTAGGTTATTCTGATATTTTTTATTTTGGAGTTGCTGCTCATCACCTTAATATGCCAAACGAGTCGATGATTGTTGGGAAAAGTCCACTACCTATTCGCTACACAGCACATGCTGGAGCCAACATTGCATTGGGATCAAAATCTAAATATTCAAACACTACCTCTTTGATGCCAAGTGTTATTTACCAATACCAACGTGGTTTTCAAGAGTTAAACATTGGTATGTATGTTAAATATGGTATTTTCACAGCCGGCGTTTGGTACCGCACAAGCGATGCATTTATTACTACCATAGGCATCAATACAGGAATGTTTAGAATTGGATACAGCTACGACGTAACAACTTCTAAGTTAAACAACGGAGTATCTGGAGGTTCGCACGAAGTGTCGTTAGGAATCAACTTGAATTGTAAGAAGAAAATTCCACAGTTCAGAACCATTTCTTGTCCATCGTTTTAATTTATTATTTTCAGTTTTCATTTTGTGATTGTATAGAAAGGTTAACTTTGTATCAAATCCTTAATTGATTGAAATGAAAATTTTACTTTCACCTGCAAAATCGATAGATACAACACTTTCTATTCCAACACCAACGCCAACAACTGCTGTATTTTTAGACGACGCAACCAAATTGGCGAGCAAATTAGCAAAGCTGAAAGAAAAAGATTTGATGCTGTTGATGCATGTATCTGAAAGTATTGCCGAATTGAATGTGCAACGTTACAAAAATTGGATAGCTCCCACTCAATTAACCAATGAATGCAAACCTGCAGCAACAGTTTTTTCAGGAGAAGTTTACCGAGGATTAAACGTTGCGTCATTTTCTGAAGATGATTTTCTTTTTGCCAATCAACAAGTGCGCATTTTATCAGGCTTGTATGGCATTTTAAAACCACTTGATTTATTGTATCCCTACCGTTTAGAAATGGGAACCAAATGGCAAATTTCACCAAAAACTAAAAATCTTTATGCTTTTTGGAGCGATAAAATTTCCAATTACTTAACGCAAGAATTAGAAAACGATGAAGCAATAATCAACCTTGCATCATCAGAATATTTTAAGGCTATTCAACCTAAAAAGATAAAAAATCGCATCATTACTCCTCATTTTAAAGATTTTAAAAATG
>JAKQEZ010000214.1 GCA_029558435.1 Bacteroidota bacterium
AAAAAAGATAGTAATCCACCTAAGAGAAACACAGTCCATCATCCGGTCTCGCTGAACACCGAATATTCAAAAGCCGGGCTGGCTTAGTGGCTTACGTTGGAAGATTTTTGGTGGGCTTTTGTATATTCGGCTTAATGTTAGGCAATCGTGCTTCTTTTTCGTCTGCTGGTTTGTCGGTCGTTTTTGTTATGCGTTGAGGCAGACACACTTTTTGCCAAGCTTTGGTTTGAGCGTTGGCTGGTGCGGCTTGGCAATGTGTGTGGCTGTTGAGCGTTGGCATTATTCGTTCAGTTTTTTATAGATTTTCTTCATCATCAATTCTTTCACTAAGTCGCCAAATACTTTGTCCTCCAATATTTTTTCAAATATTTCTTGGTTCTGGTCCATACGACCTATGAGTTTGTCAATAAACTTGTCGTTGAAAGCAAATTTAAATGTGTCAATTTTATTAACTCTTGCTTGTGTTTGCAAGGTTTCATCATCCATTAATTCCGCTTCTATTTGGTCAAAGAAAAGTTTGTCTGCTTCTTCAAATTCTGTCCCGAAGCGGTCGTTGAGAACTTTGATGATTTCAGATAGTAAAGCTTCTTCGTCTTTGGCTCGTTTTAGACCAGCTTCTGTTGTTCCACTCAACTCGCCTTCTTCTCCTTTTTGCAATTCAATTGAACCTTCTTTTATCTTCTGTAAACGGTAATATTCCAAAGCCACTTCATCATCTAAATGTAATGATTCAGATAGTTCTCGTTTTGGAAGTCTGGTCTGAAGTAGTTTGGCATACGCATAAAACTTTTCAAATTCAGAATCAATAAAAGGCATGATTTGAGAAAGGAAAGCATATAGATTTGTCCATGTTCTCAGGCCTTTTTTAAACTCGTCTTGCTTTTCTTCTTCTGCAATTCCCTTAAATCTGTCAACCGCTGGGTCTGTGAAAGCGTACAGATGTTTTTGATGTTTTGGGTTGTTTAGCTTTGTCTTTGGGTCAAAATACACATTGGCAAAGGCTTCTATTTCTTGTGTCCAATACACTTGAAATTCGTCTAACCTTGCTTTCAAATCATACAAGTGGTTAATGTCTGTTTCTTCCGTTACAGAAGTAATTTCATAGTAAGGTTGAAACGAATCTAAAATTGTTTGTCTATCATTTGCAAAATCCAAAACGAAAGTATCTTCTTTGCCTGGGTGCATCCTATTTAGCCTTGAAAGCGTTTGTACGGCTTTTACTCCTGATAACTTCTTATCTACATACATGGTATGAAGCAAAGGTTGGTCAAAGCCTGTCTGGTACTTGTCGGCAACAATCAAAATTTTGTATTCGTCTCTTTCAAAAATAGTTGGCAATTCTTTTTCGCTGTAGCCTGTCATTTCAGGTTCTGAAACTCCATCAGGTGCATTGTCGTCAATTACCTTTCCTGAAAAGGCAACCAATATTTTGATTTCGTTTTCGTAACCTTTGGTTTTTATATATTTGCCAACTTCTTCAAAATAGCGTTTGGCATGCAATCTTGAGCCACAAACCAACATTGCTTTAGCTTTGCCACCGATTTTTTTAGAAACAATATCTCTGAAATGTTCAATGATGATTTCTGTTTTCTGTGCCAAATTGTGCGGATGCAATGAAACGAATTTACCAATGGCTTTGGCTGCTTTTTTCTTATTCAGATTTGGGTCATCTTCAATGGCTTTGGTCAGTTTAAAGTACAGTTCATAGGTGGTGTAGTTTTGCAATACATCCAAAATGAAACCTTCTTCAATGGCTTGACGCATGGAATACAAGTGGAAAGGTTTTGGTTTACCTTCCGTATCTTTATCTCCAAAAACTTGTAAGGTTTTATATTTTGGTGTTGCTGTAAAAGCAAAAAATGAAATATTGGGTTGTTGTCCTCTTGCAGCTGCCGACCTTTCAATTTGCTCTCTAACAAAGTCGTCTCCTGTATAATCATCTGTATCGTCTGAGATAGCCTGCTCTAATGATTTTGAAGCCAAAACTTCTTTGAGTTTTTTACTTGCTTCGCCACCTTGAGAACTGTGAGCTTCATCAATGATTACAGCATATTTTCTTTCTGGTAATTCACCAACTTTATCCACTACAAACGGAAACTTCTGTAAGGTAGTGATGATAATGTTTGTACCATAACCCAAAGCAGAAGCCAATTGTGAACTGTCTTTGTCTATTTTTTGAACTACGCCTGTTTTATGCTCAAATTGGTAAATGGTATTTTGTAATTGTTGGTCAAGTACTTTTCTATCTGTAACGACAATCACGGAATCAAAAATTCTTTCGTCTGTTGCGTTGTGCAAACTCGATAAACGATAAGCCAACCAAGCAATGGAATTACTCTTGCCTGAACCTGCTGAATGTTGTATTAAGTAGTTTTTACCAATTCCAACTTGTAAAATATTATCGCCAATGCTTCTAACCGCATCTAATTGATGGTATCTTGGGAAAATGAGTTTTTCTTTTTTATAAATTTTGCCTTCAACTTCAATTTCTTCGGTTTGCAAATGCACAAATCGTTGAATGATTTCCATCCAACTGTCTTTTTGCAGAATGTTTTCCCACAAGTAAGCTGTTCTGTATCCGTTGGGGTTTTGTGGATTACCTTTTCCGTTATTAGCTCCTTTGTTGAATGGCAACCAATAAGTTTTACTGCCATCTAACTTAGTGGTCATAAATACTTCGTCTTGGTCAACGGCAAAGTGAACCAAGCATCTTTTTTTGAAAGCAAAAAGTATTTCTCTGTTATCTCTTGTGGTGCTGTATTGCTTTAAGGCATTGCCAACATTTTGCCCTGTAAATTGATTTTTGAGTTCTAAAGTAGCAACAGGAATTCCATTCAATGAAAGCAAAACATCAACCGAATTTTTAACCTTGGTGCTGTAATAGATTTGACGATAAACTTTCAGATTGTTTTTATTGTACAAATCCACTGCATCAGGATTTAAGCCCGAAGCTGGTTGAAAAAATGCCATCTGAAAACGCACACCATAATCCACAAAGCCATTGCGAAGCACATCCAAACTGCCACGCAAGTCCAATTCTTTGTATAGTCGTTGAATAACTCGATTGTCAGCATCTGCACCATGAATGGCAGAAATTTTTTCCCAGCGCTTTGGTTGCGACTCTTGTAAAAATTTAATCACTTCATATTTGAACATGCCCAATTCAGGGCTGTAATCTGGTGCATTGCCTCCAGTGTAACCGCCTTGTTCAATAAGGCTTTGCACCAAGGCAGTTTCAAATGTATTTTCAGTTGTAATGCTCATGCGTCTTCACTTTTTGCGAGTTGCTCTTGTTCCACTTCTTGATTCATAAGAAATTGTCTGTAAGCAACATCTTTAAATATTAGTCTTAATTCATGCTTTGATTTTTCAGATAGATTCTCTTTCAAGAAACCTGATTCATCAAAACAGGATTGAACAAACTCATAATTGTCTAAATAAACATCTTCGCTGATGTTATATAGTTTGTTGGGTAAATCGGATTCTATGATTTCAAATGTATCGGGATTGAAATACCTGACCAAAGGCTTATTGATTTCGTTGTACTCTCTACCTTGAAAGCAAGGTTTTCCTTTGCTTGATTCCCAATAAATACCAAAAAACTCTGTGCGATTGGATTTGTAAACTTTGGCTATTTGAAGACTTCCATCTACTTCTCTTATTCCTTTATTTAAAGAAATATCCCGAAGTATTTTAAGCGGTTCCATGTCGATAGGGTCGTCTTGTTTGTCTTCGTCATAAACCATTTTTTTATAATTTCTGAAAGCTTCTTCTTCAATGTCGGGTGATGGGTCGCCTAGAAAAGTGTAAAAGCGTTTTTTACTTGAGTTGCCGTTTAGCTCATCAAAAATAAATCCTTCTACTTCCTCAGAATAATGCAATTTCCAAATACGAAAACTTCCTTTTTCCCAATCCCAACCGCCAAACAGAAATTTTGCTCCACCTCTTAATTCGTGTATGTTTTCTCCAGGTATTTCAGAAATTATTTTTTTAACCAATTCAGTGAATAAGTCCGAAAGAAACACCAATACTTCATCCAGTTTTGCAGCTGGCGATTGTAAATACTTGTCTAAATGAATGGAAGAAACAAGGTTTAGAACCAAAGGATAAGCACGAATTGTACTGCCTGCAAAACAAAGCAAACAATCCTTTCTTGGCAGCTCAAAAAGTTTGATGCCGTGTTTCCATTTCTCGCCACCTGTAAGGCAACTGTCAGTGGCAAATACCAGTTCTTCGGTATCGTTGGCTTGGCGTATGTATGCTGTACAAAGTGTCATAGCTTAGTCTATTACTTTTATCTTTCCCGTTACCACCTCACTTATAAGTGCTGTGCGGTATTCGGTTAATAATTCAATCAATTTTTCGGTTTTGGATTTTTTTGAATTGATTCTTTCAATTTCATTATTAATGAATAAAACAATCTCTTCTTGTTCATTTATAGTGCTTGGAAGAACTAAGAACATTCGCCCAAAATCCTCTTTTCCAATATTTGGCTGACCCGTTTCACGTTGGTCAAAAAATATCTGCTTTAAAATCAAATCAGATGATAAAACCCAAAAGAGAAAATCTTTTGTGATGGAATCATTTTTTGGGAAGAAATTACCAACGCGGTAGTTCTGTAGTAAAGGCTCATTGATTTTAGGGGCACGAATTATTTTTCCTATTGTACCACCTGTAAGTGCCATCAAAATATCTCCTTCTTCGATTAAAATGTCTTTAAATTCATCCAACCGATTTTCATCAATAAAACTAACATCATTCACTTCAAGCTCTCCGTTGGCTTTCAATTGTGTTATTTTGATAACCTTTAGTCCAGTAGATGTAAAATCATAGTTTCTAAATTGATAGCCATGCCTCAAGAATACATAATGATTAAAACTTGCTGTTTCCCAATGCTCCGGAATTTCCCCCAACCATTCAATGCCTGAATCTTTCATGGGTACATCAGGATTTATGCCTTTGGTAACGGCTTGGTTGATGATAGCCGTTTTTTCTTCTTCGTAAAGTTCGAGCAGGCGTTTTTTGTCGGCTATCAGTTCGTCTATCTCGGCTGTTTTACGGTCAAGGTAGTTGGCAATGGCGGTTTGTTCTTCTGGGCTTGGAATTGCTGTTAGCAAGTCTATAACTTTATCAATTTTCAAATTGATTCGTGTAAAACCATTTGCACCAGTTAGTAAATTATGACGTAGCTGTTTACTGTGTAATTGATAGTTCAAAAATTCAGGAACGATATTACTTTTCGTAATTCTAAAACCTTTACAAAAGCTGTTTAGATAAGTATCTTCCAAATCAACTAACAAAACTGCTGACTTTCCTACATCATCATAATTTTCAGAACTCATTAAAAAAAATAAGTCTCCTTTTTGAACTGTATTTTGATTCTCGTTTTCTGCAATGACTACTGTTTGCAAAGTTTCAGGGTCTATTCTAAAGTTGTTTGCAATATTTGTGAACGGAATAAAATACTTGTTGTCCTCATTTGTCAATTGATTAAAGTCTGTGGCACTTTTACCAGAAAGCCCACCGTATAGGTAGCCTAGAAAACGCATCCTTTTTTCTTCCCAGTGTTCGGGAATTTCATCTAAGAATTCAATCTTAGTAGGTTTATATGCATCATATTTTCTCATGAGTCCAATACCGTTTTTTCAGTTTCCAAAGTTTTTTCCTCTAAAGCCAAAATGTCGGCTTTGATGTTTGCCAATGGTCTTAATGGCTTAAACTCATAGAAATACTTGGTAAAATTGATTTCGTACCCAATTTTGGTTTTGCTGTGGTCTATCCATGCTTCGGGCAAGTGTGGTAAAACTTCTTCATCAAAATATTCTTCAATGGTTTGTGGTACAAGATTACCATCAGCATCTTTTTTCAAGAACGGTATGTTTTCATAATCCCTCAAAGAAGTATCGGGCTTGGGTTGTCCTTTGCTTTTTACCACTTTGCCATTTTCTTTTAATGGCTGTTCTACAGTTATTCTCCAATAGCCAAAAAACTCATTGGGTAGGATTTTGCAAAACTCGTTTTCTTCAAAATTGCCGTAGATTTGAGTAATAAAGCCAATACCTTTTTCATTTCCGTTTTCGGCAATTTTCTTGCGTTTGTTACCTAAACTTCTGTCCATTTTTTGCCAAAAGCGGTTGAAGTCCAGTTTGCCTTCTTTGGTCAGTTCTTCATCTTTAGCACCCGTAGCATTTATCAATTGCACTTTACCACTTCGCTCTGCACTTTTATTGTTGGTTACAATCCAGATGTAGGTGCTGATGCCCGTGTTGTAAAAAAGTTGGTCGGGTAGAGCAATTACTGCTTCCAGCCAGTCATTTTCAATAATCCATTTTCTGATATTGCTTTCTCCGCTTTCGGCAGCTCCTGTAAATAATGGCGAGCCATTAAAAACAATTCCAATTCGAGTTCCGCCCGATTTCATTTTAGAAATCATGTGCTGTAAGAAGAGCAAAGAACCATCATTGATTCTTGGCAAACCTGCCCCAAATCGTCCGCTCATGCCTTTGCTGTCTGCTTCGGCTTTGATGATTTTTTCGGCTTTTTTCCAGTCCACGCCAAAAGGCGGATTAGAAAGCATGTAATCAAATTTTTCTTCTTCCAGACCATCCACCGTAAAAGTGTTTCCAAACTTGATGTTGCTTGGATTTTGTCCTTTAATCAACATATCTGATTTACAGATGGCGTAGGATTCAGGATTTATTTCTTGTCCGAATACTTTTAGTTCTGCTTTGGGATTGAGTTCTTTTACATACTGCTCACCAACAGAAAGCATTCCACCTGTTCCGCAAGCGGGGTCATAGAGCGTTTTTACAATACCGTCTTGGGTTAATATGTCTTTATCTTCAATGAACAGCACATTTACCATTAAGCGAATGACTTCTCTTGGTGTAAAATGTTCTCCAGCTGTTTCGTTGGATTGTTCTGCAAATTTTCTGATAAGCTCTTCAAACGTGTAACCCATTTCCATAGAATCCATGTCGGTCAGGTCAATTTCTTGAAATGCCTTTACAACACGAAAAAGGATATCCGTTTTCGGGTCGTCCATGCGGTCAATTTGGTCATCAAAATTGAAGTACTCAATGATTTCCCTTGCACTGGTAGAAAAGCCATTGATGTAATTTCTAAGATTTACAGAAACGTTATTTGGGTCGGCAATTAGTTTATCAAAATTGAATTGGCTTCTGTTGTGAAAGTTGAAACCTGCAATTTTATTGAGAGCAATGTCCTTGGCACTTTCTTTTAATGAGTCCACTTTAGGTAAATAGTCCAACACTTTCTGTTTGGTTGGTTCGAGCACACAGTCCAGTCTTCTCAGTACTGTCATTGGAAGGATTACCTTTCCATAGTCAGACTGTTTATAGTCACCTCTCAGTAAGTCTGCCACTCTCCAAATCAGGTCAGCTTTCTCTTTAAAATTCTTCATTTATTGTCTTTTATCTTTTTGTCAATGTTAATACTTTGTTTCTGTCGAGCGTTGGCAAAAATTCAAGCTCTTTTGGTTTTTTGTTTGGGCTTTGCGTGTCGGCAAAAACCAAATGTGCTTGAATGTGCGTTGGCTCTTTTAGCATGTTGCCTAACGGTTCGGCAGCTTGGCGAAGGAGCGGAAAATCGAAGCCGAAAGGTTCGGTTTTGCACGAACGTAGCCAATGCTGTGAGCCGTGGCTAAATTAAGTCAAAAAAGCCAATGCTCACAGCATTGGCGGCATAAAATGTACAAACGTTGAACTTAGCACTTACTCCGCTCTTTTGCCAAACTGCTTGTTAGGTGCAGGCGTTCTTTATTCGCCCTTACTTTTATGTTTTACGAATTTATTTAGCTCTTTGTTTGCTCCATAGATTACCAAAATATCATCTTCTTCCAAAATTGTATCAGGTTCGGGAATGCCTTGAACTGTTGTTACATTTTTGCTTTTTCCAAGAAAAGAATGTTGAACAGTTTGTTTAAGAATTGTGAGAATTAGTATGTTGTAATTTTTTCTAAAGCCAATTTCTTCAACCGATTTTCCAATAAAATACTCAGGCGTTTTCACTTCAACAATACTGTAGTTTTTGTTGAGTTCAAATGAATCTATAATGCCATTTAAACACAATTTTTTAGCCCAACGTTCAGCAGTTTCTTCTTCGGGTCTTACGATTTCATCTACTCCGATGGCTCTTAAAACGTTTTCGTGCAAAGTATTGATAGACCTGCTTATTAATCTTTTTACACCAAGATTTTTGAAAAGAGCAGTTACCATAACATTTGTCCCTTGGTCTTCTCCAATACAAACCATCACTATATCTGTGTTTTGCAATGGTAAATCCGCAACCGTTTCTTCATCTGTTGCGTTCATACAAATGGTGTGCGAAATTTTTTCTTTTAGAGCATTTACTTTCTCCATTCGGGAGTCAATTCCTATCACTTCGTTTCCTTGTTGTGTTAGCTTTTCTGCTAAGGAAGCTCCGAAGTTTCCTAATCCTACTATTATAAATTTCATTTTTTCTTTCTTTTAGTTAATCATAATTTCATCTGTCGGATAACGATAATTCAAAGCTTTTACTTTCTTGAAAAAAGCAATCAAAATAGAAAGCATCGTTACTCTACCTATAAACATTATACTAATTAATACTATTTTACTTTCGCTGCTCAAATCTCCTGTAATTCCTAAACTTAAACCAACTGTACTATAAGCCGAAAAACATTCAAAAGCAATATCCAACAGCTTGATATGTGCATCAAAATGTGAAATTAAAAATACACCAAAACCTATAACGACCAATGAAAGTGCCATTGTTGCAAAGGCTCTTCTTACCGAAATATCGGCTATTTCTCTTCTCCAAATTTCTATTTTATCTTTCCCTTTTGCTAAGCTGAAAAAGTTAAGTGTAGCAATGGCAAATGTACTTGTTTTGATACCTCCACCCGTAGATGCAGGAGATGCCCCAATCCACATTAAAAAAATGATAATGATGACAGAGGAAAAATGTAGCTGACTAAAATCTATAGAATTGAAACCTGCTGTTCTTGGTGTAGTAGCTGTAAATAATGCTGTTACAAATTTTCCAAAACCTTCGTGTCCGTTGAGTGTATTGTAATATTCTTTTGTATAAATGATAACCGCTCCTACAATCATTAATGAAAAAGTAGTAATCAGATTTATTTTGCTGCTCAATGTCAAAATCCAAGGTTTGTAATTGTCTTTACCAGACGCGAACCAAAGAATGTATCTTTTGATGAAATGTTTGAGATAACGAATTATATTGATTACAATCGGAAATCCTAAACCTCCAAATACAAAAATAGCAATGATAATCAATTGTAACGGATAGTTTGTTACAAAACCTTCCTGCATCATTCCATTGGGTAAGGTAGAAAATCCTGCATTGCAAAATGCAGAAATAGAATGAAATGCAGAAAAAAATATTCTTTCCATAAAAGATGGAATTAATGCCTTGTCAATATTGATGTAAATGAAAACTGCTCCTACAAATTCAATAAAAAAGGTGATTCCTAAAATTCGTTTTAAAGTAGTAAATACTTCTCCGATTTTATTGGAACTCGAAATATCGCTTAGTGCAATTTGGTTTTCATAAGTTGCACCGCCTTTAAAAAAATAGCTGAAATAACTCGCAAATGTCAATATTCCCAATCCTCCTGCCTGTATCAGCAACATAATCAAACTTTGTCCAAAAGGCGTAAAAAAACTACTGGTGTCCACAACTATTAATCCCGTTACACAAACCGCACTTGTAGAAGTAAATAAAGCATCTATAAATGAAATCCCATTATAAGTTGCATTGGGTAACATCAGCAATAATGCTCCAATTAAAACCAATCCCATAAAACTTATGATAAAAAGCTGTGCAGGATTGAGAACAGAGCGTTTGTAATTTATTTTTGGCGTGGCAAATTCTCTGATGAGTTTTAGAATAATAGCAAATCTTAACCAATCTGAAATAGCTGTAGAACTAATGTCAAATTGTTTATAAATACAATAAAGGACAAAAAGTACACTTAGTAAATCGAAAATAAAAACGTTAAATACAATCTTCTTTTTTTGAAAGATATATTTACTCGTGGTAATAAAAATAGCAATAGACAATAAAGCAACGTAAAAAAACAATATGGTTTGTTCTGCCCACATAGTTAATCTAAAGCCATAATCCAATACCAAAACAAATAGGACTATAATATATAGTCCGTATAATATTTTGCTTAGTAATGGATTTTCTAAAAACTTTTTCATTAGGCTTCTTTTTTGGTTTTTTGTCTGCTTAAAACCATATATCCCAGTATTCCACCAATGATAGAAGCTACAAAAATTCCAACTTTTGCTTGTACTTTATATTCTTCGTGTGAGAATGCCAATTCGGTTACAAACAAAGACATTGTAAATCCAATTGAAGCCAATAAACCTAATCCTAAAAGATTTTTCAGATTCATTCCTTCTGGAAACGGAGCAATCTTACATTTTACAGCCAACCAAGTAAAGCCGACCACTCCCACAACTTTTCCAACCAATAATCCCAAAGCCACTCCTATAGCTACATTGGTATTGAATAATTGTTCCATTTCAATATCTAAAACTGAAACTCCAGCATTAGCCAAGGCAAAAATCGGTATAATAATAAATGATACAAATGGATGCATTGCGTGTTCCAACTTTTGTAATGGTGGTATAGCTTGTTCCGTATCCGAAGATACTTTTTCTAAAATATGAAGTTGTTCATTGGTCAATGTAGGAATTTTATCATTAGGGTCAGCCGCAGTAAATTGAGCAAGATGTTTTTTAATTCTTGCAATCAGAATATTTTCTTTGATTTTTACATCAGCTGGAATTGTGAATGCTGCCAAAACTGCTGCAATTGTTGCGTGAACTCCCGATAACAAAAATGAAGTCCAAACGCCTCCAATACCTAATATTGCATAGAAAAGTACACTTCTGACACCCATTTTATTGCCAATATACATTGCTAAAAGAAATGCTAATCCTATAAGCAAGCTCATCATCGAAATATCTGAAGTATAAAAAAATGCAATAACCAAAACGGCTCCCAAATCATCAACAATTGCAAGAGCTGTTAAAAAAACTTTTAAACCTAATGGAATTCTGTTACCTAATAAATACAAAACTCCCAAAGCAAAAGCAATATCTGTAGCCATCGGAATTCCCCAACCACTATGTACTTCTCCAGTTGGATTTAATACCAAATAAATTAATGCAGGAACAAGCATTCCTCCGATTGCTGCCGCAATCGGAAGCATTGCTTTTCGAGGATTGGATAATTCTCCTGCTATAATTTCTCTCTTTAGTTCTAATCCAACCACAAAAAAGAAAATAGCCATCAGTCCGTCATTTATCCAATGGTGAATGCTGTATTCTAAATAAGTTCTTCCGTCAAATAGGAAACCTAATTTGTGTTCAAAAAAATGATGATACGAGTGAGATAGGGGTGAGTTGGCTAAAATTAGAGCGATAATTACACTAATTCCGAGTACAATTCCGCCTGCTTTTTCGTTTTGTATGAATTTTTGAATTGGCTTATTTATTTTGTCTATTGGAGCATTTTTCGGTTTATTCATTATTTCTCTTTACATAAATTTTTCAATTTGTAAAGATAAGAATTTAGAATTTTTTGGGTGTTGAAAAGTTGTTTTTCTTTAGACGGAATGTTGTTGTCATGTCCTGAAATAGGTTGACTCTTTTTGGTTAATATTTAGGATTTGTTTCACGATTTAAAAATAGGAATTTTTGTTTATAGTTTCGGAATAAAATATGGAAAAAATTCCCTTTCTATTTCCCTTAGATTTTTCCCACATTTTATTTCCGCTCTTTTTCAACAACAACATCATGCAATCTTTTTAGAATAAGATTTATAAATGTGCTTATTGAAGTCGTTATGAGCTTGCGCTGGAGTCTTCAAATCTAGTCCCCAATGGGATCTTTCGTGGTTGTAGATCTCAACGGCTTCTTTAATCATTTTTTGAGCAGTTTTAATATCTTTAATTACATTTTTGAACCCGAATTCATATTTAAGAATGCCGTTAATCCTCTCTGCCACTGCATTTTCATAAGGGTCATATTTTTGAGTTGTACTCATTTTGAACCCCAATTTTTCAGCAAACTCGGTATAATCTGGGCAGCAATATTGTATTCCTCTGTCGGAGTGATGGATGATATTTTCTAGTCCAAATTTCATGTTCTTATGTGCCATTTTTAGGGCTTTTTTTACCATTTCCACCTTCATGTTGTCTTCCAGGGCATACCCCATGATTTGTTTGGAATAAGGGTCGGTTACCAGCGATAAATAGGCGTGTCCTTGGTCGGTTTTAATGTAGGTGATGTCGCAGACTACAGCTTGTTCGGCATGTATTAATTCGGTTTCTTTCAGTAGGTTAGGAGAGGTGTAATAAAAGTGTTTTGAATTGGTTGTGATGTGATAGCACTTGTTCTTTTTAATGAGCATTCCATGGTTTCGAAGTAGCGTGAAAAGGGCATCTCTTCCCATTTTGATATTGTTTTTTAAAAGCTCATCTTTTATTTTATCATAAAGTTTCCTGGTTCCCATTTTACGTTGTCTTTTTCGAATATTTTGTACTATTTCAATGACTTTATCATTGATAAATTGCTGTCTCTGAAGTGCTTTTTGACGTTTATAGAAAGCTTGTTTAGAAACCCCAAACACTTGATACAGAAGCTTTATTTTAGCTTTCTTTTTTTCTTCTGAATCTCGTTTGCTAAATGTTTGGGCAATAACTCCTTTGAAAGTTCCTTTCCTGTAACTCTCTCGAATTCTACGATAATATCCTGTTGGAAGTCCTTTATCCACTCCAAATCTTGGAGTTTTTCTTTTAATTTTTTAATTTCTAAATCTTTGTTCATGGCACTTGTTTTTGAGGTGTAATTGCTTAATTTCTTTCGCCAATAATCGATTGTGCTTCTGGAAATGTCATACTTTTTGGAGGCAAAGTTAGTAGAAATTTGCCCATTATTGATTTGAGAGATGACGAAAATTTTGAATTCGAAAGAAGTTTTTTTGCCGTTTCTTTTTCGGCAGGGTTGTCCATTTGTTAAGTCCATTGTTTATTAAAAGTGCTTAATTTTTGGTCAACCTAT
>JAKQEZ010000217.1 GCA_029558435.1 Bacteroidota bacterium
TGTTGTCATCTTGAACTTTAAGTGTTCTACTAAAATCTAAAAATGCTCTTTTTATTCCTGCCTTATAATATCCTTCGGTGTCGTCAAAGTAAAGACGAATAAAAAAGTTCTCTCGTAAATTATCTGTCAATATTGAATTCATTTTTCTGTTGTTGGGCACGGTTTGTTGAATGACGCACAACGGTTTACGTATTGGCGATGGTGGGGCATTTGAAAAACTTCAGCTCAATATTTGTACAAATGCACAATAGAAATACAAATGTCGAGTTTACAACTGTCAGCCCCACTATTGCCAATACGATGTTAGCCGTTCGTTGTTTATCGTTCACTTTTTTCTTTTATTTTGTCTAATGTGACTTCCCAATTCTTGTCCGAATCTTTGTACATAGTTTCAGTCGCAAAATTGGTATGCGTTAATTTCAAAATTGTTCCTGTGTCAGTTGGAAATAACTCATACTGAACTTTTGAGTAATTATCATCTTCATCTGGGAGTCCTGAAAATGCACTCCAATAGGTATGGGAAAATTTTCTTTCAGATTCAAAATCAATTATAGCTCCTTTGTCCGCATATTGTACTCCGTCCCAAACAAATGAAAAGATAATTTCACTATCGGGCTTCCAATCCGTTTTTGTTTCTATGATAACTCCATTCCAATCAGTCGTAGTTTCGGTCAGTATAGCCCAAACTTTTTTTGTGTCTGCATTAATATGCCTCTCTTTTATGAGGATTAAGTTTTTACTTGTCATTTATTATTCGTTTTATCCGCTATTGCAATGAGTTCGTTTGTTGTTTTCCAATTTCGGGTCGTTGCAGATACCTTTACTTTGTTTTCTAAAAACTTATTTGAAAGTTTGGTGTTGCCATAACCATTTGGACAATAAAGATAAACTGCCTTTCCAATTATTACAAATTCATCTGGAGGATAGCTTAAACTTATCATTTTACTTAAATTGTCTTTTGTCGGTTCGTCCGACAAGAATGTTATATGGAAAAATGAAGTGTCCTTCTTTTTGTCTTTGGAAAAGGGATTGTTTTTTGCAGTCGCTTTAAGTTCATCAATTGTTAAGGTTATTACAGGAACTTCAAACTTAAATTGTTGTAATATCTTGTCTTGAATAAGAATGTCTAACTCTTTTGTGTCTGTGCTTTTGTATTGATAAATGACATTGCCACTCTGAATATATGTCTCAATATTTTTTAACCCACATTTTGAAAGCAAATTTTTCAAATCATCCATTTTGATTGTGTTGTGTCCGCCTAAATTTATTCCTCTCAAAATTGAAATATATGTCTGCATATTTTGTCTTGCTTAATTTGTAGAGTGTCGGCTTTACAATGACGGCTAACGGCTGAAAATTGGCGATGGTTGTGCGTGTTTAGCACCAACTATCTTTTACTTACAAATGTAATTTATTACACAAAACTTAAATTACCAAATCTACCACAACTATTGCCAATTTTTTGTTAGCCAC
>JAKQEZ010000220.1 GCA_029558435.1 Bacteroidota bacterium
TTTTGGCTCTTGACGATTGGCAACATCAATTACATCTTGCAAACTTACTTCTTTGATTTTTCCAGGCACACCCAAATCGGTGATAATAGAAATTGCAAAACAAGGAATATTCATGTGGCGTGCAACGATAACTTCTGGAACGGTTGACATTCCTACTGCATCAGCGCCAATAGCACGCACATATTTGTATTCTGCTGGTGTTTCCAATGTTGGTCCTGTTAATCCTGCATAAGTTCCTACTGAAACTTTAATATTGTTTTCTGCAGCAATTTCTTTAGCCAATTGAATCATTCCATGGTCATACGGTTGCGACATATCAGGGAAACGCGGACCCATTTCATCAATATTTTTTCCAAGTAATGGGTGTTCTGGAAATAAATTAATGTGATCGTCCATAATCATAATTTCACCCACTTCAAAATCTGGGTTTACACCTCCTGATGCATTGGAAACAAACAATTGTTGAATGCCCAATAATTTCATCACACGCACTGGGAAAGTTACTTGTTTCATGTTGTAACCTTCGTAATAGTGGAAACGACCTTGCATTGCCACCACTTGTTTACCTCCCAAATTCCCAAAAATCAATTTTCCTTGGTGGCTTTCAACTGTTGAAACAGGAAAGTTAGGAATGTCTTTGTATTCAATGATATCAACGATTTCAATTTCTTTTACTAAACCGCCTAAACCTGTTCCTAAAATGATTCCGACAGTAGGTCTTACGCTTGTTTTAGATTGGATGTAATCTACAGCTTGGTTAAATTGTGTCAACATAATTTTTTATATAATTTTTAAACATTTCTTCTTTGTCAATTTTCACCGTAATTGTTTGACAATACCACGGATAGTTGTGTTGTTCTTCGGCAGTTAAAACCGCGTTTAATCGAACTCTATCCTTTTCGGTTGTCACAATTATTGACTGGTGAGGTGCAAAAGTATCAAATTTTGTGTGAATTTTTGCTATATCTTCTCGAGTAAATTGATGGTGATCGGCAAAAACAAGTGATTCTACCTGAAATTGTTGTTTTAAATAGGCTTCCAATGGTTTAGGATTGGCAATTCCGGTAACCAACAACACATTTTTAATAGTTTCAACCGATTTTTCAAAAGGCAACAACGCTCCGTAGTGTATTTGCGAAAAAAACACATGGTTGTTGTGAAATTTTAGGCGTTTGACAATTGATTTTTTGGTTGCTTCGCTGATCGTTGCTGGGCATTTGGTAACAATTAGGCTTGTTGCTCTTTTTTTACCCGATTGGCATTCACGCAAATTTCCTGCGGGCAACACACAATCGGAATAATAAGGTTGATTAAAGTCGGTGAGTAAAATGGAGCAACCTGCAGTAACTTTACGGTGTTGAAAGGCATCATCGAGTAAAATTACCGCATTTTTTTGTTGACGTTGAATAAATTTAACACCCTCTTCACGGTTTTCGGCAACAACAACAAGTGCACGATTGCCCACACGTTTTTTAAACATCAACGGTTCGTCACCTACTTCATCGGCAGTATGATTTTCGGAAACTTCCAACACGCCTTTTGTTTTTCGGCCATACCCACGACTTAATATTGCAATGGGATGTTCATTGTGCAACAATTCCCACAAATACAACGTATGCGGACTTTTTCCTGTGCCACCAACGCTTAAATTTCCAATTACAATTGCTTTGTTGGGAATAGCGTATGATTTTTTTAAACCTGAATTATAGAGAAAATTGCGGAAAGCTGTAATGCCGCCATAGATAATAGCAAAAGGAAACAAGAGCAATTTTCTAAAAATCATAGGATAAAGATAGAATTAATTGTAAGAAAAACAGAAAAAATCCATTTACTAGTCAACTTCTTCGTAACTCACATCTTGCACCTCATTGCTGATTGATTTTTTATCCTTGATGATGCGTGTTTTTCCGTAGTTTTTGAAAGTTCGCAGACGTTCTTCTTCAAATTCACGTGCATTTTGGTTAAGTTTTCGTTCGGTTTCCATGTTGCGTTTAGCATTTAAAAGTTGTCCAATAAATCGTAAAACCACAATTATTCCGATAATTATTAAAATGGTACGAAAAACGCCTGTTGCACTAAGAATCATAACAATTGGTATTTTTTACAAATATAATCAAAATAGACGGACGAACAAATAAAACAAAGTGACCAATATCACTGAATAGTTGAATGCATTTTCAGACATTTGCATAACTCATTAGGTAAAAGTTAAATAGTTTTAATGTTAATCGTGATTTATTGTTAAGTTAGAAGTCGTGCAGCAATGTGCGACTTTTAAATTAAAACTGAATAACGCCAAATGGTTTAAAAATCATTAGAGCTATGATAATTAAAAACATAACATTCTCAATGCGTTCGTAAAAGAACAGTTTTTTTGCCAAAGGATAATATTCGGCTGGAATATCGTCGCCTTGATGGTTTTTGATTAATTCTTTAATTGGTTTAGAACAAGGTGATAACACGATGGGACCAAAAGCCAAGGCGATTAAAAACAAGGATAAACTTGCCAAGTACCAAACGGCATGAAACAAATAGTTGTTAATGAGCCCCATTGCTAAACCCGACAAAATTAACAAGGTTCCTCCCACCATCACAAATACATGCACCCGGTTGCGAATCATATAGGCGTGGCGCAATTCGGTCATTGTTTGTGCTTTTGTAACAATGTAAATCATCACAAAGCCAGGTCCTAAGCCTAGTATTGCCGACATTACGTGAATGAATACTAAAAATTGGTACAAAGTCATTCTGTTGCTTTATTTTTCTACTACTAGAACTATCGGCGCCAAATTTAAGAATAATTCTAAATAAGGACTAAAAAAGCAACCGAAAAGAATAAAAAAAGGAATTTAATCTACCAATCCAAACTGTTGGAAATGGTGTGTAAAGTGTTTTTGGTGAATTCTATCCCATTTTGTCTTATCACACATTCCGTAATAGGGATGCATTTGAGTTGCTGTGGGATGAGTTTCATAATATTCTTCGTAGTTCAACCACGCCTCCACCAATTCATCAATGGCTAATTCTAACTCTTCGTTTTTAAGTTCATACACTTCTGGAGCAAAAGGAGCTTTAAATTCACGAGGCATAGGATCTTCGGAATCTAAAAACGCCAGCATTTTAGGCAATTTATCTTCGGGAATAAGCAATTGATTAAAACCTTCAATAGGGTTTCCAGCCGAGGCGATGAGCATTTCGGTTAAATGTTCCACCATTCGTTGTGCATTCATGGTTCCCCATTTGGGTTGCGTTGTTGCTTCTAATTTGTTCAACGCTTGTAGCATTTGCTCTAAATCTAACGTAATAAATTGCATTATTTTTTTCCGGATAAAATGAATAAACTTTTTGGAACCACTTGTACGTGTAATTCGTTGCGCACATCTACAGGTTCGCCATCGTAATGAGCCATGCGTTTTGAAAGACGAATTTTTGCTTTTTCAAAACTAATAATTTCGGCAAATTTTGATTTGTGGGCACGTTTTCTAAAAAACTGAAACGCCAACAAAGGGAGCGCCCAAATGCGGAAAGGCTTGAGTAGTACCAATTCAATTTTTCCATCGGTTACATCTGACTTTGGCGAAACACAAAAACCATTTCCAAATTCAGAAGCATTGGCAATGGAACACATCACAACGGGCATTGTTTTCACTTGTCCGTTCACATCCACTGAAACGTTTACAGGGTTGTATTTAAAAAATTCGCGCACCACCAATTTCACATACGCCATGAAACCACGTTGTTTTCCTTCGTCAAATTTTTTGGCAATCAAAGCATCAAAACCATAACCGCCTGTGTTGAGAAAAGGTTTATCGTTGACCAACACCGTATCCATGTGCAAAATATTCATGTCATTGATGTTTTCTATGGCTTTTTCGATAATCAAAGGAATATTGAGGTGTCGTGCTAATCCGTTGCCAGAACCAGCAGGAAGAATTGCCAATTTTGTTTTAGAACCAATGAGAGCTGTACCTACTTCGTGTACCGTTCCATCGCCGCCTACAGCACACACCACATCGATATTTTCTTTGGCTGATGAACGTGCAATTTCGCTGGCGTGACCACGGTATTGCGAATACACAATGTCGTAATTAAATTTTTCTAAATCCAAATGATGCTCGATCATTGTTGGAATAGTTCCTTTTTGTCCGACTCCGGAAATAGGATTGATGATAAATCTTACGTGCGCTTTCATCTTATTGACGTTTTGTTTTCAATCAAATCGTGGTTGTATCGCTGAATCATCGCCTTCAATTTTGCTGTGGCTTGCACTAGCTCTTGACGATTTTTCGAACGGATGTCCACCATCGATTCTTTTTTCGCAGTAAAATCATACAAATTTCGTGCCTGATTTTTAGAAAAAATTAACATTTTATCATTTTCGAAGAAAAAATAATTTCCTTCTAAATAACTAATTGAAAATCTTTCACTTGTATCAAAAAGAGAATTTCCAAAAGAATAATACTTTTCTTCAATGTTCACTAAATCGAGTACGGTTGGGTAAATATCCACTTGTTGGAAAATTTTATGCACCCTCCCCTTCTCCAATTTTCCTCCTGGATGATGGATAGCCATTGGAATTTGGTATAACTGCGTTTGCAAGTTATAAAATGGTGTTTCTGTTCCCGGCGTATGATCGGCACAAATGAAAAACACGGTATTGTTGAACCACGGTTGCTTGCGTGCTTCTTCGAAAAATAGGCGCAACGACAAATCGCCATAAGAAATGGAAGCGCACAAGGGTTGTGGACCATTTATCACATCTTTTTTACGGTGTTCGGGCACAAAATACGGATGGTGCGACGATAAGGTGAACAACGAAGCTAAAAATGGTTCTTTCAACTTGGAAATTTGACGTGCTGTCCACGGGTTAAAATATTCGTCCAACACGCCCCACGTTGCATCGGTGTGTTTTTCGTTGTTGTATTCTTTTCTGCCTATGTAGTGGTCAAAACCAATGTAGTCTGCAAAGGCATCAAAACGCATGGAGCCGTTGGTAGCTCCGTGATAAAACGCCGATTCGTAGCCGTGTTTTTTCAACAGTTCGGGTAAACCTACAATGCGATTGGAGTTGTATTGCGAGGAAATATAAGGATTGTCTTGCAAGCTGGGAATGGATGCAAAAATAGACGGCACTGCTTCGATGGATTTTTTTCCGTTGGCAAAACCAGCATCAAACACTAAGGATTCTCCTAACAAGGAATCTAAAAATGGTGTATAGGATTTTTCTCTGGTGTAATATCCAATAAATTCTTTGCCAAACGATTCTAAAATGAGCACCACCACATTGGTATTTTTGGGTAAAATGCCTTGCGGGTGACTGGTTTTTATGGGATTAAAATAGCGTTCGGTTGCCGCAATGGAAGGATAGTAATTCACTTTTTCTAATCCTTCACTACCAATGGATTTGAGCATGGTAAACGGCGTATTGAGCACCAAAGCGGTTTTGGAAGATTGCACAAAACGCGAAACATCGAGTACGCCAACAGGTTTAAAAACAATGCCTCCGCGACCAATAAACACCATCGTAGCAAGTGCTAGAAGATACACCATTATTCCTTTCCAAAGCGGTTGATGTTGGGTTTGTTTTTCATTGCTCCAGCGGAAATACAGTTTTACAACTCCAATCACCAATAGAATGAAAATAAGAATGATGTACCAAAAATCGGTGATAAAGGTGGTAATTAATTGTTTTAAGTCGGAGCCTGCGGTGAGAATGGCGAGCAAATCGGCGGTGGAACGTTTGCTGGTGTATTTAAAATATTCGATGTCCATTAAATTGAGTCCGATGGCCAACAAAGTAATGGTCACAAATAAAAATGAACAAGAAAAGCGGTACCATTTAGCTTGGCGTATGGTAGGCGAAAACGGTAATAAATAGATTAAGGCATAGGGTAAAAATATCAAACTGAGGGTGATTAAATCAAACCAAGCGCCTATAAAATAATCGTAAAAAGTAACGTTTGAAAAAGCCTGACTATTGAGTAGGTGAAACAATCCTCGTGTGAAGGACATTGCCACCCAGACAAACAGCATTTGTTGGATGAAATTGCGTAAATAAATAGGAATTTTCTCAAAAAAACGCATGGAGTGCTTATTTGTTTCGTTCGATGTAATCAATTAAGCTGTGAATGCATTTAATATGAATTTCTTGTGCTCTATCGGCATATTCTGAATGGGGTGCTCTAATTTCTACATCGCAAAGTTCCGCCATTTTTCCACCGTCTTTCCCGGTTAAACCAACGATTTTCATTCCTTTTTCTTTGGCTACTTCAATGGCGCGAAGTACGTTTTTTGAGTTTCCCGAAGTTGAAATTGCCAACAACACATCGCCTTTTTGTCCCACTGCCTCCACATAGCGCGAAAACACAAATTCATAACCGTAATCGTTGCCTACGCAAGAGATATGACTTGGGTCGGAGATGGAAATAGCAGGAATTGCAGGTCGATCATTGCGGTAACGTCCGGTTAATTCTTCTGCAAAATGCATGGCATCGCACATAGAGCCACCGTTGCCACAACTAATAATTTTTCCGTTATTATTAACTGCATCCACCATGATTTGTCCGGCTTTTGCGATTTTTTGAAAGTTTTCTTCGGTGTTAAATTTTTGCAAGATGGCTGTTGCTTCAAAAAAATGGTCTGCTATTTGTTTACTCATTGTCGTCTTGTTTTGATTCAAAAGTAAAATTTTATTTCTGAATGTAACAAAATTAAGGCAAACTTATTATATTTGAAACTCGGATTTTTAATCCACTAACTAAAATTAATATGAAGAAAACAATACTTATCGCCCTTAGCATTTTCAGTTTTAGCACATTATTTGCGCAAGAAGGCTGTTTTGACAAACTACAAAAAGCTTTTGAAAAACGCGGTTCTTATGCCGTTGCTGACGATATGCACCGCAATGTAATTTTAAGTTTTTTCACACCAGACGGACAAGAGTGTTTAAGTGGAAAAGTTCGTGTTGAGAATGGATTTATTACTTCCATTTTTATTCAATATCGCGATGGTGATTATTTTTTATTGGAGAAGAAATTTTACAACCAGCAAAAGAACCCACCAAAAGTTACAAATGGAATTTCTGAGATGATTTTTGTGGAAGACGGACAAAAATTGCGTGTAGTGTTTATAGACAAATTGAAACCAAAAGCAAGAGAATACAAACAAGCGGCATTGCCTGAAGATTTGTAAAAAAGATGACTAGTCCTAAATAACCGATACAGATTATTAAGACAAAAATAATTAATTATATCCCAGTAAAGACGTCTTTACTGGGATATTTGTTTTTATAAGTTCTTATTTTAATTTGATTTTGTAGATGCATTTGCTCTGGAGTC
>JAKQEZ010000221.1 GCA_029558435.1 Bacteroidota bacterium
GACTCCAGAGCAAATGCATCTACAAAATCAAATTAAAATAAGAACTTATAAAAACAAATATCCCAGTAAAGACGTCTTTACTGGGATATAATTAATTATTTTTGTCTTAATAATCTGTATCGGTTATTTAGGACTAGTCAAATAATTACAATAAAATGATTCTAAAAGCT
Source organism: Bacteroidota bacterium (assembly GCA_029558435.1). Next base: position 171 of record JAKQEZ010000221.1, read on the forward strand.
ATTCTTCGGGATAGCTTTTTTCATGTTAATTAGTTTTATAATATTTTAAAAGTGATAAATATTTAACAAATTATATGATATTTAATATATTATGTGTAAATATGCAACCACATTTATCAATTTAGCGTTCACCTACTACTCAAAATATAACAAACTAACATTTTTCATTCATTATGAAACTAAAAAAAATTACAATTCTACTTGTTGTTGTCACAACCATAACTACTGGTTATTCGCAAATGACGGCGACGTTCAACAAAACAATTAATACTATTTGCAATGGGAGTGGCTGTGATTACAATGGACCAAGTATTTTAATTAACGAAATTCAAGTTGCACCCAATAATGGTGATGGATCTTTATCTGGAAATCAATCAGATGGTATTCCACCATTAGTTCCACCAGTTGCAGCTGCTGGAGAATGGATAGAACTGTACAATCCAAATATTTGTGAACCTGTTGATATTTCGTGTTATTATTTGGGAAATGCTGCCAATGATCCTTCTGGACCGTATGGTGGTGGGTTTCAACTTCCTGCCAATACGATTGTTCCTCCAGGTGGGTTTTGTGTTGTAAGAGGTGCTAATGCACCAGCTGTTCCAACTAATTTATTGGTTGCTAATGGAGGAAATACTGTTGAGGTAATTGTGCCTGTTAGCATTACAGGTAATGGAGTTTGTGTTGGAAGTGGTGGGCACCGTTTATGGTTTCCTAATGCTGGTGGTTGGTTTGCTTTTTATGATAGAAACGGACAAGTACAAGATGCTATTAGCTGGGGAGATGCTGCAGGAAGCGCAGGTTTACCTTGTATTCCCACAAGTACAGGTTGTAATACAGGTGTGACTTCTTTAGCAAGCTACACGAATATTCCTGCAAATAGAAAACAAAATATTTATAGTAGCGCCGTGCCAAAAGATGATTTAACAATTAGAAGAATGCCAGATGGAGGGGCTTGGGCAACTGATGTAAAAGCTCCTGCAACGTATGGAACTTGCAACGACGTTTGTGCTACACTCGGAACATCGTCATGTGATGCTACTGCTACAATTAACGTAAGCGGAGGAAATGCGCCGTATAGCTACCTTTGGAACGACTCAGAAGCGCAACTTACACAAACTGCTACAGGATTGTGTGCGGGAACATACAACGTAACTGTTACCGATGCAAACAATGCTACCCAAACATTTACTGTTACCATTGAAAATTATGTTCCAACTGTAACTTTTGCCCCTCAAACAAGTGTTTGTAATGAAGGACAAACAGTAGCTTTATCCAATTACTCACCTACTCCAACAAGTGGACAAACGGGTGTGTTTACTGGAACTGGTGTAAGTGGCACATCTTTCAACGTTGCAACTGCTGGAAATGGTACTTTCCCTATCATCTATACTTTTACCGATGAAAATGGGTGTGAAAATGCCGATACTTCATCCATTACTGTCAATCCAAAGCCAGTGCCAACAATTTCTGGTGTTGACCCAACGTATTGCTTGTCTAACACAACAGTTACGCCTACGTTGTCACCTGCTGGTGGCACCTTATCTGGACCTGGAGTAACTGGAAATACCATCAATATTTTTAATGCCGGACCGGGAACACATACCATTAAATATGTTGTAACCAACCAATTTGGATGTAGTGATTCAACAACTGTTTCTTTTACAGTTACCACAACAACGCCTCCAACTTTTTCTGTACAAAATGAAATTTGTTTAGGAGCAGCACCTATTGCTTTGATTGGAACTCCAGCTGGTGGAACATTTAACGTAGGAACACAAACCATCACACAATTTGACCCTGCACAGTTTGGTTTAGGACAACACGTGATTACCTACACCATCACCGATCCTAACAACCCAGGGTGTTTGGCACAAGCTTCGGATACAATTAAAGTTATAAATGGTGGAACGATTACAACCAATACACCAACCTATTTTTGCTTCAATTCACCAGATTATAACGTAGTTATGAATCCAGCTGGTGGAACTTTAACAGGTTCCCTCATTTCTGGAAATACATTGCAAGTTGCAAATGCTACGCCTGGTGCTTATTCGTTTACCTACGATTACACAAGTGCGCAAGGTTGTCATAGTAGCTACACACACAACTTTACCATCGGAAGTGAATTGACTGTTCAATTTCAAGCAAGTGTAGATTGTTTTCAAACGGTAACATTAACGGCAACACCAGCAAATTATGCTTCATACAATTGGTTGGATGGAACAACAGCTATTGGAACTGGAAATCCATTGGTGTACACCGCCCAAACAGCTGGAGATCATACTTATGCTTTGACTGCTGCAGATGCAAACGGTTGTCAAGCAACTACAAGTGCAATTGTTAACGTGCCTACAGGTGTGACAGCAGAAAACTTCAACATTCCAAACATCATCACACCTAATGGGGATGGAGTAAACGATTTCGTTGTCTTTCCTTTAATGGATTTAGAATGCATTAATTACAAAGTAACTTTTGTTAACCGTTGGGGACATCCAATCTTTGAAGCTTCTAAGGATAATCCTATTTTCTATGGAAAAGATAAAAAAGGAACAGAACTTTCGGATGGGGTATATTTCTACAAAATCGTTTCGGATGATTTCAATTGCAAAGAAGAGCCCTACAAATCAAAATGCCATGGTTTTATAACCATACAGAAATAAAAATACAATTCTTACCAAAAAAAAGAGGTTGAACTGCAAAATTCAACCTCTTTTTCGTTTATATAAAAACGTAAATTATTTCATCCATTTCAAGTTCAAGCCATAAAACAGAATAAACAGGCCACTAGCCAATAATGAGAATATTACCATAATATTCGGCAACAACGATGGCGTTACAAACAAATAAATTTGCACAGAAGCTAAAAAACTGTAGATGATGTAGCCGTGAAATCCTATTTTTCTACCTTTCAACATCATGATAACAGCTGCAAGTCCAATGATTAAAATAACGGTGCTCGACAATAAATTCATTGTATGATTGACATTTATAGATTCTACCATATTCATAGCACTTTGAATCAAGTCTTCTGCCCATACCACACCTGTATCTTGCACCGTACTTAAGCTTTTTGCCATTTCCAAACGGTAGGCTTCCATTCCTTCTTCCGTTAATGGTCCGCTTAAAAACGAAGTTATATTTTGAATCAACGACCAGCTGATGTTTACCAAACTGAGTATTCCAACTACCGTTAAAAAAACAGGTCTTCTGTCTCTTTCCTCGTCACTGTCTAAAAAGTCATTCATAATTAGTTTATATTTAAGTGTTTAACAAATTGTTTACTTACTTCCAAAAGTGGATGGAAATAGGTGTCAGTATCAATAAAAGGTACCACTTTGCGGTATTCTTGATGCAATTGTTCGATGATTGAAGAACTTTTCAACGGACGTCTAAACTCCAACCCTTGTGCGGCATTGATTAACTCAATTCCTTGAATAGAATAGCAATTTTCAATAACACGGTACAATTTAGTAGCCGCATTTGCTCCCATCGATACGTGGTCTTCTTGTCCGTTAGAGGAGTCAATCGTATCTACACTTGCAGGTGTGCACAATTGCTTGTTTTGGCTAACAATAGAAGCACAAGTATATTGAGGAATCATAAATCCAGAATTTAAACCTGGGTTAGCAACCAAAAATGCTGGCAATCCTCTTGTTCCTGAAATCAATTTATACACACGACGTTCAGAAATACTTCCCATTTCTGCAATGGCAATGGCCATAAAATCCATTGTTAATGCCAATGGTTGACCATGGAAATTTCCTGCAGAAACCACTTCGTCATCTTCTGGAAAAACGGTTGGATTATCCGTTACAGCATTAATTTCACGTTCTACGATTTTAGCACAATGTTTAAACGTATCCAACGATGCTCCATGTACTTGCGGGATGCAACGGAACGAATAAGGATCTTGCACATGTTCTTTGTGGCGAGCAATCAACTGGCTTCCATCCAAAATAGAACGGAATTGATTGGCGGTTTCTATTTGCCCTTTTTGATTGCGAATTGAATTCACATTATCGTTGAAAGGGTTTAAACGACCATCGTAAGCTTCTAATGACATGGCTCCAATTAAATTGAATTGATGCCACAATTTGAAACAATTGGCAACTGCATACGACGCATAAGCACTCATAAATTGGGTACCGTTCAACAAGGCTAGCCCTTCTTTTGATTGCAAAACAATGGGTTGTAAATTCAATTCTGCATAAACGTCACTTGTTGGACGAATGGTTCCATTATGCAATACTTCGCCTTCGCCTAAAAGAGGCAAACACAAATGAGCCAATGGTGCCAAATCGCCAGATGCTCCCAAGCTACCTTGTTGGTAAACAACGGGCAAAATATTGTTATTGAAAAAATAGATTAAACGCTCAACGGTTTGCACTTGCACACCCGATTTTCCATGCGACAAGCCCAATACTTTTAGCAACAACATGCGTTTTACAATCTCAAACGGTACCATTTCTCCCATACCACAAGCATGTGAGCGCACCAAATTGGATTGTAAAGTTGACAAATCTTCTTTAGAAACGGCAGTGTTGCACAACGAACCAAATCCGGTATTTACTCCGTAAATAAGTTCGGTTGAGCTTTCCACTTTTTTATCCAAGAAATCACGGCATTTTTGAATTTCTTGCTTTGTTGCTTCGTCTAATTGTAGGTGAGATGGTGTATTTAAAATTGCTTCTAACTCTTCTAAACGCAACCACTTTCTATCGATGATTATTGTGTTCATTTCAAATGATTTATTAATTCTTCTACTGTAAATTTTGTTTGTTCACCAGAAGTCATGTTTTTCAAAGTAATAGTTTTTGTTTCCAATTCAGCTTCTCCAATTAATGCAACATATTCTGCATGGGTATCGTTGGCATATTTCATTTGTTTTTGCAATTTAGCAGCTGTTGGATAAATGTCGCACGTTATGTTTTCATTTCTTAATTGATGTGCCAATTGCATACAATAAGCTTGTTCGTTTTCTCCAAAATTGATAAACAACACTTTTACACCTTTTGTAAGAGTTGCTGGGAAAAGGTTCAATTCATTGAGTACATCATAAATTCTGTCGGCACCAAAAGAAATACCAACCCCCGACATTCCGCTCATTCCAAACAAACCTGTTAAATCGTCGTAGCGTCCACCACCACAAATACTTCCCATTTGCACACCGTTAGCTTTTACTTCAAAAATAGCTCCGGTATAGTAGTTTAATCCACGGGCAAGTGTTACATCAAATTCTAATTTTGCACGTTTTAACTGCAAAGCATTTACAGCATTTAAAACAAATTTAAGTTCTTGAATTCCTTTTAAACCTATTTCGCTTGTTGCCAAATAACGTTCCATTTGGGTTAAAATTTCTTCATTAGAACCCGACATTTCAAACAGCGGTTTTATTTTTTCAATGGCAGCATTGCTAATATTTTTTTCTTGCAATTCTTTTACCACACCATCAACACCAATTTTATCCAATTTATCGATGGCTACGGTGATGGTAACAATCTTATCAGCTTCGCCACATACTTCGGCAATTCCCGACAAAATTTTACGGTTATTGATTTTAATTGAAAAATCGGGCAATCCTAAATTGGTCAACACCTCATCAAACATCAAAACAAAATCAACCTCATAAATCAAAGAATCACTACCAACCACATCGGCATCGCATTGAAAAAATTCTTGGTAGCGACCGTGTTGAGGACGATCAGCACGCCAAACCGGTTGAATTTGATAGCGTTTAAATGGAAACGACAACTCATTTTGGTGTTGCACCACAAAACGCGCAAAAGGAACCGTTAAATCGTAACGCAATGATTTTTCAGCCAAAGAATTGGCAAAACGGGGTAAATTATCGTTTTTCAAAGCGTCTAAATCCGCTTTTTTCATTTTTTCACCCGAATTGAGTATTCTAAAAATTAGGCGGTCACCTTCTTCGCCATATTTCCCCAATAAAGTGGATGATAATTCAAACGAAGGCGTTTCAATTGGAGCAAATCCATATTTTTTATAAACTTCTTTAATGGTGTTGAACAAGTAGTTTCTTCGTGCTACTTCTATCGGTAAAAAATCTCTTGTTCCCTTTGGAATGGATGGTTTTTGAGCCATTGAATTTATTTTTCTACAAAACTACAAAAAAAGCGCAAATACCCGTTTTTACTGAAATTTATTAATCGTTTAATTTACAATTGTGTTACGTTAAAAAAACATTTATTAACATGCTATTATTGAAAAATATAACTTTTAACAAAAAAATCAACTTTTTTTTAGATAATTAGCAACCTTTTTCTTTTCTTTACGTCTAAGAATAAACTACATAACTTTTTTGTGATGAATGAAATAAATCATGCAAAAGGGTTGTTAAAACTAATTTTTGGCGCCCTTTTTATTCCATCAATCACACTAATCACTACAACATCTACACTACATGCTCAATGTCCTCCTACGGCAAATGCCGGCAATGATATTACCATTCCTTGTGGTGGTAGTGCTAATTTAGGTGGACCTGCAAGCAACCCTACTCCCGATTATACTTTGGCACCTACGTGTATGCATACAGCACGTTTTCAAAGTAATTCTTTAACACAAGGAGGGGGAATTTACATTAACACGGTAACAACAACAGGTGGTACAACCAACATTAACAACCCCAATACGTTGGTTGATGTTGGTCACATAGATCCAATGGGACCAAATGCTTGGTCAACAATTTGGTTGAGTGACTTTACATCACAATACGTTGAAGTATGTGTTGGAAATACATTTTATTTGAATATTACTGCCAAATCGTTGTATAATAACCAACCTTATTTCTGCAAAGTATGGGTAGATTGGAACAACAATGGTACTTTTGAAAATGCGACCGAAGTTGTTTATACCAGTCCTGCAATAAATAATCATCCTAATATCATTTTAACAAACATTCCAATTACCGTTCCAGCCGGTCAACCTTATGGAGCTTATAGAATGCGCATCCGCTTTAAAGACAATGCACCTTTTGTAGCTTCAGATGGTGGGTGTACTTATACAAATCCAGTAGGTATAGAAGCTCCTTACGCCGGATATACTTCTGGAACAGGTAGTTATACATTTAGTGATGAAATTGAGGATTACACTGTTCGTGTTAATTGTGGAGGAAGCTCTGGAGGAACTTTAACCTATTCTTGGTCGCCACCAGATGGTTTGAGTAGCACAACAGTACCCGATCCAACCGCAACTCCAACACAAACAACAACATATACTGTAACGGTTACAGATACACAGCATGGTTGTTCAGGAACAGCGCAAGTTACGGTTACCGTTCCATCGGTTACACCAACATTTAACCCTATTTCACCAATTTGTAATGGAGATGTAGCACCTGCGTTGCCAACCACTTCAACCAATGGAATTACGGGTACTTGGAGTCCCGCAACAATTAGCAACACAGCAAGTGGAACCTATACATTTACACCTGATGGAGGGCAATGTGCAACTTCAGCAACAATAAGCGTAACGGTAAATCCAAACCCAACCATCACTGTAACTAATGGTGAATATTGCGAAAACGGTTCTGCAACATTAACAGCAAATGGCGCAACTACTTATTCATGGTCGCCTGGAACAAATTTAAGTGCAACAACTGGAGCAACAGTTACCACAACTGCAACAGCAAGTACAACTTACACGGTTACTGGTACAGATAACAATGGCTGTAAAAATACGGCTACGGCAACGGTTACTGTTAATCCAAACCCAACTTATACGTCCACTCAAGTAGATCCAACATGTGGAAATAGTGATGGTTCTATTACGTTAACAGCAGCTAATGGTACGGGACCTTACACGTATGATTTAAACGGAACGGCACAAGCATCAGGTAACTTTACCAATCTTCCTGACAATACTTATAACATTACCATAACAGATAACAAAGGATGTGTAGTAACTGGAAATGTAACACTAACCAACACATCAGCAGATGATCCTTCATTTACTTTAACGGATTTCTGTCAAGGTGCAACAAATAGTGCAACGGGAATTGTAACTCCGGGAGGTACATTTAGTTTCAACCCTGCTGTTTCGGATGGAGCAACCATTAACGCTGCAACAGGTGAAATTACCAATGGTGTTGGTGGCACAACTTATAGTATTCAATACAGCTTAAGTGGTGTTTGTCCTACGTCTTTAGTGAAACAAGTTACTGTCAATCCATTGCCAACAGCAACAGCAACAACAACAGATCCAACATGTGGAACAAATGATGGAGCAATTACTTTTACTGCGGCAACAGGAACAGCACCTTATTCTTACACGCTTGGAGGAACAACTCAAAACAACGGTACTTTCTCTAATTTAGCGCAAGGAAGTTACACGGTTTCTATTACAGATGCAAAAGGTTGTACAGCAACAGCAACAGCTGCATTGACCAATTTACCTCCTGCAGATCCTTCGTTTGATTTAACTGATTTCTGTGAGGGAACAAGCAACGCAGCAAGTAATATTGCAACTCCGGGCGGTACATTTAGCTTTAATCCAGCAGTTTCTGATGGGGCTACTATCAATGCGGCAACTGGTGAAATTACCAATGGTGTTGATGGAACAACTTATACGGTAGAATACAGTGCTCCAGGATTTTGTCCAAGCACATCTACACAACAAGTAACAGTAATTGCCAATCCAGAGTTTACAATTACTTCTGTTAATCCAACTTGTGGTAATGCGGATGGCTCAATTACTTTGAGTGGTTTAACGCCAACAACAAGTTATTCGTTAGTTTATAGTAAAAATGGTGCACCTGTTGGACCAGCTACATTAACAACAAATGCTGCAGGTGAAATTGTATTATCTTCCTTAACTGTTGGAAATTATGCCAATTTCTCGGTAACTATTAGTGCAAGCGGTTGTCAAACAATTGATCCAACTTTAGTGCAATTGATAGAACCAAATGCGCCTGTAATTTCTGCTCCAAACGATATCATAATTTGTATTGGTGACAGCATTACGTTAACGGCTAACAATCCTGGAAATGCTCCAATTTCGTGGAACAATGGGGTGATTGACGGACAACCATTTGCGCCTTCTGGAAGTGGAATTTTTGTGGTAACAGCGGTAATTGACAACTGTGTTTCAACCGATCAAGTGCAAGTTACAGTGAATCCATTGCCTGCAATAAATGCTGGACAAGATGTAACAATTTGTGCGGAAGCATCTACAACGTTGATGGCAAGTGGCGGTGTATCTTATTCATGGGATAACGGATTGGGTGCTGGGGCTTCTCAAACAGTTACTCCAACGCAAACTACAACTTATCAAGTGACTGGAACAGACATCAACGGTTGTGTGAACACGGATGCCGTTACTGTTACGGTTGCTCCTATTCCATCGTTAAACATTGACGGAATTAACTTGCAAGGTTGTGCGCCTGTTACACCAACATTGAACAATACATTGGCTGATGGTTCAGTAAGTTGCAAATGGATTTTTAGTGACGGCCGTACAATTGATGGCTGTGGACCAATCAATCCGGTGTTTAACAACTATGGTTGTTATGATGTAACATTGATGGTAACCTCTGCTGCGGGTTGTACAAACACACAAACTATCCAAGATTACATTTGTGTTTATCCTACACCTGATGCAAGTTTCTATGCAACTCCGCAAGTGATTGACAATTATCCTTGGGAAGCACAAATGCACAATTATTCAAGTAATGCAACCAATTATACGTGGTATTTTGGTGATGATTCTGCACCAAGCAATGAATTTGAGCCAACGCATGTATATTCTGAAGAAAATGCAGGAACTTTCCCTATCATGTTGGTGGCTTCTAACGATGTAGGGTGTGTGGATACAGCTTATTATTCTGTAAAAGTGGTGGAACCGTTGATTATTTATGTTCCAAATACCTTTACACCAGATGGTGATCAATTCAACAATACCTTCTTCCCAGTAATTACCTCTGGTTTTGATGTGTACCAATACGAAATGTTGATTTTCAACCGTTGGGGTGAGTTAATTTTTGAAACGCATGATACAGAAGTTGGTTGGGATGGAACATACAATGGTAAAATGGTGCAAGATGGAACCTATACCTGGAAAATCGAAATTAAAATTAAAAATTACGATGAACACAAACGCTATGTTGGCCATGTCAACTTGGTGCGTTAGTTACTCCTAAAAATATCAAAATGCCGTTTCCTTTTGGAGCGGCATTTTTTATGTGTGAAATATCGTATTTTTGCAACATGGAAGAACGCATAGATAAACTTTTATTGCAATTGAATTTGGTTAGTTCACGCGTAAGAGCAGAAGAAATTATTCGCAAATACGGTGTGAAGGTCAACGGGAAATTAATCAATAAAACAGGGAAAAAAGTTCCTGTTGATGCCACTATTGAATTGCTTTCAGAAGAAATTCCGTGGGTTTCCAGAGGAGCTTTAAAATTGGTTGAAGCACTTGATAAATGGGACATCCAGGTGGAGGGAGCAACTTGTATGGATATTGGAGCATCTACGGGTGGATTTACCGAAGTTTTGCTTAAAAATGGAGCAAAAAAAGTATTTTGTGTGGATGTGGGGAAAGATCAATTGCACGCATCGTTGAAAGCCGATGAACGCGTTGTAAACTTTGAAAAAACACATGTGCGCGAGTTAACTTCTAAACAAATCACCGAGCAATGCGCTGTTGGTGTGATTGACGTTTCGTTTATATCGCTCGATAAAATTTTTCCTTTTATTACCTCTTTTTTACAAACCGATGCCATTGTTATAGCCTTGGTGAAACCACAATTTGAAGCTGGAAAAGAGCATATTGGCAAAGGTGGAATAGTCAAAGATCCTTCCATTTACCCTTCCATTATTGAACGTGTAAAAGCGGCTGCTAAATTAAGTCAGTTGGAAAGCGTGGATTGCATCGACTCGCCAATTTTAGGTGGAGATGGCAATAAAGAATTTTTACTCTTGTTGAAAAAGAAATAGAAAAGATTAAAGTAACTTTGTTGAATGACAGCGCTTCAAAATGATGTAATTTGTGCCTTGGCAACTCCAACAGGAATTGGAGCAATTGGCGTTATTCGTATTTCAGGAAAAGATTGTTTGCAGCTTATTTCGCCCATTTTTAGTAAAAATTTAGCCGATAAACAGTCACATTCTTTGCATTTTGGTACCATTTCCACAAAAAATGGTGAAATCATCGATGAAGTATTGATTTCTGTTTTTAAAGATGGAAAAAGTTTTACGGGCGAGGAAAGTGCAGAAATTGCTTGTCACGGTTCCAACTACATTTTGCAACGTGTATTAGGTTTGTTGTTGGAGCAAGGTTGCCGAATGGCTGAGCCGGGCGAGTTTACCATGCGTGCATTTTTGAATGGTAAAATGGACCTCTCACAGGCAGAAGCTGTTGCCGATTTGATTGCTTCCGAATCTAAAAAAGCCCATGAAATTGCCTTGAACCAATTGCGTGGTAATTTCTCCAACGAACTCAAAGATTTGCGCGAACAACTCATTCATTTTGCTAGTTTGGTGGAATTGGAGCTTGATTTTTCGGAAGAAGATGTGGAATTTGCCGACAGAACAGAACTGTTGAACCTCATAATAGAAGTGTTGAATGTCATTACCCGCCTTGAGCAATCGTTTGAATTGGGAAATGCCATCAAAAATGGAGTTCCGGTTGCCATAGTTGGAGCACCTAACACTGGTAAATCCACTTTATTGAATCAATTGTTGCAAGAAGACCGTGCCATTGTGAGCAACATTGCTGGTACCACGCGCGACGTAATTGAAGAAACATTGAACATTGATGGAATTTTATTCCGCTTGATTGATACAGCAGGTATTCGTGAGCATGCCGAAGAAATTGAAGCATTGGGCATTGAGCGTTCTAAACAAAAAATTGAACAAGCCAAATTGGTGCTTTGTTTAGCCGATTTAAGTGTTGAGAACAGTTTGCAAGAAGTGCGCTTGTGGAAAAAAGAATTGCAAGAAAAACACCCTTCCAAACGCATTGTGTTGATTGCCAATAAAGCCGATGTGCTTTCGGTAGAATTAGAAGAAAATGAAATCAGTATTAGTGCCAAGCAGGGACAAAACATGGAAGTGCTAAAAGCGTGGATGGTGGAACAAATTGTGCAAGGTACTGATTTACAAAACGAAGTAGTAATTAGCAATGTTCGTCACCGCGACGCCCTCACACGCACACGCGAGGCATTGCAACAAGCAAAAATAGGATTGGAAACCAACATTACTGGCGATTTTGTGGCGATGGACATCCGCCAAGCGATGTATCATTTAGGTACCATCACAGGGAATATCTCAGAGGACGACCTATTGGCCAATATTTTTAGTAAATTTTGCATTGGCAAATAAATCTATTCGCAACTACAAATCGGCTACGTGTTTTTCTGCGTGGTAAGAAGAACGAACAAGTGGTCCACTTTCAACGTATTTAAAGCCTAATTTTAGGGCATAATCGCGGTATTCTGCAAAACGTTCTGGAGTTACGAACTCAGCCACTGGCAAGTGCTTAGGCGTTGGTTGCAAGTACTGTCCCAAGGTTACAATATCCACATTAACAGACGCTAAATCGTCGAGTGTTTCAATAATTTCCTCATGTGATTCGCCCAATCCCAACATAATTCCCGATTTGGTGCGCATTCCACCTTTTTTTAAGCGGAACAACACTTCCAAACTACGATCGTATTTTGCTTGAATACGCACTGCTTTGGTCAAACGTCTTACGGTCTCCAAATTATGCGAAACCACTTCTGGTGCAACATCAATAACATTTTGTAAATTTTCCCATTTTCCTGCAAAATCCGGAATAAGGGTTTCTAAGGTTGTGCCTGGTGATTGTGCTCTAATAGCACGCACAGTTTGCGCCCAAATAAGCGAGCCTCCGTCTTTTAAATCATCACGGTCAACCGAAGTGATAACGGCATGTTTTAAATTCATCAACTTCACAGAATGTGCCACACGACCCGGTTCAAATTCATCCACTGCATCTGGTTTTCCTGTTTGCACAGCACAAAACCCGCAGGAGCGCGTACAAATATTTCCCAAAATCATAAAAGTAGCCGTTCCTTCTCCCCAGCACTCACCCATATTGGGGCAACTACCACTTTCGCAAATGGTATGCAGTTTATGTTCAGACACAATTGATCGAACCTCACGGTAGCTCTCACCTGTTGGCAATTTCACGCGCAACCAATTTGGCTTTTTGATGCGCACTTTCGACCCGTCGATTTCTTTTGTACTGTCCATTTCTGCTTGAGTTGATAATTCAGGTGCAAATTTACTAAAATTAACATAAATGGAAGTGAAATCACCTATCGTTTACAAAATAGCAACTATTTTTTTGCAATTTATTTTAAAAACAAACTGCATTTTTTGACCTACATCAAATAATTCAATGCGTTGTTTTTTAATCCACTCTTAATCATTAAATTTGAATACAAAACAATCATCAATTTACTACAGATTATTACTTAAATAGCTATTGCAATTACTTGCAATTGATAGCTATTACTATTATTGTTTAATTTGATATTTTTTGAAAATGAAAACTATTTACTATTCAATTTCCCTTTTTATAAGTGTGTTTTTGTCGTTTGTGGGTTATTCACAGTGTGAACCTCAAACAGGAGATGATGATTGTTCTAATGCAACTCTAATTCAAACTGCAGGAACTTATTGTGGTTCAACAGGTAATTACACAGCTGATTCACCAAACTGGTTACACAAAAAAGGATCTAATATATTTGGAAACTATACTATTGAAAACAGTTCTTATTTTAAGTTTGTTGCAAATAATACATCAGTTAATATGACCATTTGTTGTGGTACTGGGTGTAGAGATAAAAATTCTTCGTGGGGATCATCTGGAATTCAAGCACTCATATTTTCAGGAAATTGTGGTAGTACATCATCCCCATATACTGAAAAAATGTATTTACCTCAATTAAGTGGAAGTGATTGTAGTTCATGTGGAACATCCTACGCTTATGATAGAAGTGGTTCGGGAAAAAGTCAATTGACAAGTGGTAAAACTTGTTTAACTTTTAATGTTCCTAATTTAGTTGTTGGAACAACTTACTATTTGATGATTGATGGATGGGAAGGAGATGAATGTGATTTTACAGTTGAATTCAATTCTGGAATTGTTGCCCTCTCTGTCGAACTAAATTCTTTCACAGGAACGCCTACAGACTTAGGAAATGAGTTGAATTGGGTGACCAATACCGAGAAAAACAACGATTATTTT